>NVWG01000021.1 GCA_002746185.1 Candidatus Hydrogenedentota bacterium
TGACTAGGAGTCACGATCAAAATATCCTGCACACCTTTGATACAGTCTTCAAAAGAGTCAAATAATTCGAGTGGTTTTGGTAAGGGGATATCCGGCAGATACTTTTGATTAAAGCCAGAAGTTTTCATTTCGGCTATTTGCTCGTCTGATATAGGGAGACCCAGTTCTTGTTCTGCCTCCGCCAGGGCAACCCAGCATCGACGCCAGGTGCTGAACTTACGCTGGGCGCCCCACAACTCCGACATCTCTTTCGTGGCGAAACGCTCCACCAGAGGGGTTACATATTCCGTGGTCATACGAGATAGCTCCTTTATACTTGTCCGCCCATCAGGCCGGGTCAATATCTTTGCAGGAAATTTCAAATCCACTATCGGAAGCCATAGCCGCCGCTGCTGTAATAGGTTTCTCACGCTCAGCGAACAYACCTCGACTCAGCACGAAGTCACACGCATCATCCGTCGATGTGGCATCATACACGCCAGACTGTTGGGGCGACACGGTATTCTCTTCGTAGGTAGCGACGTAAAAATATTTCCCCGCTTCCAACGGCATACGGCGTACGTCCAGGCCGTCCTCCCGCACCACTGCCAGCCACCCGCTGCCGTCTCGTTTATCCGCCACCGCACTCACGCGAGGGGTATTGTAATCGTCCTTCTCGTAGTCCAAGGCCAGCGAAGATAACGCCAACGCATCGCGGACAGGCATACCCATGGCAATCTTCTCCGCAATGGGGTCCGTTTGACTTCCGTTGGTAGCTATAGCCACCTGCCCATCCTGCACTAAACGCACGCAGTTATAGGCGATATATGGGTTGCGATGAATATCTCCTTCGTGGCCTTCCTTGGGAATGATGCTAATTTTATCTCCCGATTCCGCAATCACCGCTTTTCGATTGGGAAACGACCGGCTGGACACCCTATAGGAAGCACATAAACGATCATCCGCCGTCATGGCAATACAAACAATACGCCCGATATACATACACCAAGTCCTTTCAAGAAACACCGCGCCAAAAGAGCGCGTAGTATACCCAGAACCCGCACCGAATCAAAGGTAAAGTGCTGTAATTCAGTCAGTAATCGTCTCGGGATTCACGCAAGTGGGGAGGGGGGCATCGGTAAGTCGTGCCACTATATTCCGGGCGGCCAATTCCGCCATCTGGGTACGTGTTTCCAGAGTGGCTGAACCGATGTGGGGGAGAAGCATCGCATTTTCGCAGGTCAGCAGATCGGAATGTATCTTCGGCTCTTTCTCGAACACGTCCAGACCGGCAAACGCGATCTCGCCTGACAGCAGTGCCTGCGCCAAGGCGGCTTCATCCACTACAGGGCCCCGCGATGTATTCACCAGCGTAGCCGTGGATTTCATAGCACGAAACTGATMCGCGCCAAAGGCATGCCGTGTCTCCGATGTGAACGGGCAATGGATGGAGATCACATCGGACTCCGCCAGCAGATCCAGAAAAGGAACGTAACGGGCATTCAATTCCGTTTCCACATCGGCTTCTATCCTCGTTCGAGAATGATAGATGACCCGCATGTTGAACCCTGCCGCCCGACGTGCCGTGGCCCGACCAATGCGTCCCATACCGAATATACCCAGGGTACCGCCATGCACGTCGTTGCCCAGCATAAAATTTGGACTCCAACTGTCCCATTTTCCCGCACGTAGATACCGCTCCGCCTCACCCACACGTCGGCACGCCCCTAGTATCAGTGCCCACGCCAAATCCGCCGTGGATTCCGTCAACACWTCCGGCGTATTACTCACCGCCACGCCACGCGCCGTCGCCGCAYCCACCTTGATATTGTTATACCCCACAGCGCAGTTCGCCAAAATTTTAAGGGTGCTCCCGGCCGACTCAAACACTTCTTCATCCCAGTATTCCGTCAGCATGGTGAGCACACCGTCTGCACCCTTAACCCTTTCCAGCAGTACCTCGCGAGGGATGATACGGTCCTCTTCATACACCTGCACCGAGTCCGCCCCAAACGCATCGGTCAACACATTCAAAGCACGATCTGGAATGGCGCGCGTTACGAAAATTTGAGGCATGCTATACGGCCTTCCTAAGAATTGTCATCTCTGATTTGCAGAACCACCTTACCCCTAGCATGTCCGCCCTCCAAATGCTCGAAGGCWTCCTTATACGACTCCAACGGGTACACCTTATCCACCACAGGCTTAACCGCGCCCTGTTCCACCACGTCCTTGATGAGACGGAGCTGAGCCTCGCTGGGATGCAGCGCATAGAATCGGTAGGTCGCATTGGCCTTCTTCGCCAGCGCCATAATTTTCCGATTCATCATGCGAAGGAAAAATCGCGGAACGGCACCCAAGCCAATGCTCCGGGCGTAGGGTTCATCGGGGGTAGCTGTGATACACACCACCATACCGCCCGGCTTGACCAGCTTGAACGCGTTTTCCAAGTCCGATTCGCCCCGAATAGCAAAAACAGCATCGAAAACCGGACCCAGATCCGCATAGTCCAGCGTRTKRTAATCCAGTACCGTGTCCGCTCCCAGAGATTTAAGTAATTCGTGATTCGCCGGGCTGGCCACTGTRGTCACTTCCGCGCCAATATGYTTCGCCAACTGTATGGCAAACGTACCCACCCCTCCMGAGCCRGAATTGATAAACAGCTTCTGGCCTTCCTWCAATTTCATAATRTCGTRRTAAACCTGCCACGCCGTCAGCCCCACCAGCGGCAGCGATGCCGCTTCTTCAAATGATACATTCTCCGGCATGGGCGCTATAGACGATTTATCGATAGCCATTATTTCCGAGAATGCCCCCATCCGCTCCGGCACCACATGGGCATAAACCTTATCGCCTACCTTGAAATGACGGGCACTATTGCCTCGATCCAGCACCACACCTGCGCATTCGAAACCCATACTGGTGGGGAACGTCAGTTTAACGGCTTGCTTCAACTGTCCTTCGCGAATCTTCCAATCCACCGGATTSAYSSMNNNCGCCGCSAYMMKCWSMASMAMYWSSYCRSGRCCRWSTMKYKSCRSCKSWRKKKCRKCCKSWWYSRMCAYCRMKKSYKSKCCGCYWTMKCSKRTSATCAYSRNCNNTTTCATKMYKRYNTCTCCYGGYYWWKGTSRTKTCTCTTCGACACGAAATCCAAGGCCATTCAGCACTTCAATTAATTCAGTACCTTTTCCAGTAATCTCCACCGTCACCGCACCGAATTCCCGCCGCGTCGGATATTCCCGTCGCTGTCTATCGAATTCCGTACCGCGCTCCTCATASGMSKKSRKMWYRMMRSAKCSRAMYKCMKCRTCRTYGSWSATWWTGTCAKMRSMRRYCMRAATGCNRGCCAACTGCCGCCGCCCCATCATCAGATGCTACATACAATCGTGGTTTTGCCGGACTGGGGAGCAGGGGAGAGGGGTCCCACTCGTGCTCAATGGCAAAATGACGACACAACGCATCAYGGACCATTTTCGTGCCCCGCACTTTACCGTCCAATGAGTACCCGGCAATATGCGGTGTGGCGATATCGGTCATGGCAAGCAGATCAAGATCGGGAGTAGGCTCGTTTTCCCATACATCCAGAATGCAACCGCTCAATCTGCCTTTCCCGAGAGCATGCTTCAACGCCTCCGAATCAACCACCTCCCCACGAGATGTATTGATGAAGCAGGCACCGTCCTTCAACGTATCAAAAAACAGAGCATTCGCCAGATGSAWKGTYGGGTCCARCCCRGAATCMACYAGCGGCACATGCAGGGTYACCACATCGCATTCCAGGATGTCCTCCATCGGACGATAGATCAATTCCGCCGTACCACGCTCTCGTGGAGGGTCATTGATCAGAACCTCCATCCCAAAGGCTCGTGCTCGCGCAGATATCGCTTGGCCAACATGACCAAATCCCACAATACCCAGCGAACAGGTTTTCAGGTCGCGCCCTTGCTTCAAAGACCAATGCACCAGCGCCGCCAACACATATTCCGCCACGCTCACTGCGTTACAGCCCAGGGCATGCCCAAATCCAATGCCACGAGAAGTCAGCAAGGGAATGTCCACATGGTCAGAGCCGCTCGTAGCCGTACCGACAARACGAACGGGCGTATTTTCCAGAAGAGCTGCATCGACTTGTGTGACTGACCGTACCAGCAGCGCATCCGCATCCGTTAAATCTGTGCGGGAAAGATTTCGCCCCGACACAACACGCACCTCACCAACCCCAGCGAACGCCTCGCGTACCAAAGGGATATTTTCATCAGCGACGATGCGCAGAGCCATGATGTATTCCGCCGATCCGTGCCGGTTAATTTTCTGGCGGCAACATCATGGTTGGAGAGCGCTGCTCCAGAATATCTTCCATGCGTACCTCAATATGATTTTTCCAATGAGCGTGGGGGAGGATATAGAATTGTTTTTCCTTTACGCCCTCAAAAACCATCGCCGCCACCTCCTTCGGTGGCAGCCCGTCTTTCAACATCTCTCCCACTACAGCCTTCATCATTTTGGAAGTATCATCCATATCCGCATCACTCACCGGACCCTTTGGACGATTTCGATCCGATTCATGAATTTTCGTATCCACCCAGCCCGGRCACAACACCGACACGCTTACGTTGGCTTCCTGGGTTTCCAGTTCTTTATGCAAATTCTCTGACAAAGCCACCACGCCATGCTTCGTCACATAATAAGGGGACATATTCACACCGGAGGTCAGCCCAGCCATAGACGACGTATTTACAATGTGACAGGGTCCCCCGTTTTCCAGCATGATGGGCACGAAATAGTGTATGCCGTAAATCACACCCCACAAGTTCACGCCCATAACCCATTCCCAATCTTCCAGATCAATTTCCCATGCGTTGCCGGTCATGCCTACCCCGGCGTTGTTGCACAGAATATGAACGCTATCGAATCGTTCCACCGCCGCCTGAGCCAACGCCTTCACGTCATGCGCCTTCGACACATCACAACGAACGGCCAGCACTTCCGCGCCCTCAGCCTGCATTTCCGCTTCCGCTTTATGGAGTGCTTCCATTTCCACATCCGCCAGAACGATTTTCATGCCTTCTTCTGCAAATCGCTCCGCCATGGCCCGGCCAATACCGCTGGCTCCGCCCGTAATCACCGCCACTTTACCCTGAAAATCATTCATCGAATCACCTCACTAAAGTACGAACACTGGTCAATATAAAGATGGATACCATATCATACGGTTGGGTCATCTGACCAAAAAAAAATCGCGGGATATAAGCATCCCGCGAAATAGATTTACACTTATGAAAATACTTAGAAATTCTTGTTACGCTCTTCCCATGCTGCTTCTTCCTGAGAAATTTCTACAGAGCGTCGGAATTTCTTCAAAGACGTTTCCATAGGCTCGCCTTTATGAATCTCGAATAATTTGTCGAATTTTGTGATTTCAAAAACCTTTTCAATATCATTGCACAAATTACACAGACGAACCTTACCGTTCCCGGCTTTGGCTGCTTCATCAATACGAATTAGCTCGGTGAGTGCTGCGCTGGATAAATATTGCACATTCTTGAAATTCAGCATGAGCTGGATTCCGGGATTCTTCTCCACGTATCCAACCACCTGATTGCCAAAATTGGTTACCGTCATACCATCCAACATGCTGGTATTAAACAAAGTCCCCACAGTGATAGGCCCGTAAGCCTCATATTTCACTAAAGGCGTGTTATCGTCTGCCACAATGAAATCCCTCATGTTTGACTTGATTAAGTAGAAATTGAACGTCAACAACCGGATTATTCCATAAACAAACGGATAACTACAAGAAGAGCCCTAAATCAAGCTATGAAGGGTGGAGATAAGTTCAGCCGGATCAAACGGTTTGGTCAGCGTGCGGTCCGCACCCAGTTTCTGCGCCACTTCACAATACAATTCCTTATCCACAGCACCGCCGCCAGTCATGGCAATGATCTTCAGATCCGGAAAGGCGTTCCTCAGTTTCAATATGGCATCATGACCCGATACATGCGGCATTCGAATATCCGTAATCACCACATCCGAAGGTTCCCTGGCGAATAATGACAAACCCTGCTTACCATCAGAAGCGTCAATTACCTCATGACCTGCCTCTCGCAGTAAACTACACAGCGTTTCCCGAAGCGCTGTATCGTCATCCATTACCATTATTTTTGCCATATAAATACATTTCCCCTGCAATACATTGCCAAGAAGTGCAGCCTACTTGATCGACAGGTACCCATAAATTGTACCATATAACGTGAATACTCGCTGTACCCCAATATCAACCGTAACCCCTTGCGAGGTAAGAAGATGGATCTGATAGAGCAAATCAAAAACTGCACCATCCCCAGCAAATTGCTTCGTTTTCGCGACCAAAGTGAACTAACCCAGCTTATCCAATCCTGGCCCGGAATACACTACGACACCATCGGACACTCCCGGGAGGGAACGCCCATGTTCGGATTGATTTTCGGCACCGGCTCGCAACACGTCTCCATCATCGCGGGATGCCACGCCGATGAACCTATGGGCCCCATGACGGCACAACTGCTCTATCCTATCCTTACTGAGCACTTCCCACAGATGCTGGAGGAGTTCACATTTCACGTCATCTCCCAAATGAATCCTGATGGGGCAGATCGAAATCGTCCCTGGTTTCGCGATCCATTTTCTATGGCGGATTACCTGAACCAAACCATACGAGAACTACCCGGCGACGACATGGAATTCGGCTTTGGTGACGATGGTGATGAACGGCCTGAATGCCAAGCCATGCAATCGTTCCTTCGCCCACATGCCCCCTACGCAGCCCATTTCTCCCTCCACGGGCTCGCTTTCGCTGAAGGGGCGTGGTGCCTCGTATGCCGGGAATGGGAAAATCTAGGTATCCCCTTCATGGAGGCGTTCACTCACCTATGCGAGGTACTTGATTTCCCCCAACACGACATCGACCGCCATGGCGAGAAAGGCTTCGTTCGATACCGTAAAGGATTCACGTCCACACCCCATTCCAAGCCCATGCAGCAGCACTTTCTGAACTTGGGTGATTCAGAAACCGCAGCCCTATTCAAGCCTTCTTCCATGCAATGGATTCAATCTCTGGGCGGAGATCCGCTCTGTATAGTAAGCGAATTGCCTCTGTTCCACATCGACCTCACCAGCCCGTCTCTGGACGATCTTTATACCGCCCGCCTGAAAGAAGAGCTGACCCTCATTAGGAGTAAGAATAAGACCCTGAGCGACGACGACCTGGCACCTCTGAAGTCTCGATTCAATATGAAACCTACGCCTATAGAACTGCAGATAAGACTACAGATGGGTATGATTCTGCTTGCCCTTCAAAATCTTGCGTAAATACGCACACTCTCCCTTGCGTATGCCCAACAGATACGATACACTCGTGATCATGCCTATAACTACAATGAATCTGGTAACATCTTGGGGATGAGATATGTTGAAAATTAACATTATTGCTGTATTTTGTATCGGTATACTTACGACCTTATCGGCAACGGCCCAATCCGATTTCGTCAACTTTGAAACACCCCAAGTACACCCTCTGGACATCAATTTTGACAAGACCCTCCTCGTTGCCTGCAACACTGCAGATAACCGCATAGAAGTATACAATCTTGAATCCGGCACTCCGGTTCATATTGGAGCTGTACCTGTTGGGCTGGATCCCGTATCTGTACGCTTCCGCACCAATACCGAAGTCTGGGTGGTCAACCAAATATCCGACAGCATCAGCATCGTCGAATTGACTACTATGACCCTCATCGACACCTTTGAAACCCTGGACGAACCAGCCGACGTGGTCTTCTCCATAGGACGGGCATTCATCAGCTGTGCATCCGTCGATATCGTTCAGGTATATAGCGCCATCACCCGAGCACATCTCGCCGATATCCCCATCGACGGCGAAGAACCCCGCGCCCTTGCTGTTAGCCCCGACCAGAACACCGTTTACTGCGCTATCTTCGAATCGGGTAACCGTACCACCATCATCAACGGTAGTCGAAGCCTGGACGAAAACAACACCGTCAGCGATCCTGACGGGCCCTACATGGGCGTAAACCCGCCGCCTAACAACGGGAATGCTATCGACCCGCCTTTAGCTGTGGCTAACCCGCCGCTCGTGAGCCACATTGTCAAGAAAGACGATTCAGATCAATGGATGGATGATAACAACGGCAACTGGACCGATTTCGTCAGTGGAGCGAACGCCGACAGATCCAACCGCATCCCCGGATGGGATCTGCTGGACAATGATGTGGCGCTCATCGATGTAACTGACCTGGTTGTAACGGGCTATATCGAAGGTCTGATGAACATTTGTATGGCTATTGCCACCAACCCGATAACGGGCGATGTCACTGTAGTGGGTGTGGATGGCATCAATGAACAACGATTCGAACCCAACATCAACGGCATCTTCATTCGAGTTGTCCTGGGCCTGGCTACACCTGGCACTCTGGGCTCACCCGATGTGATCGATCTGAACAGTCATCTCACCTATACAACACCCACCCTGGCGAACCAGGCTGATCGCGATCGGGCAATCGGCGATCCTCGCGGCATTGCCTGGAGTGACGACGGTACCCGGGGCTACATCACCGGCATGGGTTCCAACAACGTCGTCGTCATCGATGAAAACGGAGACCGCATCAACACCATTCCTACCGAAGTGCAGGAAGGCCCTGTTGGCATCATTGTGGACGATACGCGGAGCCGCCTCTATGTACTGAATCGATTCGACGCATCAATTTCCGTCATCAGCACTGWAACAGATACTCAAATTGCGCGCATACCCTTCTTTGACCCCACACCCCCTGCAATCAAAGTGGGGAGGAAGCATCTCTACGATACCCATAAAACATCCGGCCTGGGCATCGCATCCTGTGCCTCCTGCCACATCGACGCACGCATGGATCGGCTTGCATGGGATTTAGGCGCACCGGATTTGCCTAGTGCATCCGTATCAAGCAAAACCCATAATCTGGGCGGAAATCTGCCCATTTTAAACACCGGGTYCAATGACAATCACTCTGCAAAAGGCCCCATGGTCACCCAGACCCTCAAAGATATTATCGGGATGGAACCCTTCCATTGGCGTGGCGACCGGGCTGGGATTGAAGATTTTAATCCAGCATTTGTAGGACTGCTCGGCGATGATGTCATGCTGACCACTACTGAAATGCAGGAATTCAAAGACTTCCTCAGCACACTTCATTTCCCCCCTAATCCATTTCGAAATTTCGATAACTCTCTTCCAGCCAGTATAGATTTGCCTAACAACTTTGCCACAGGACGCTTCGCGCTGCCTCGCGGTGCCGCATCACCACCAGGCGATCCCCGTCGTGGATTACGAATTTATACGGGTGTCGAATTAGGGCAATTTGATTCCAATTTTTTCAACTGCATTACCTGCCACTCCTTACCTACAGGTGTCGGGTCCAACGCCCTATGGAATGGAAGTACCTTTGACGAGATACCTGTAGACGAAAACGGAAACAAGCACGGCATGATGGTTTCCTTTGACGGCTCTGACAATAGAAACATCAAAGTACCGCAAACAAGAAATATGTTCGATAAAGCAGGGATGAGTCTGAGCACAACCCCAAGTCGCGCAGGATTTGGCTATTTCCACGACGGTACCGTAGCTTCTATAAGCGATTTCTTTTCAAGCCAACTATTCAATCCCACAAGCGATCAGGATATAGCCGATATCGCTGCCCTCATGTTTGCCTTCTCTGGATCCGATTTCGGCAATCCTCCCACATCCCCAGCCCTGGGATTACCCTCGCCACCACCATCCATAGCAGACAGCAAAGACGCACATGCCGCAGTGGGCAAACAAGTAACGCTACTTGCCCTCACCCCGCCGCCAGAAGATTCTCAACGTGTAGCCGACAGTATCGCCCTGGCCGTAGCCGGTAGAGTAGATGTCATCGCTCGCGGTATCATGGATGGAGAATTCAGAAGCTTCCTGCTGGAAGCCTCCGAAGCACGCAACGGATCAACATTCTTTCAATCCGACTCCAGAGCAGAAACCATTTCAGTCAACGATCTGTTGGATCTGGCCTTTCCCACTCGGCCCCTCACATTCACCGTGGTACCTGCCGGCACTGGCGTTCGAAGTGCCTTGGATCGTGATTCCGATACCGTTTATGACTACGATGAATTCCTAGCCGGAACCAATCCAGCCGATCCGGATGATTTCCCATCCCTGTGCGACGAATTTGGCGATATCGAAACCCAATACAATGCCCTATTCAAAGCATTCTCCCTGTATGCTGACATTGACGGGGACAGCCTGCCCGAAATAGCCTCATTTGCCCTTGTGGAAGCCATCGCATGCGGTACACTACCCGCATCAGATATGGCCTCGGCCACCAATGCTGCATTCGTTGCCAACCTGAGCACCTTTGATGCAGAAAGTAATACCGGAAGTGCAACAGAGTATCGTGAAGCCATCGCCGTGCTCATGCTCATAAGCGGGAATACCCAGATAGCACTTACCAGCCTGCTGAACGACGGGGGAGTCACCCTCAATGGCGACTACCAGGTCGTTACCTGCTTCGGTCCCGATACCTGCCTGCCCGACGAATCCCGTGGTAGTAGCAGAGACGCTACCGAACCCTATTCCGGCGGTGGAGATCCTGATTTGGATACCGAAACCAATGCCGTGGAATACGCCGCCATCGTCACCACTGGAGGCGGCACGTTAGATCAGTTTGTAGCCAGTGCATTCGGAGGGTCCGTTGAAGGCGGCGGTGGAGGAGGAGGCTGTCTTATCGCGTCCGCCGCGTATGGCACGCCCCTGGCGAATGAATTGCATACGGTCCGCGCTATGCGTGACACCTACATGCTCAATACCATCGTTGGAACTATYCTGTCCGACGCGTACTACCGACTCAGCCCCAARCTCAACWCCACCATACAGGGTTCCGCATCACTAACAGGATTGGTCCGAACCTCCATTTCAGTTCTCCTGTTTTCAATACAGCACCTGCTGCTGCTTACATTGGGGGTAGCTGCTATTGCCATGACCTTGCGTCAGCGACGAAGAGGCTCAAAATTATAGGTCACTCTCTTTACCGCCAATTACATTCATCACTCGGCAGTCCCGGCAAGAAGGGTTCGGCTCACACCAATCTGCATACATTTGGAGCAGACCCTGTTGTGTACAGAAATTGATCTTTTTCGGAATCGCATCACCATAAACTCGCGGCAGCATTTTGCGTTGTATCTGATTTTCCGGCTCCTTGGGTAGTGCCGCAAAGAACGTAAACACCCGCTCCTCATAGTCCCGATTCCGCTCCTTTCGAGCCAACGCCAGTCCAAGCGGGACAAATACATTCCCAATTATAGAGCGTACCCGCCCAGCGCCAATCAGTGCAGAAGGTGTACCCATTTTCTTACCTGTCCAGCTGCAATGAGAGGACCAAAAACCCATGGGAGTGGGGAACAAGGCTTCAAAGGCTCTACGACGCTTCAACGGAGTCAAATCCTCTTGTCGCCATATACGATCTACCGTTTCCACCAGCCCTAAATCAGCCGTCCGTGCAACAACTCGCGCCGCGCCAGCCATGCGGCGTTCCGGGAAATTTATCGGACGCACTCCTATCCGCCGCCAATCCAACGGCAGCGATTGCAGCCCCTCCRRYYKWKKCMGGCGGTAACCCCGCATTCGGGCAAAGTGGGGGACCCCGTCACACCCTTCCGGTAAATCATTAGGCAGCAATCCTGACAACTGCAAAAACGCCGCCTCCAGAAGCAAGGCATCCTCTCCGCCAAGCTGACGCGCCCGATCATACGGAAGCTGTCGAGCCAACGCCCGGAAATGATGTTTGAAATGACTGAACCCGCAAGCATACAGYAGCATCTCATACACCACCTGATCGGGSCCCATRCGATCCATCCGCTCACGTATCTCCCGCGCCTTAAAAAGCATCCGCCATTCCCCGGCCAGCCGAATCATCGGTTCCAGCCGCTCCGGGCCATACGCTTCCACCACCCCGGCGCATCGACCGAAACTTCCATCCACCCGGTTCGGATAATCCCCCGTATCCATCTGCACCGCCAGCGACAAAATATCCTCTTCCAGATACGGCGATAGATGCAGCGTAGGGATCTCTCGCCCCGAAGATCGAACCTCCGGTCTTTCCGGCGGCGCATCCAAGACTACATGGAGTATCACCTCATCATAGCGGCTGTCTTTATCATGACCATGCTGTCGCCACCCTGCCGCTGAAAGATGAATTTCCACATCCCCCGTATGCAGGCGACCATTGAATTCCAACTGCGCCCCCTTAAAATCCGGCCCCGGCCCATGGTTCCACCATCCCGGAGACACTACCGCTAATTCCCGACCATCCGTTGTAAGCAACCCTGCCTGACGAAACAAACGGTCATACCAAAGACCCTGCACCACACGCTCATCCACCAATGCACGGCCTTCCCGCACCATCCCCGATTGCAAACCGCGAACATGACCGTATCTCTCTGAAAAACATTGAGCCAAATCTAATCTCCCTGCGCCTACTATGTATACCAATTCAAGAAACTATATACAACCGCTTCAATCGCAGCAACGAAGTTGATACAATGCCGTCGATACACCACATTCGGGAGTTATACACACATGCAATACACGTACTTCGGTTCCACCGGAATTCAAGTCTCGCGCCTCTGCCTCGGCACCATGAGTTTCGGCAATGAAGCTGACCAAACGGCATCCATGTCCCTCATGGATCAAGCCTTCGATACCGGTATCAATTTTTTCGATACCGCCGATGTCTACTGTGGTGGAGAAACCGAACGCATTGTCGGACACTGGTTAAAAGATCATCGCGAAGAAGTCGTGCTGGCTACCAAAACCTATTTCCCCTCCGGCATCGGCATCAACAACCAGGGCAGCTCCCGCCGTCATATTCTCAAAGGGGTAGAAGACAGCCTCCAACGTCTCCAAACCGACTATATTGATATTCTGTACTTACATCATTGGGATGATCATACCCCCATCGAGCAATCCCTGAGCGCCGCATCGCAGCTGGTCGATCAAGGCAAAGTCCACTACATCGCCGTCTCCAATTTCGCCGCATGGCAATGTCAGAAAGCCATCATGACAGCACAAGCAAATCACCTGGCTCCAGTAACTGCCATCCAGCCCATGTACAGCCTCATCAAGCGCACTGCCGAAATTGAAATTCTACCCATGGCACAAGCCCAGGACCTGGCCGTGTGCCCCTACAGCCCCATGGGCTCCGGCATGCTTACCGGGAAATACCATCGCAGCGAAAAAGGCCGAATATCCATCAATGCCATGTATAAAGAACGCTACAAGAATTCCGAATACATGGAAGTAGCTGGTCGTTTTATAGCCTACGCCCAAGATCACGATGTCGATCCCGCCGCCCTATCCGTTGCATGGGTCAACGCTCACCCCGCCATCACCTCATCCATAGTAGGCGTATGGAATCCCGATCAGCTTACTACCGCACTCAAGTCCGTAGACATCTCCCTRAGCACAGACGAGTGGATAGATATAAGTAACCTTGGAATACCCCAACCCCATGCCACCGACCGAGAAGACATGACTCACTTGAAGATAACCAGTAAGGAAGATGATGCATAGCCGTAATTCAGACCCGCAGTTTGCGCAGTTTGCTTCCAATCCAGCCTCGCACGTATGATCCATCTTGTCCAAAAGTCTTGTTAATACTCGTTGGAGTAATGCATGAGCAATTTTCGAGCCCTGATTAAAGAAATCGTTACCGCCACCGAACAAGTCGTATTGGGCAAAACGGAAGTCATTCATAAATCTCTGGCTGCCATTCTTGGCGGCGGACACATCCTGCTGGAAGACGTACCCGGTGTCGCAAAAACAATTCTCGTTCGTACCCTCGCCACCGTCAGCGGATGTTCCTTCTCCCGCATTCAATGTACTCCCGATCTGCTCCCCTCCGATGTAAGCGGCGTATCCGTATTCAACCAGCAAACCCGCGAATTCGAATTCCGGCCCGGCCCCATATTTTCCCAAATCGTGGTTGCCGACGAAATTAACARKKCMRCASYKCGKRCMSMMKNTSMMWTTCTTGAAGCCATGGCCGAAGGACAAGTAAGTGTTGATGGAACAACCCACATACTGGAAAAGCCTTTCATCGTATTCGCCACGCAAAACCCCGTAGAGCATGAGGGAACCTTTCCACTCCCCGAAGCCCAACTAGACAGATTCATGATGAAACTATCCGTGGGCTACCCCAACATGCAGGATGAAGCCAGATTACTCGAGCTTACCCGCCTTCAACACCCCATCGATTCCGTAAAGCCCGYTACCGATGCCAAGACACTCCTGGGCATGCAGCAATCCGTGAAAGAAGTGTTTGTCCACGACAAAGTCCGGGAATACCTGCTCCGAATCATCGCCCGCACCCGTGATTCCACCCATCTCTCACTGGGAGCCAGCCCCCGCGCATCCATGGCCTTATTCCGTGCTGCTCAGTCCTACGCCGCCGTCATGGGACGGGGCTACGTCATCCCGGATGACATCAAGAATCTGACCCATCCCGTGCTCGAGCATCGCCTTATGCTGAACCCGGAAAGCCGATTGCGTCGCGTCACCCAAACCATGGTCTTACAGGAAATCCTTAAAGAAGTACCTGTACCCGCTGGCTCAAGCAACTGGAAGTCTCAATAAGCTATAATGGATACGAAATTTATAACATACTTGGATTGCGAACATGGGATTATTTAAGAAAAAAAAAGCAGCTGTAGCCGATGACCCCGAGCTGGATGAAGAAGTCGAGCTTGATCCGGATGACGATAACCAGCTGGAGCTCACCCACGTAGACCGCTACGAAATCATCAAACCTATTGGGGCGGGCGGAATGGGAAAAGTATATAAAGCCATTGACCGGGAACGGGATCTCATGGTGGCCATCAAAGTGCTGGATCGACGCTATGACCTGGATAAAAAACGCAGGAAACGCGATCACCTGGGTCGGGAAATCCTCATCGCTGCCAATCTGAACCATGATACCATCGTGCATTATGATAAAGAGATTATTGAGCAGGAAGACCGAAACGGTCACCTGCGCCGCTGCTTACTCATGGAATATGTGGACGGTTTCGATTTACGTAAACACATTAAGGAACGCGACCTGACACTACAGCAAATGATCTACGTCGTCTCCAGGTTGAGTACAGGATTGGATTATCTCCACACCCATGGCATTGTGCATCGAGACATCAAACCCGGTAACTTCATGCTCACCCGTGACCTGAAACACGTCAAAATATTTGACTTTGGATTGTCCAAATCCAGCGCAACCTGGCGAACCCGCTTCATGAAAGAAGGTGGGGGGACACGCGCCTATATGCCCCCTGAACAGCTTTCCAATAAAAAAGCAAAATTGGATAATCGTTCCGATATCTTCTCTTTCGGCATTACCATGTACGAACTCCTGGCTGGAAAACACCCCTGCACAGGCCGAGATGCCCGTGAAATTCAAAAACAACTGGTCAGCCGAAAGTTCCGATTTGAACCACCCTCAAAATACAACTCCCAAATCCCACGAGGWATGGATAAAATTATCCTTAAAAGCCTGCGCCGTTCACCCGAAAGGCGATATCAATCCATGACCGAAATGCTGCTCGATTTATCAAGGCTCAATACATCACGTATTTAATCCCATTGAAACCATGTTGGTTATCGGGGGATAATAAGCCATAAAGACAAGTACAGGGCGTTAGAAAAAACACGCCCATCGCGGGGAGGTACTATAATACCATGGTAAAACGACGCAAAGAACCCCAATTGGGGAAAATAATTCTGGTTATACTCGTCATCGGCGGTGCCGCCGTAGGGGTCCTGAAATTTACCGAATGGTTCCAGGGGATGCTGGGCCAACGCGTGGAAGCAACCGCACCAGACGACATGCAGCAGGCACGTAAACTTATCGAGTCCGGCGATTTGGCTCAAGCGAGGGAACTGCTTGGCCCCATCATCGCCCGGGTAGACAACCCCAACATCACTCCCCAAGCATTACTGCTTCAAGCAGACATTGAATTCGCTGCTGGTAATTTGGAAGAAGCCCTCGCCCAATACAAACAAGCCATAGACGACTACCCGGAAAGCCCAGACCATCCTGTCTTTACACTTCAATACGCACGGCTTCTCGAAAATGAATCACGCTTCGACGAAGCCAYGCCCCTTTACCGTGATGTATTCGGATCTGCCCCGCCGGACATTCGAGCACCCGCCGYCAATGCGCTGGCTCGTGAAAAAGAACGMAGCGACGATATTACTGGCGCTCAAGACCTCTACCGAAAAGCCCTGGACGAAGCCCCCATGAACAGTCCCGCATGGAACGAAGCTGCTGAACGATACGGGGCAATCAATACCCTCAGCATATTTTCGAAAGGCGAAACCAAAGACAGCAAAACATACCGAATTCAACGCGGCGACAGTCTCACCTCTATAGGAAGTAAACTCAACACCACCCAAGGGCTCCTCATGCGCGCCAACGGCATCATTAACCCCAACCGTATCAGTCTCAATCAGCCCCTGAAATACACCCCCAAAGATTTCGAGATAGTAATCGAACGATCCACATGCCGTATTTTCCTGCTGGACAACAACGGGCTTTTCAAGGTTTACCAAAGCGGTCTGGGCAAACCCGGACACGAAACCGCCGTCGGYAAATACAAAATCGGCAACAAAGAAAAGAATCCCACTTGGCATAAACCAGGACAGGCTCCCATCCCGCCCGGAGACCCTGAAAACGAACTGGGTAGCAGATGGATGCCCATGATCCCCGAAGAAGGGGGCCTGCCCGTTGATTTGGGTATACACGGCACCATAAATCCCGATTCCATAGGTATCTATTCCTCATCAGGATGCCCTCGAATGCACAATCAAGATGTAGAAGAATTATACGATCTCGTAGTGCGCTCCACACCGGTAACAGTAGTAGATATATTCAATATTAAAGAGAAAATATAGCCTCATACACCAAGATTATTCGTTCAAATTTGGAATACCTGGAATCATGATGTATCATGAACGTGTGGTTTTAGGGACATGGRCGGGCATAACAAATCGGGGATTCGCATTTGCTTTCAGWAATACAYAACGTCTTTAACWTGGAGSAGGGCGACTCATCAGCGGTTGACMGYTCTCAACCCATTTTYYYYTTTCGCAATCCTGGGGTGCTCGATTTTTTAATCACCGAGAGTGCCGCTATCATCACAGAAAAACCAAGCGAACGCTGTTTTATCTACTTGGATCCCGAAACCTATACGCTCCACCGCGATCTCCTCGAAGCCATACCCGAAAATCGCATAGTCATTTTGAGCCAGCCAGACGAATCCGTTGAGTTAGCTCAAGCCGAATCCACCTCTGCTATTCACACCACCGCCATCAATACCGACGAACGTCTCTTTTATATACAATCCGATACACTTCATTTCGCCGCATACAGTCCAGCCGGATTCGAAATCGCTCCCGACGAAAAAAATATGGGCGGTTGGACTATCGACCTAAAAGCCCTTGAACAGCTTCGAGCTATCCTCCCCGATTCAGAAGATACATCCATTCCCAATCCCAACGCTGATGCTTCATCCAACATTCTCCTCATGGGACGTGTTATTCAGTACTACGATAATAAACAACACCACGCAACCATGGCTCAGAACGATCTCTCCAGCATTCTCGAAATCCTTAAATCCCTCTCCGTCCGACGCCGCACCCACGACATCCTGTATATCTTCGTTGAACAGATCGCCGCGAACGTCAATATGGACAGATGCTCCGTTGTTCGTATTTGGGAAGGAGACGATGAAGGCCATGTACTTGCCAGCCATGAAGACAAAACCATCGACGATGTGATCATTCAACTGGACAAATACCCCGAAATAAACCATACCCTCCAGACAGGCCAGAAAACCTTAATCAACGATACCGCCTCCGATCCGCTGACACACTCCGTCGCTGAAGATTTAAAAAATGCAGGCATTACCTCCATCTTGGTCGTGCCCATTGTCCTGTTCAACAGCAACGTGGGAACTTTTCTACTGCGAGCCGCCCGTAAAAACGGCACCTTCCAGCAACGGGAAGTGGAATTCTGCCAAATCGTCGCGGAAACAGCTGCCAACGCCATCGAACGGGCCGACCTGCTGGAAACACTCCAAAAAACAAACCGTCGACTCGAGCATCTGGCTACAACCGACAGCCTTACAGGCCTGTACAACCGTCGCTATTTTCGCACCCGTATGGAAGACGAGTTCGCCCGATCCAAACGCTACGGCAGTCCCCTTTGCTGTATGATGATTGATATTGACGACTTCAAAGAAATCAACGACACCTACGGCCACCTGCAAGGCGATACTATATTGCGTGAATTGTCCGACCGTATCCTCAAGACTGTTCGTACCAGTGATATCGTGGCTCGGTACGGCGGCGAAGAACTTATCGTTATCCTGCCTCAGACCAATATGGACGGTGCTAAAATTTATGCCGATCGTCTATTGGAAAAAATTTCCGATGAACCCTACTCGGGTCTACCGCCAGACCGAAAAGTCACGGTCAGCATTGGTATCGCCATGATGGACATGAAAACATGTGAAACCACCAAAGATTTGATACAATCCGCCGACACCGCACTCTACAAAGCTAAGCGTGAAGGTAAAAACCGAATCATAGTGGGGGAATAACATGACCGCCCTGATAAAACATACTGCTGCCTTGGGCTGCATCATTTTTCTATGTTCCTGCGCCTCCGTCCAATCTACAGTCCTAAGAGCCAATCCCGACTACAACGAACTCCCCGTCGACTCCGTGAGCCAGGCAGCCCTCAACGTGGAACAGGGCATCAAAGACGGTAAACGCGAACTGCCCCTGGAGAGCATCAATGGCTTTATTTTAGACACACCGGAAGTTAAACAAGCCCTGCGCAGCCGTGCTGCTCGATCCGAATTGATACAGGATATCCTCACCCGAGGTCACGCAGTGGAAAAGAGAAACGGGAAAATTTCCATCATCCGAAGTTCGGCATACAAAAAATCCACTTCGTCAAAAATGCGGGATCGGGATGCCCTGTTCATCATTATGGAAAACAGAGACCGCGTAATCATGTATCAATCACTCACCGATGCCAACAAGCTGAGTCCAGCCGCACGTTCCGCTTTAGAGGTCATATTCCAGCGAGCCCGAGTCGATCAGATGGAACCCGGTCAGCTATACGATGATGCCGAAGGTAATCCAGCATCCAAATAGCGGCTACAGTGCCTTCACCGCCTCCAGCACCTGGGCCGCATGGCCCTTTGGCTTCACCTTCGGCCAGACCTGCGCCACCTTGCCAGACGAATTTATAAGTAACGTGGCCCGTTGTACACCCCAAAACTTGCGCCCATACATATTTTTCTCTACCCAGACCCCATACTTCTCACACACCACATGATCCGTATCCACCAACAACGGAAAGTGCAGTCCTTGTTTATCAGCAAATTTACAATGCGATTCTACACTATCCGGGCTGATTCCCAACACCGCCGCGCCCGCTTTGCGAAACGCCCCTAACGCCGCCTGAAATTCTTGAGCCTCCACCGTACACCCCGGCGTATTGTCCTTRGGATAAAAATACACCACTACAGGCTGTCCCTTCAGCGAAGACAGGCGTACCTTTCCACCTTTACTGGATTCCAATGTAAAAGCGGGAGCCGCCTTTCCTACATCGGGAAAATTATTCTCTTTTGACATACATTTCTCCTGAAAAATAAAGTGGGGGGGAGTAAACAATAAAACTACAGCAACCGCTCGTGCAGAATCGTTTTAAGCTTTTCCAACGAGGGAAGAGGGGCATTCTCATCGGGCATAAAAAATCCATCTAACCATTGTAGCTGTGTCAGGATTTCAGGAGAAGACCACTTTTCCTCCGGTTGACACAGCACCTCGCGAAGCTTTCGAATATCTGCCAACAACCAGGCTCGTCGTTCTCCCTCAAGCCCAGTAGCTTCTGCTTCCCTCGCCAGCGACAACATGAGCGGTATGATTCTTGCCGCCTGCTCACTGTGTTCTCGGGGAGCCAAGGGAAACATCTGGTTAAACGCAGCCACGTCCTCAAACAGATCAATACCCAGAGGCGCGATACGTGTCGCCGCAAACATCGGAGGAGTGTACCCCACCATCATCTCAATAAAATTCCGCTCGTGGAGATAATGCGCACTGGAAACAAGATCCCGAGCCTTAATGGAACCCTTTTCTTTGATATCGCTGGGCGACAACATCTGCAGCGGATTCTCCAGGAAACTCTCATACAAAATAGTCAGCAGTTCCCGACGAACCAATTTGGGATTTTCGTATTCCATGGTTCAAGTATAGCAGGCAGAGTCTTTTTTCAAAAGAGGCAGTAAAATGCGCATAACCCCCAGTACATCCAAAGGATTTTTGACTCAATTTCCCGTCCTTTGTTAAGCTTTACACCGTATCTAAAAGGAGCGCGACCAAATCATGACCAATCGAGTAGAAATTTTCGACACCACCCTGCGGGACGGCGAACAATCTCCCGGAGCCAGTATGGATGAGCAGCAGAAGATTGAAATTGCTCTCCAGCTGGAATGCTTGGGTGTCGATATCATCGAGGCTGGTTTCCCCATCGCGTCCCAACAAGAATTCGAAGGGGTCAAGAAAGTCGCGGAAGCCGTGAWAGGACCTCGCGTCGCCGCCCTGTGCCGTGCCGTTAAACCCGATATCGAACGGGCTGCGTCCGCCGTGGAAAAAGCTGTACGTCCTGTGGTGCACACCTTCATCGCCACATCCTCTATTCACATGGAACACAAACTGAAGATGACCCCCGAGCAAGTATTGGAAGATACCGAGGGTGCTGTAAAATTCGCCAAGTCCCTGTGCGAACGCGTGGAATTCTCCGCCGAAGATGCCACCCGTTCCACCCTGGAGTTTTTGGTACAGGTATCCCAAAAAGCTATTGATGCTGGTGCGGACGTAATCAATTTGCCCGACACCACCGGATACACAACGCCTTCCGAAATCCAGACCATGTTTGAATATGTGATGGGCAACGTAAAGAACGCTGGCCACGTTATTTTCTCCACCCATAACCACAACGACCTGGGATTGGCCGTAGCCAACGCCTTGGCTGCTATACGCGGCGGTGCGCGTCAAATCGAATGCACCATCAACGGCATCGGCGAGCGGGCTGGCAATACCGCACTGGAAGAAGTGGTCATGGCTATACAGACCCGTAGCGATGTACTGCACTACGAGACGGGAATCAACGCCAAAGAAATTGCCAATTCCAGCATGATTCTGAGCAACGTGACTGGCTTGCTTGTCCCCTTTAATAAACCCATTGTGGGCCGCAACGCCTTCGCTCACGAAGCAGGCATTCACCAGCACGGTATGCTTGCCAATAAAACAACGTACGAAATCATGACCCCCGAATCCGTGGGACGCACCAAGAGTGAACTTGTATTGGGAAAACATTCCGGTCGTGCCGGGTTGGCCAAACGATGCGAAGAATTGGGTTTCAAACTGGAATCCGACGAAGTGGCCCAGTTATACGAAAAATTCATCGAGCTGACAAATCGTAAGAAAGAAATTTTCGACGACGATCTGCGCATTTTACTCATGTCCCTGCGTGATGAGACCTTCGAAATTTATTCTCTGGATTCCATGAATACTTCCGGGAAAAATCCCGCCATGGCTATGGTAAAACTCCATCGTGGCGAGGAAGAGTCCGTTTCCGATACCGCTATGGGAGACGGTCCCGTAGATGCAGCATGCCGAGCCATCGAACGAATCGTAGGGGTTCAGGGACGCATGGAAGAATTCAACATTCGTGCCGCCACTCCAGGTAAAGATGCCCACGGCGAGGCTCATGTCATTGTAAAATTTGATGATCGACCATTTGTGGGCACTGGTGCCAGTACCGATATCATCGAAGCCGCTGTGTTGGCCTATTTGAACGCCCTGAACAAGTACCTGGCCATCCGCGAAACCTGAAAGTTGCCCGCTCATACGTAAATATGCTACATTACTGCGCTTGTGTGCCTCATACACCCCGGAAACGGCGGTTGATACGTGCCACCTTATAAAGAGAAATCTCAGGAGAATACCCGTGAAAAAAGATATCCACCCAGACTACGTAGCTTGTACCGTAACATGCGCTTGCGGCAGCAGCTTTGAAACCTCCGCCACTGTTCCGAACATGCGCCTGGAAATCTGTTCTGCCYGTCATCCCTTCTTCACCGGGAAACAGAAATTCGTGGACAGCGAAGGTCGTGTAGAGCGTTTCCAGAAAAAATTCGGCAAAATTTCTTCCGCCAAATCCTAAGCCGCTCTTATGGAGCCTATCATGCGTCAAAAACTCCTCGAAGTACGCGAGGAGTACCAGCGGTTGAGCGAGCTCATGGCAACGCAAGAAGTGGCTTCCGATCCTGACGTTTATCGCAAACATGCTCAGGCTTTAGCATCCATTTCCGATGTGGTGCAACGCTTCAATATCTTTTTGAAAGACGATGAAGCCCTGCAAGATGCCAAAGAGATTATCAAAGACGAATCCGACCCTGAAATGCGGGAAATGGCGGATGAAGAAAAGCATGCTATGGAAGCTGCTATTGAAGGGCATATCGCCGAACTCAAAGTCTTGCTCCTCACCAAAGACCCCAACGACGCCAAAAATACCATCGTTGAAATTCGCGCCGGAGCCGGAGGCGACGAAGCAGCCCTGTTTTGTGCCGATTTATACCGCGCCTATATTCGTTATATCGAAAACAAAGGATGGAAAATTGAAGTCCTTAACTCCAACGAAACCGGCATAGGCGGCTTCAAGGAAATTTCCTTTCAAGTAACCGGCGAAAACGTATACAGTCAGCTCAAGTTTGAAGGCGGCGTACACCGCGTCCAACGTGTCCCCGCCACCGAAACCCAAGGCCGCGTTCATACTTCCGCCATCACTGTTGCCGTACTCCCCGAAGCAGAAGAAGTGGAAATCGACATCGATCCCAGCGATCTCCAAATCGATGTGTATCGCTCCTCCGGCCCCGGTGGACAAAGCGTAAACACCACCGATTCCGCCGTACGCATTACCCACAAACCTACTGGCACCATTGTTACCTGTCAAGACGAGAAGTCACAGCACAAAAACAAAGCCAGGGCCATGGTTATTCTCCGGTCACGCCTTTTGGCTGTCAAGCAAGATGCGGAAGCAAGTAAACGATCCGAGGAACGTCGTACCCAGGTCGGCAGCGGCGACCGCAGCGAGCGTATTCGCACCTATAATTTTCCTCAAAACCGCTTCACGGATCACCGCATCAACTTGACCGCCTACAATCTGGATAAAGTCATGGAAGGCGCATTCCAGGATGCCATTGATGCCCTCATTGCCGCTGACCGCGCCGCACAAATGGCAGTACAATCCGCCTGACTACGGCTCACCCATGCCATCCCTAGCCGATATCCTTCGTGAAGCCCAAGATAAGCTGGAAGATGTCACCGATACGCCCCGACTGGATGCCGAAATCCTTCTAGCACATGCGTTAGATATTGGGCGTGCACAACTTCTGGCTCGTTTGCAGGATGGGTACTCAACCGACACCACCTTCGATACAATGCTGGCACGCCGTGTTAAAGCCGAACCTATCGCCTACATCCTGGGAGAATGGGAGTTCTTTTCCCTGCCCTTCCATGTAGAGTCACCTGTATTGGTGCCTCGACCCGAAACCGAACACTTGGTCGAAGTCGCGCTGGAACATGTTAACGAGCGTGGGGGAGAGGCACCTCGTCTACTGGAAATCGGCACAGGAACAGGATGTGTCGCCATATCCTGTCTCAAACATCTCCCTCAAGCTACCTGCATCGCTACGGATATTCGCCCGGACAACCTGATTCTCACACAAAAAAATGCATGCCGTCATCACATAGAAAATCGCTTACACCTCCTCGTCGCAGATGCCTTCTCCGCTATTTCATCCGATGTTCAATTCGACGCTATCCTGTCCAATCCACCCTATATTTCTCTAAACGACAAATCAGATCTCCCCGCCGTTGTTCGCGACTACGARGACCCCGTCGCCCTGTTCTCTGGAGAAGAAGGACTCGACATGATTGAAATTCTTATCTCCGATTCCAAGAGCCACCTTATCCCCGGCGGCCTGTTGGCATTTGAAATCGGCGCAGGCCAGCACCATAATGTCATAATACGGATGGAAAAGGAGGGATACAGCGACGTGACATGGCGTAACGATCTGGCAGGTATTCACCGCATCATATCCGGTCTGGCTCCCCATGTCTAAGCCCCATCCCGAATTTCCAACTGCCGTACGGGAAATCCCGCCTGAAGAGCGTCCTCGTGAAAGGTTAGCCAATGTCGGACCTGAAGCACTRCGCGATGCCGAACTTCTCGCCATCCTGTTCCGTACCGGCACCCGCTCTACCGGAGCCATCGCCTTAGCCGAACAGGTTCTTCGCCATTTCGGCAACCTGCGTACCGTCGCCCGTGCCTCCCTGGAAGAACTCCAGCAAGTCTCCGGTATCGGCCAAGTCAAAGCCATCGAAATCAAAGCCGCCATCGAACTGGGAAAACGCCTGGCCGCCTTCAACGAGAATCGCAGACCCCGCATCTCATCTGCCGCTGATGTAGCCGATCTCCTCATGATCCGATATAAGGAATACGAGATCGAAATATTTAAGTGTATCCTCGTAAATACCAAAAACGATGTGCTCAAAACCATTGAGATTTCCAGAGGTTCCATGGACGGCACCCTGGCTGTACCCCGAGACGTATTTCGTCAGGCCGTGAGAGAAGGGGCACACGGTGTCATTTTCTGTCATAATCATCCCAGYGGCGATCCTACACCCAGYCGGGAAGATATCRCCCTCACCGAACGATTGGTGGAAGCGGGGGAGTTGCTCGACATCCGAGTCCTCGACCACGTCATCTTTGGTGACGGAACATACGTAAGTCTAAAAGAAAGGAACTTAATGTGAATACCCCCTTCAGTTCATGGCGAGTAGGAGCACCGTATTATGTCCCCTTGTTACTCCTCAGTATTGTGGTTACCTTGGGGGGATTTCAATATGGAAACATGTATCCTGCCATACCATTCTGGGMCTTAGCCCTCTTCACCATAAATTTCTTCCGTGACCCTCCGCGGCAACTATCCACCAATCCCGGCGACATCACCAGTCCCGCCGATGGCACCGTGGACTGCATCGAAGAACTGGATTCCTGTGACTTCTACGACGGGCCCTGCAAACGCGTTTCCATTTTCCTCAGCGTCTTCAACGTACACATCAACCGTATGCCTGATGATGCCGAGATCGTGGATATTCAATACAAAGAAGGAGCCTATAAAAACGCCATGGACCCCCAATCCCATCAGGTTAACGAGGCAAATACCCTCTTTATCTCTACCCCCCACGGCCCCATGGTTGTTCGTCAAGTCTCCGGCGCTATTGCTCGACGTATCATCTGCATCCCCAAACCCGGCGCAAAGCTGACAAAAGGCGAGAAATTTGGTATGATCAAGTTTGGATCCCGTACCGATCTCTACCTGTCACCAGATGCGGATATCGTAGTCAAACTAAAAGACAAGGTAAAAGGGGGGAGTACCATCATCGCCCGCTTCCCAGAAACTTCATGACCGAACAACCTAAAAATAAACGACGTTCACGGCGCTTCCGTATGCGCAAGCGGCGCCGTATGCCCATCAACGTAGCCGCCAGCGTCATCACCAGCTTCGCGCTCTACTCCGGCATAGCCAGTATATTTGCCAGCATAGAAGGCAACTACGTCACTGCGGCCTACTGGATTCTCGCCGCCATCATTCTCGATTCCATGGACGGATCCGTTGCGCGTATGACCAACAGCGTATCCGATTTCGGCAAGGAACTGGACAGCCTGAGTGACATCGTCTCCTTCGGCGTCGCCCCATCCGTACTCATCTACACCGCCTATCTCGCTGAAGGGACAATAAGCGAATCCTTCCTCAGTTCAACAGGCGGCATGGTTGCCGTCGTCTACGTCATCTTCGGCGCACTCCGTCTCGCACGCTACAACGTATTTCAGGCCGACCGCCAAGACTTATTCGTCGGGCTGCCYATACCTGCCGCCGCAGGAACCATCGCATCCTTCACATTATTTTGCCAGACACTAGACCTGCATGTGACCTATTGGGTACTGGGCCCCATGACACTTACCCTGGCATTTCTCATGGTCAGCGCCATTCGYTACCCCAAAAAGAGTATGAACGCCTTCATACTTACCCCACGTAAAGGGTTTCGATTTTTACTGCTCTGCGTTATGGGTATCGCCGTCATCCACTACGCCATGCAGGAATCACCAGCCATCGTGTTCTTCCCCCTGGGAATGAGCTACGTTCTATTCGGTATAGCCAACGAACTCCTCACCATCTTTACACGGCGACGTCACGGTCATAACCCGGAAACAGATGCCGAAAAAGCGATAGATCATACCCAGAACGAGAAGCACTCCAACAGCTAATTACTCCCGCCATCAGGATTCCGTGAAGAGATCCGACTTCTTGTAATAATCCAGTGCTTCCACTACCAGCACCTTCAACGATGCCGCTATTGGCACTGCAAGCAGCAGCCCAAGAAAGCCCAGCGCGTTCCCGAACACCATTACCGCCAGAATAACCCACACTGGTCCCAGGCCCACCTTATCCCCAACAATCTTGGGCGTAAGAACCATGCCTTCCAGCATCTGGGCAATAATAAACGTGGCAGCCACTAACACCAAATGAATATCCAATGCTTGGTATTGCATGATACACAGCACTACCGCAGGTGCAGCCGTCATGGCCAGACCCATATACGGAATAAAACTGGCAAACATACCAAAGAAGCCGATCACCAAAGCAAACGGCACCCCTGCAATCGACAGCCCCACCGCATAAAAAATGCCTAGAAAAAGACAGACCAGCATCTGACCTCGTAGAAAGCTTCGAACCTGATCATTAATTTTTACAAGAATCCCTACAACTTTTTCTTTATATTTCATCGGAAGTAAATCTCTCGATGTAGCCACAATCGAATCATAATCCTTGAGCAAATACGCCGCTACAACCGCGAAYAACGCCACATTACCCACGAACAACACCAATCCCATAGCACCCCGACCCATCGAAGCCAGGAATCCAGCTATCCGACTCCCCGCCGCCTGGCCCGCCTCAGCCGCCGTTCCAGCATTCCCMGTAAGCAGCTCTACACCCTGCACCTTCACCCAATCAGCGGCAAACACTGTAAGCACCGACAACGGTACATAATCCGGGTCATAATCCGCCGCTTCCGGATCTACCAGTTCCATCGCCTCCACCAAAGATCGCAACGGAAGCTTGTCTACAATCGACGACACCAGTCCCGAACCCCCAGAACCTTTTCGCGCCACGTCAGCCAAAGAATCCGCTTGATCAATCATCAAGGGAATCAAAAATAACGGCACCGCCACCAGCAACGCTATGCCAACTGACGCTAAACCTGCTATACTAAGGGAGCGGGAGATTTTACGGCGTTCAAAAAAATCAACAATCGGATCCAGCAAATACGCCACCAAAAAAGCGAAGAAGAGGGAAACTAGGATAGGGCTCAGGAGATATAGCAATATGCCGACTAGCACCAGTGCCAACAGCGCACCGGCCGCCCGAACCCACGGATTGCCTAATACAGTCTCAAGCATCAATCACTCCTTAGTCAAAATATCTGCCGAATCATGTCGATGAATCATAACAATATACGTATCGTGATGCTACTGGCATTACTCCTGCTGATCCCGGCCCGTATAGCACAGTGCGATACCCTCACCTTAACCAGCGGCGACCACCTCACTGGTACCTTACTGAATATCTCAGAAGGCACCCTGTCCTTTCGTACCACTCTCGCAGGCAGAATATTCGTTCCCACCCAGGAAGTCACCCAGCTATCCACTTCCTCCTTCGTCGTAGTAGCCCTCAAAGACGACCAACTCATCCCTGGCCGAATCGCTACCCAAAACAATCGTATCGTTATCATTACTCCCAATAACGATGCCAGAATTGCCCTGAATCTGGAAGATGTCGCCAGCGTCGCCACAACACCCGCTTCCGAAATTAAAGGCACAGAAAAATCCAACACCATTCAGGGATCTATTGCAACAGGCTACAAATGGCGGGACGGCACCAAGGATGCCTCTGGCCCTGTTACCGAGATAACCCTTGACGCCCAACTGAAAAAAATTGAAATCGAAGCATCCGCCGAATTCGAATACACTCAAGATGCCGACTCCTTCGGTCGATTTTTCGATGCGGAAGTGAGACTTCAGCCCAACAACGAAGCCTCCATCAAACCCCAAGCTATTCTTGAATTCGAGCGGGACCGAAACCAGGCACTGGATTTACGTACCGACATAACTTTGGGAGCAAATACCACTCTCCTGGAAGGCAAGAAACAACGAATCGACGGCTTTGCCGGAGTTGGCGTGTCCTTCGAAGAATACGACTCCGATGATCTAAGAAAAGATCAAAACAATCTTCCCCTGCCGCCTCCAGGCGAATCCTCGGTGAGCGACCAGGATCTGAACCTCAATCTCGCTGTCCGATATTCACGCCAATGGGTTCACCAATCCACCATCGAAAAGGAACTAATCGTACGACCAAGCCTGTCCGATTCCGGCGATCTTCGTGCCGAACTCAAATCGCGTCTCCTCATGCCCCTACCTCTGGGGATGCAGCTGCAATTGAACCTGGACCTCAAGTACGATAACCAATCCCCCTACAAAGACATCGATAACTGGAACACCTCTTTTGGCGCAAGTATGCGGTTTGACTTCTAAATCACTCCATCACCGCCAATGCGTTCCAAAAAATCTCTAACTTCGCACTCATAAACATCTTATTGATTCTCGATGAAGTATTTGATACGATCTCTAACCTTGCAAAAAACGAATCAAACACCGTGAAGAACACCCAGAAAGGGCGCCCACCGTGTCGGTAGTAATTGAGACCAAAGACTTAACGAAAACATACGAAGCCGGGTTTTTTTCCGGGCAGGAAGTCCATGCCCTAAAAAATATGAACCTTCAAATCAATACCGGCGAAATCTTTGCCTACCTGGGCCCCAACGGATCCGGCAAAACCACCACCATTAAAATGATGCTCAGCCTGATATTCCCAACCTCAGGATCCATCGAAATTCTTGGACGTAAAGATATCCGTTCCTCCGAAGTCAAACGTCAAATTGGATACCTGCCCGAAGGAGCCTACTACCCCGAGTTTCTGAAAGGGGAGGAGGTGCTGCGTTTTTACGGACAACTCTACGGCCTGAGTGGAGAAGACCTGGAACAGCGCGTTGCCAAGACTCTCGACATCGTAAGCATGACGTACGCACGCAACCGCCTCATACGCGGTTACTCCAAAGGCATGCGGCAGCGTATCGGTCTGGCACAGGCCCTTCTCAGCGATCCCACCATCCTCATTTTGGACGAGCCCACCACCGGACTCGATCCTCTGGCCCGTAAAGAAATGCGCGACATTTTGGCCAACCTGCGCGATGAAGGAAAGACCCTTCTTATTTCCAGCCACGAGCTGCAGGAAGTGGAACTCATCAGCGACCGTGTAGCCATCATCTACCGAGGCGAAATGCAGATAAGCGGCACCTTGACTGAGCTCCTCACCGACCGGGATGTGACCATCGAAGCAGATAGCATTACACCCGCGGCCCAAGCTAAACTCGAACAGCTCAACATAAAAGCCGAAGACATCACCAAAGAACGCTCACTGCTTCATATCCCATCCGGCATGTCGCTCTACGATGCCGTCGAAGTATGTAAACAAGAAAATATCAATATTTTAAGCGTGGCACCACGCCGCGAAACACTGGAAGAATTATTCGTACGGACCGTCGGCGATGCCAGCCGTGCCGAATCGGGTAAGGCACAACCTGCCACCGCAGCCAACTAAAAGATTACGGGAGAGTTCGCAGTATGTCAGCCACCACATCAGCTAGAGGCGTCTGGGCCATCGCCATGTACACTTGGCGCGAAGGCATCCGAAAGAAAACGCTTATCGGATTTTTGCTCCTCAGCCTCCTCGTCATATTCGGTTCCACCTTCATGACCGCCTTTATGACCCAGGCTACCGTCAGCGGTAATATCGAAACCGAAGTAGAAACCAAAATCATTAAAGATATATGCGTTTCCGCTATTTCTATATTCGGCATACTGATAACCATCTTTATGTCCGCATCCGTTGTGCCCAATGAAATGGAAAACAAAGTTATCTACACCGTCCTGTCCAAGCCCGTGAGACGCTATCAATACCTCCTAGGGAAATTCGCAGGCGTACAACTCATCGTCATCGCCAACCTGGTCCTCATGAGCCTCCTGTTTATCATCGCCCTCTATATCAAAGAGCAAGTCGTACCCACCCTTCTCATGTGGTCCACCTTGCTCACCTACTTTCAGTTCCTCATCGTTTCGTCATTCACATTTGCCATATCCTGCACATCCACCTCCTCCGTACTGCCCACCATCTCCGGGCTGTTCATCTACATAACAGGAAATCTGACCGAATACCTGAACGATGTGTCCAATCGTTCCGGCACCACCGAAAGCGGCATTGACGCCATTATCGGACAAGTGGCATCCATGCTCTACAAAATTCTCCCAAACCTTCGCAGCTTCGATTTGCGTAACCAAATTCTTTACCTGGCACCCAACGATCCCCCTGCCGATGTTCAGATCCCCAACCTCATCTTGTACGGACTCCTTTATGGATTCGCAGGATATCTCCTGGCCCAAGTTCTCTTCTCACGCAAGGAGCTTTAAACCCGTATGAATTTCGGTTCGAAAATACCCGTCATCTTCGCCATGATTATCCTGTTGCTAGCCGGATCCTGGCAAGGCACCCGCATTGACACTCTGCTGGACAAAGAGGACTTWTACCGTTGGGCCATTGCCGCATCCAGCCTCAGCCGATTGGGCGATACTCTTGAGCCTGTTTCTTCTGCAGATGACGAAGCGGCTATGGATGATGAAGTATTCATCCAATTTAATGAACTAGCCGAATCCTACCTGCCGGACGACATACCGATAGACGAAGACTACGACCTGGACGACGATGACAACCCCCATTCCAAACTCCTTCGTGCCGTTCGCCAAGAGTTGGATGACGAAATTTATACCATGGTCAGCAGCGACGAATTCTCCGACTTACGGGTCGAATTCACTGGTTACTTCAACGAAGGCCGAATCCAAAGTTCCGGTACTCAATTCAAAACCTCCTCCATCTACAACGCCGATACCTCCGTTGAAGGCGTAGGACTCACCAGCCTCTTCTTCGGATTCCGAACACTGGCCGCAAACTTCCTGTGGCTCCAGGTAGAAAATTACTGGCACGAAGGCCAACTGCACCGYATGGTACCCATCATGCGYACCTGCGTYACCYTGGAYCCCAACTTCATCGATGCCTACCTGCTCGGCGCATGGCACATGGCATACAACGTCACCGCTCGCCTCCAGCCCACTCCTGAAGGCCTCAAGGTATACAGCGAGAAATAYRATAAACGCCTTGGAATACGYGAAGAATGGTWTTACATGGGSRTTGAATTCATCAAAGACGGYATACGYAAAAACCCCCGRGACTACCGCCTGTATTTCGATCTGGGATACGGTATTTATGCCAATAAATTAAACGATCACCCCAATGCCATTCGTTATCTCGATGAAGCCACCCGACATCGGCACAACCAGTGGGTTCCCCGCATGCTCTATCGCTCCCTCTATCTCAACGGGCAATACGAAGACGCTATCGAAGGCTGGACCCATTATGGGAGTCTCTACCCCGATAACCTGGCCGCCAAACGTTTTCTCCGCGTAAATGAAGGAATGCTGGCTGAATCCACTTCCGATGATGCCGCTGCTTGCCAGAAAGCAGCATCCGAAGCAGCGAAATCGCTTCGCGCTCAAGCCCTGGCTGCCCAGGAAAGCGGCAACATGACGCGAGCAAATGAACTCAACGCTGAAGCAAAAGAAGCAGAAGACGTTGCCGTAGAAATGGAACTGCTCGCCCTGGAAGAATTCAATAAAAGTAACGCTATCTGGGATACCTTGATCCGAAGATCTGACGATTCCATTGCCCATACTCGAAAAATTCTCCGTGCCGCAAAATCCATGGCCGCTGATGGTCGGTATTACGAAGCTGTCTCCGATCTGGACTTTGCCCGCTGGGAATACCCTGTATCCTTTGACGAAATCAGTAACTTGATTATCGACATCAAAGCTGAAGGGGGATTACCCTATACTATTTCAGAGCAATTGAAATTGGAACGCGACAAGGATGCCGCCGAGCACATCAAAGATTCTGATTCCACAAAAAAAATACACCGGGTAGAGTGTGCATACATGGAGCACGAATAGAACTCCATGATCATCCTCACGGGATGAAGCGCGCCTCGGGTAACCAGGGCATACCAGGCCCCTCTCAAAGCCCATGGCTATGACAAAAACGATATCGGGTCCATCGCCAACGTCCACCCTGCTGCCATACGCAATTTTCCTCACCCCTCTTGCCATCACATTGCCGTATTCGTTTTCCTTTCCGTCATTCATGCACCCCAAAGATMTGACACTTTTACTCCTGCTCCTTYTCTACAGTGCCGYATACACCCGCCATATCATTCCTCGYCTATCCATTCCTCGCTACRTMTACRTCATRAYGATWSTCATYGYMYTRCCTTTGCCAATAGCATGGCTAGGGGGTRCTGCCGTACCWGAATTCGCCACRCAGCAAACAATTCAYCTTTTGGCAATCTTCYTTTTYGCCATCATCTTCTGGGACACCGCACGCCGCAGCCATCAGGATCATCGYCTGATAGAAGCCCTCATCTTCGCYTCCACCGCCGCCGCAGGRCTAGGCATACTTCAATACATTGGATTCATAGATGTTCTTTTCCCACCCATCCCCGGATATACCCAGAAGATATATTCCGTTTTCGGCAATCAGGATTTACTGGGTGGATTCACCGCTTTGGGCACCGCGTTAGCTCTAAACCGCTGGCTCATAGACAAAGAAAAATCTTCGTGGAAATGGGCCATTGCCCTACCCATACTTTTTATTGCCTTGGGGCTCACTGGCAGCCGAAGCGCGTGGCTCGCATTTGTCATGGCAACCCTGCTTACCATACCCTATCGAGAAATCAATAAAGTACGCATGGTCGCCATTACCGGTGTGGGTGCAGGGATGCTCCTTGCCCTTCTAGTCATAACCCCCGAAACAACACTCCACCGCTTCACTTCAACATTTTCCCAATCCGATACAGGCGGCCATTTACGGCTTTGGTTCTGGGCAGGATCGGCTTTGATGTGGAAAGACCATTTCCTCCTCGGGGTTGGCCCGGGAAATTTCAGTTTCTATAGCCCCTCCTATCTGGGAGAAGCCCTGCGTCAATGGCCAGACATTTCATTTCATTACAACACCATCCATACACTCCACGCTCATTCAGATTTCATGGAAATCGCCATCGAACGCGGTCTGCTTGGAATCAGCATGCTCATTGCTGCTGCCTGGTTCATAAAACGCCATACCGCTCGTCATGTCTGGCCGGGATTAGCAGCACTCCTGGTTTTTTCCCTCCTGAACACCACCCTGCATAGCACACCCCATGTTTTCGCAGCAGCCCTGCTCGTCATGGCAGGTACATCACCAAACATCTCGAAGCCATTCCCGCAATACGTCATCATGCCCCGATTCGTCCCCATTATCATCGCCGTCATCATCGGACTCACACACCTCTACATCACCATACTCCCCGAATATAGATTACAGACCGCCCGGCATGCCTACGTACAAGAAGAAAAMCCCATCCYCATATATACATCCCTGACCCAAAACCGCTGGAGCTCTCCCTACGCATCATTAGAGCTGGCTGCCCTGTTGCTGGAAGAAGGAGAGCTTGAAAAAGGTCGTGAAATGGCCGACAAGGCCTTAAAACGTCTCGACACAGGGGAAATCCACTACCTGGCAGGAGAAATCGCCTACAGGGAAGGCAGAACCGCTCAAGCCGCATCACATTTCAAGGCTTGTACCCATCGCTGGCCCGGCTATATGCCTGCTTGGTTACGCCGAGCAGACTTGGCCTCACCAACTGAAATAGACGCCATCCTGGAAGAAGCCAGACCCTTCCTTACATCAGATGCATTCAGAGAACTACAAATCTATAAAGGCGCTGCCTCGCCTTTATAAGGCAGCATCCCACTGGTTGATAATTCCACCGCAATACCGTCTTCCCCAAATACACGCACACTATATGGCGTCCCCGGTTTGATAGGTCCCACATTCAATTGAAACGGGCTGCCATCAATCTCCTCATACGACAAAATTGATTCACCTTGTGTCACTTCCAGAAACATACGATTCGTCACCGGGCCTAACGTAACCRTAAAWGAWAAGACATTCGCTTTGGAATCCAGCCARGTCGACCCCGTTGAATCCCATTCGCCATGATGCACCATCGGTGTCACACCCTCAAGAGTTAAGGGAGAAGGATCATATTCATCCGAAGTCATGACCAACGCCGCCAACTTCGGTATATCTTTTACAATAGCAAAACCATTCAATGCGCCAGCCAAGGTGACCACTAACAGAGTCACAATCATAAACTGAATCACCCCAGCAACAAGACGTTGCGCAATAGGCATGCGATAGGTAGCCAGAATGACGGCAAAGGGGATCAGCGCAAAACTTAACAACGAACCCCACTGAAACGCAGAAGGAAGCCACGTCGATGCATAGGTTAATGCGGCAAAAAACAAACCGCATATAGTGAGCCAATCGTAATCTATATCATCCACCCCCGTCACATACACACTGACGCGAAGCACAAAAGGCCATAACACCAAGAGCAAACACCCTGCAGCCATGCGGGTGGAAAACATACGATGAATATAATATTCATACGCCGTGGTGAGGGTGAGATCGGTGTTCGCAGGAGTGGTAGTCCAACTCCATTCCTTAAAAGTGAGGTACGCACTCAACACCAAAAGCGCAAAAATGGCCCCCTTAACAATAGGAACATAAAAGGGGGTTTTCACCTCCGCAACCGCTTTCATAGGCGGCGCAAATGAATCCGTCAGACTCAATCCGCCGTGGCATTTCCAGCACTGCATAAATTCCGGTTCGTTCTCCGCACCGCAATGAGGGCATTGCACACCAACAGGTGAAACCGCACCTGTTCCACCATCTTTTTCACCATAGTCTTTAGCCACTTTCTTGCGCAGTTGCTTCACCGCTCTCCGGGCGAATCGATGTTTGGGCACTTCTAATGCGATGGATTCCCAGATATCAGCCGCTTTTTCTTCATCACCGGATTCCTGCAGGATTTGCGCATGCTGCTCTTGAAACTTCAATTCACCAGGCCATTTAGCCAGCGCAGCCAGTACCACCTTTTCGGCCTCCTCAAAACGGGTAAGGCGATAATATGTAGCTGCTAAATAGCGATATAGATTCTTCTTTTCGGCTAATTCATTCTGAAGAATCAGCAGATGCTCCAGAGCAAGACGATAATCCTTGTCCTTATAATATGCTTTAACAAGCCGCCAACGCTGATCCAGATTATCAGGATGATCTTCGACGAACTTCGTTAATTCCCATATATCTACCATGCTTACTTCTCCGGCACATTACTTTTTATTTTTTTTCTTCTTCTCCGCACGACTTTCCTCTTTTCGTGCCGCCTCAAGCCGACGCTGAAGAATCGTATTGGCCACCGTCGTAATTAGACCCGCTAGAAAAGCGGCCATGATGAACGCCATCAGCCAGGGAAGCACACCGAGACGCATACTCTCCACCGTCACCGTCCAGCTTAAATAAAAAAATGGACCGTACAATACGACGAAACAGATACTCCAAAGTCCCCAACCAAGGTATTCCAATGGTTTTCTTTTCGATTTTTCAGATTTAGCCATACCTATCCTTTCTAATCTCTACGCTATATCGGCAATACGATACGTGCTGCCGTCCCGCCGTTACCCGCAGGAGACAACGAAACCGATCCCTTATGCTCATGAACAATTTTTCGCGTTACAGCCAGTCCCAGACCTGTTCCCCGTGATCCTTTCGTGGAGTAAAACGGATCAAACACCCGTTCTCGATCTATTTCGGGGATTCCCGGGCCATTATCAATCACTTCCATACCGAACGTGCCGCCCTCCATTGGATACGCCCGAACCATTAACGTACCTCCCGTATCCGGAAGGGCATCTACCGCATTCGTTAGTAAATTCAGCAGACATCTATGAATCCCGTGCGGATCCACCTCCACCTGCGTATCACCCAGATCATTCTCTATCGTTATCTGCACCGACTCCCGAGACAGCAACGCCTTCAAACCATCCACCGCATCCGCCAAGAGTTCTTCCACCCTAATCGACTCTCGCCGTGGTTTACGAGGCCGGGAAAACGCCATCATATCTTCCACCACGYTCGACAACCGCTCCGTACTGCGCTTCAAGATAGGCCAATGATCCAAAAGCCCGTCGTATTTTTTATCCCGAATTTCTTCATCCACCATCGACACGCCTGCGTCCATGGTGTTCAATATATTTTTGATGTAATGCGACAGCCCGGCCACCGCCAACCCGATAGCCGCCAAGCGTTCGCYCCGGACATTTTCTTCCACCAGACGTGTCCGGGTAATCAACGATGCCACCAGCGAAGAAAACATTTCCATGATGCGCTGATCCACTTCGGTGAACATCACATCGTCCACCTTGTTCAGCACTTCCAGCACCCCTACCAGCGACCCGTCATCCACCAACGGCACCGCTAAAATAGAACGGGTTTCAAAGTGAGCCACGTCGTCCGCCTCGGAATGCACCCTCGGGTCGTTCTTCGCATCCGGCACATTCACGGATTCCTGTGTACTCGCTGCAATCCCCGCGATACCCTGATCCAATTTCAGACGTATCTGCTGTTTCAACKCATCCTGATCGCCGGACTCTCCCAACGCTACATGAAAATACAGTTCCTGCGTATATTCGTCGTACAGCAGAAGGGAGCACGCCTCAGCGGAAGCCACATGCTTACTCTCCTCCATAATGGCTTCCAGAACCCCGTCCAGATCGGTGATTTTCGCATGCAGCGCATGGACACGATACAACGCATCCACAATACGGCGCATATCCTCCGGCGGAACACCTTCCAACCAGTCCGCACCTGCTCCAACTTCAAATGGCACTGCTATCGTCCTTCCCCGGATTCCACTGCCGCCTCAACATCGTCCAGCACATGATACACCACATCCCCAACCACTTGCAGACTATCCGCACACACCCTCTCCAAGGTGTCATTCGCCGTATGCCAGTTGCGATCATGAGCCCCCGGACCGCTGCCATACCGAAAATCAATCAAATTAATTGCCGGTATACCCGCTTTACGAAAAGGAATATGATCGTCTTCTATGGAAATAGTGTGGGGGAGGAAATGCTTTCCCACATCCAATTCTTTCGCCTTGTACCAAATAATATTCGTCAGCCACGGCGGAGCGCCTTGCTCTCGCTGAATGCCCAAATCGCAATCACCGATCATATCCACATTTATCATCACCTTGATGGAATCAATCTCGCCTGTCTCTTTCAGTTCCTTCACAAGCTCCCGACTCCCATACAGCCCATCCACCGCTGACCATTCTTCAAACGCCTCCTCACCATCAAACCAGCAGAGCCAAATTGAATACCCCTCCCGCGTAGGACCCAGCACCCGAGCCATCTCCATCATCCACGCCGTGGTCGATCCGCCGTCGTTGGCCCCCACAAACGGAAAGTCCGGAAAATATTTCGTATCGTAATGGTTCCCAATAACAATCACACCATCCTTCGTGCCTTTCACAATACCAATAATATTGGTCATGGGCTTTAAGCCGAGAGGCGTACTAGCTTCGAATTTATGTTCGCGAATCTCCAGCCCCGACTCCGTCAACACACTACGGATCTTGCCCTGCATTTTCCCATGTGCCTCCGATCCGCTTACACGGGGACCCAACGCTACAATGTCCTCCAAGTGACTATAAGCAAACTCACCATTAAAAGGACTAACAGAGGAACCCGCAAAACCAATGTAATATGGACCGATAGCTAACCCGCCTTCACTGCATCCCCCCAATACCATCACGATAAGTACACTAACCAAACTTACTCGCATTTCATGTAACTCCTAAACGATAAATATGAATCGTCATCCTAACATGGCAACCGCGCAAACAGCTAAAACACCCGAAAACTTGAAAAATTCTGCATCCCTCATTGTTGTGCCCCATCGTTGTACCGGGGTATTCAACCTGCCCGTTGGGGCATGGGCGTCTCGGGGCTGTTGAAAAATTCGCCGCACCAATCCGCTCCGGCTACCCTTATCACCACGGGGTTGCCCTCCCCAAATCGGGTCATGGGCGTCTCGCCCATGAGGCCAATTAAATCACAGGCGGAACGTCTGTGTTCACTATTTCGAATGCACGTACTCATCCGCAACCAATGGACTTTTTCAACAGCCCCGTCTCGCCCATGCCCCGATTTCAGTTAGCATAGTTTCAAACAATAAGAATGTTGTAGGGGCGGTTCGTGAACCGCCCGAACCATCCAACCAAACACAGCCGAGGGCGACTATGCCACATATCATCGTTGCTCCAAGGTTTCCAGACCCAGGCACTACCCCGACCCGGCACGGGTCTCCGACTACTCCGTGAAATCGCACCAACTTGAATCACGCCGAACCCCTCCCTATGATACGCCTTTTCCACCATTACAAAACCACCGGGTACCCATGGAACTACACGATAAAATACATCAGAACCTCAACACCATTCAGGCCAACATACGAGAAGTCGCTCATAAAGCCGAACGCGATCCAGCCTCCATCAAAATAATTCCCGTCACCAAGTTGAGTATTACTGTGTGTATTGACTAATTTTCAAGATTATTCTATATTTTTGACGCAAAATCATGAAAATTCTATTCATTGCGA
>NVWG01000022.1 GCA_002746185.1 Candidatus Hydrogenedentota bacterium
ATTTCGCTGGAATTTTTATCATTTAAGATAACGGTTGAGTGAGCTGCCGTCGAACGGGATAGCATATGAATATCCCCCCCGGCATCTTCAGCCAGAGAATTTCCCCGGCCGCAATTGACAATAATCCGCGGTTTACCAACGCTCATTTCAAAAGACAGGGTTCCCGCATGTCCATTCTGGCTCACATCCACATCCGGGGGTGGGCCGCTATCCTGTATAATTACGGTTGGCCCCTGCTCAAGTCGTCTAAAACCACTTTTTTCCCCATTTGAAGTGGGTGTGCTTGGCCTTTTCACATCGGAGGCCGAAGATTTCTGATGAAATTCTTCCGAAAAGGCAATGGTCGCGGCAATGTCCTTGGCATCCTGCGCACGGGCGCCATTAAACAAGGCCAACCGACCGTCGCCATGAAGCAAATTTTTCAACATGGCCGTCATCCGACCAATCGCGGCCTCCAATTTAGCCGGAATGGGATGACCCATGGTCCGGTAAGACAGGCGGATCATCAAAAAATCCCGTAATATACGATATTGGTCTTCCGGGTTGCGGCTACTGATGCCGCCATCGGACAGAATTTCCTCCATCACTGCCCGGTTCAGCAGGTCCGTTCCCTTTTTAAGCCAACTTTCGCCATAAGGAATATAAAGTCCCGCCAATATAAGCCCGCCGATGACCTGCATCCGGGGCAAGCCCCGCAAACCATCGTCCCCGGTATGATAAAGATGACGGGCCTGTCGGGCGAGACAATTTAACAGCTTACTGCGATACACAAGATCATTACTGTCAAGAATCAACGGCGCATGGGCCATCCAGTTAATAATCCGTTGACCCATGATATCCGGTGCCCAAGCCTCAACATCCCATTGGTCAAATACCTGTAACCAGCTCGCAACAAGTTCCATCGCCCGAACCCGTGCCGCCCGACGGTCCACCACCCGGTCCAAATCCCGCAACCAGCAAAAAGAATGCAAATTCTGTTGCCAGACAACATTTAAACCCTGGGCCTGCCAAATCTCTGCCGCCTGCCATTTTCCCTCGTCATGCTGCGGGTTTTTGAGAATACGTCCCTGACAATAAAAACGACCGGACAGGATATGCGCCCCCGCTGCCACCGTTCCGGCCCAAGGGTCTTTTGGCGTACCCAACAGGCGTAAAGGATGTTTACCTTTCAGGCGAAATTCGTGATAACGGCTGGCATAGCTGGCCTTTTTCATCACTTTTTTGAGGCGTTTTTGTACCTTTACGGAAAATGAGCTGTCAGATTGACGGCGGATTTGGGACATATTTATTCACCGCCTATTCGCCACGAAGGTTACGAATATTGGCCTCATAGTGCGACGGTCCACCGGTAAAGGTTGCCGTTCCCGCCACAAGCACATCGGCCCCGGCCGCTATGGCCAGTTTTGCCGTCTCCACATTGATGCCACCGTCCACCTGTAGGTCAATATCACGACCTGTTGCGTCAATCATTTTACGAATTCGGCGAATTTTCTCCAATTGGCTCATGATGAATTTCTGACCGCCAAAGCCCGGATTAACGCTCATCACCAAAATCAGGTCTACCATATCCATCACATTGTCCAGAACTTCAACCGGAGTGCCGGGGTTAAGGGAAATACCCGCTTTTTTACCCAGCGAGTGAATCAGCTGAATCGTCCGGTGAAAATGCGGCGTTGAGACTGCTCCAGCAGCTCGTCCACTTGCCTCACCCCTGTGAGGACATCTTTCAGCGCAGACTCCACCACTTTCACCTGGGCATCGCTCAAGGGGGTTCTCCGTGATGGGTTGACTACAGTAAAACTATCCAACGCCATACCATCGGGTCGCGTGTAGAGGTCGGCTCGCTCCACATCAACGAGCTGAGAAGCGAAACATCCTGTAATTTCTTCGAATAAACCGGGGTGGTCCGGCGTACAGACGATCATTTCACTGGTTTCCTGATCTTCATTGGGCACACAGAGAGCGGCAAATCCATGCTCATCAGCCTGGTTTAAGCACTGAATATGAAAGGCGATCTGCTCGGCAGGGAAGGCTGAAAGATACTGTCCGCCAAAGGCTTTTAAATGGGTATCTAGCTGCCCTTTTAGTTCATCATCCAAGAATGCCTGAACCGCTATCGCTTTAGGCTGTTTCCAGAATTCTTCATCGGTATCTTCCGAATACCCCAGGAGCACTTTTTCGGTTTTTAGATACAACTTCAGGAGCAGTGTCCCCTTCCAATCGTTCCATACATTGGGCGCTACAGCAGACATATCGGCATACGACAAAAGAAATAGAGCACGGAGGCGATGTTCCGATTTCATCGTCTTCGCGAAAGACTCAATGACATCGGCATCATCGGTATCGCGATAGAGGGCGATGTGAGTCATGAGCAGGTGATGTTGAACCAGGAACGCGATACGTTCGGTATCTTCGTGAGGTAAACCTATACGGGCACCGATGGTCTTGGCCAAACGCATCCCTTCATCGGAGTGATCTTCACCGGATACTTTACCCAAATCGTGGAACAGAAGTGCCAATACCAATATATGGGGATCCATAAGATGTTCCAAGGTATCTTTGAGGAAATTCCCTACCGATCCTTCCAGCTCCGGAATCAATGCCAGGGCCTCTACAGCACGTAACGTATGCTCATCCACCGGATAGTGATGAAAATCTTCATATCGAATAATATCACGCACATCGCCAAACTCCGGGAGATATCGCTCTAACACCCCTGATTGCGCCGCCTGTCGTAGTGCACGGCCTGCTTGCAGTGGTCTGCTGCAAAGAGCCAGGAAAAAGCGTCGAACCAGATCGCTGCTCCGAAAGTCGTCCCCGATTAAATGAAGATTTTCCGTGATACGTCGTTCGCTATCCAGGCCGATGGGTACATCCCGTCGAGCACATTCCCAAAACACGGACATAAGCCGAGCCGGGTTTTCCGTATACCATTGAACATCATGGAGTCCCGCGTTGAGTTCACCGTTTTCCACACTGAATTCCGTATTCTCCGGTGCTTCAGGCTTCACAATACTCTCCGCAATATCGTCATCGCAGGAATGAGCCGCTACACGCAGAAAATGCTGCAATACTCGTGCGGCTGTATAATAATCTTGCATAAAACGGCTGGTATCCCGCTTCGTTTTATCGGTATACCCCAAGGCAATGGCTACGTCCTGTTCAAGAGCAAAGGTCAGGGTGTCCTCCGCTTTGGCGCATAAATAGTGCAGTTCATTTCTAATGCGCCAAATGAAATCCAACGCTTCGGCAATGGCGAGCCGTTCTTCTTTGGTAATAAAACCATGACTGGCAATTTCATCCAATGTTCCTGCGCCATGGCTAACGGCCATAAGCCATAGTCCAGTTTGATAATCACGTAACCCACCAGCGCCGTCTTTGATGTTCGGTTCCGGGGCATACAAATCACGGTGTTCTTCGGCCAAAGAATCACCGCGCTCCCGAAGTCGTAACTCCGCGTAGCGATGGGAAATTTCACGGGGCTTCAATCCATCCAGAGCCAGGCGCAGTTTACCGTACACTTCTTCGCGCCCCGCTAAATAACGACAACTCAAATAGCTGGTAAACACTTTTGTGTCTATTCGCGCCAGCTCCTTGGCCTCTTTGATGCTATGGGCGACAAATGAAATTTCATATCCTAAATCCCACAGGAAAGGAACCATATAATCGTTAAGGGATTTTAAGTTTTTGTCGATGCGGCCCTCGTACACTAAACCTATATCCAGATCGGAATGGGGATTCAACTGTCTGCGACCATATCCGCCGTGAGCACATATAGCTACCCGTTTCAGGATAGATTTTGGCTTGGGCACTTGACGTAGAGCGAATAGAAAAACGCCATTAACCAATTCGTCCGCCAGCGAACTTAACAGATCTACCACATTGGCCCCGGACGCACCCTCCCGATGACGCGTCATTATCTCTGCACGTTGCTCATCCAAATAGGCTTTGGCCACGGCGAGGCAATCGGTGCGGGACAACTCTCCAAATTGAGAGTCTTGCTCCGCAGCCCATGTTACCGCTGTTTTAAAGTCCGGGATTATCATTTATCCTGGCTTCCCGTGTTAGCGAATTCTGATTTATTTTGTCGTCTGCTGTATCAAATTCACTGCTTAGTTTTACCGTTGGCGATCCAAAAGGCGGCCCTACGGATATCATGAATTGAGTCTGGACCCACCCACGTTCCTCGTCAGGCGTACGTATGCGCAGCCATCCTTCCGTGCGCGCCTCGATAAGCACCCGGTCTCCTTCAAACAACTCAAAGCGCACGGTATCTTCCAAGGTGTTCCCATAATGAACGGGTATATTATCTACGGCGGCTACGGCCAGCACTTCCTGGTGCGCTTTCACCCACCAGGACGTACCGCTGGCCAAGGCAATCACCAGACAAACGACTGCGCTCCGTCGAAGGTACGGTATCGACTTGAAACGCCGTATCACCAGCAAAATCCAGGCTGCACTCCAGAATAGTAATGTCGCAGCCGCAACGCTCTGCCGATTGAGATTGAAATGCCAAAACAACAACGCCTGTTCCCAGGCAGGTGGTTGAGGTCGAGAAAGACCGCGCTTGGTCTGGCTGACACTCCGAATCAAGTTATCCTGAGCTGCTTCCAGAGTGGGTTCCAAAAGCAAGGCCCGTTCGTAATTAGCGATGGCTGGAGATAAATAGCCGCTGCGGTAATAGGCATTCCCCAGATTGAAAAACACCTCCGGCTCCTGCACCCCACGAAATACCAGCTCCTCATATTTCATTACCGCGTCCAGGTATTGGTCATCGGCATAGGAATGAGAAGCATCATCGAAAGTTTGCTCGAGGGAAGCCGCGCCCAATAGCAGTGCGATCAGAATGCTCATGAACGGCCTCCCTTCTTCAGGCTCAAATCCAACTCGTGCAGCGATGCTTCCGCGCCGTATACCAACGCGTTCAACTCCTGCTTGCTCAGGTGTTGAGACGCATATCGAGCGCGCTCGCATGCAATCAGAATTTTACCGATATTTTCTCGCGTATCGTCATCCACGCCGCGTGATTGTAAATGCTTATCCACATCGCTGGAGGTCATTCCCGATTCGTGCACATTCAGTTTATTGCCGATATAGTCCGTCACGACATTGAATAGCTCGCTCTCCGGTTCCGGGGATTCAAGAACATCCTGAAGACGCTTCATGCTTTTATGCTTGGCGCGATACCCACGGGCATATCCCACATCGGTCTCCAGTTTTCGCCGACGCATTACCAGCAGCGTAACGAAAACATAAAGCACTGGCGGGGTTACAACACCCAGTCCGATCAACACGATGGGCGACTTGTATCGCTCCAGGCTATCTGGAGCAGGGAGCAATGGCTGTATGTCTTCGGCGAGAATATCTACTCCTCGCTGGGCCAGTGCCACATCACGGGGCACCACCAGATGACGTGGCGATTCGGTGGAAGACATGACATTCACCCGGAAAGGCCCAATGGCTTCAGATTGATAATCGCCCTTGCGCGGATCGAAATAAACATAATCAAATTTCGGCAGTGTTGTGTCACCCCCATGTGTTGGTGTGAGGGTATAGACAAAGGTCTTGGACATGTGGGGTATTTTCTCACCCAAGGGAGTAAACGGCATCGTAGTCACTTCCGGTCCCGATAACGATCCCCACGTCAGTTCGGGAACTTTAGGCGCGCCGATAGCGTCCGGATTGCCCAACCCACGGATAGTCACCGTGAATTTTACCGGGATGCCTTCCGTCATGGTGTTGCTATCCAGCCGGGAGGCAACCTGAAATTCACCCACTGCCCCGGAAAAACCTGCTGGCCCCGGCGGTAGCGGCTTCACTACGATTTCAATAGGRCCTRCATCMAGYTTATARTAATKATCTTKGCGTCGATAAAACCCCGGCGCGGTATACCGTGCGATGCCTTCCCAATGCCAGCGTCCTATTTCCAGCGTTCCCGAATGTGTGGGGTACAAAAGTTTACGGCGCTCGGTTACTTCATAACTCCAGGATCCTCGATTCATGTCGTACACTGTAGGCTCCAGTTCGTGCACGTAGAAACCCTCGGTCGTGGGATCCTGTATCAACGCGCCACGGTATGGCCCTGAGCTGACACGCCGATAATTGATACGCCACAAACCCGTGGTCATGAGAATCGGTTCGCCCTGAAAAACTTCCACTTTATCCGTATCCATTTCAATAAAGACCAGATCACTTTCCGAGGGACTCTCTGACTGCTGACCTGCTGGACCTACAGAAGGATTGGTGGGTATCGAAGTTGCTGTGGACTGTATGATGTATAGATCTATCGGCTTGGTTTCTACTTTTTTACCGCCGATGCGGATATCAACAGCGGGAATCGTAACAATAYCGGGAGTATCAGCAACAGCCATGAACCCTTTTCGCAGCGTCAGCACCTGCCCGCCGCGATTGTTGAATGAATACGACATGGAGCTTTGTACATTTCGCGTATCAATTCGCAGCCCGGCCACTCTGAGAACAGGAGGCAGATCCACATCCAACCCGGACGCCTCCAAATAAATCCAAAAGGGCTTGCCAGCAGTAATCGTACGTTTATCCACCCAAAGACGCGCACCGCTCTGATCCGCTTGCCCTATCGCTGCTGATGGTAAAACAGTCAATTCAATAGGGTCCGACTTCATTTTTTTCCCATTGATCAGAACTTCCACAGGGGGTATGGTTATTTTTCCCTCTTTCAAGGCTTTACTGTAATACGAGACTCGGAATGTTTCCTGACGATTGCCGCCGCTGAGGGTAAACGTGCGCTTGGATTGCTGCGGTGATCGCGTATTAATGGTTACCCCGTCTCCAGAAGTAACGATTGGCATGGAAATCTGGGTGCCGGATGCTTCCACAAAAAGCCAGAACGGATCGCCTACGTGAACTTCCGTGGTTTCAACCCATGCACGTACACGACCGTCATTTTGAGCAAAGGCTCCACTCGTCAGCACGCATGCTGCAAGAAAATATATACATTTTCTGATTACCACCATTTACCTCCAGGACCCACCTGAGGTTTCCGGGTCGAACGTCGCAGATTTTTCTGCTCTTTCTTATTCTGCTCTTCCAAACTATCCAGAATAGCTTCGATATTTTCGTCGCTCTCCGTTTTCTGGTCGGAAGACTGATCCTGAGGAGAGTCCCCTGCTTGAGGAGGGCTGTCGGATTCTGATTCATCCTCATCGGAGTCCCCTTCCTGATCATCCTCAGCGCCGTCTTGCTCTTGTTCTTCTTGGTCTTTTTCCTCGTCGCCCTTTTGGGGATCGTTGCCTTCTTCTTCGTCATCACCTTCGTTGCCGCTCTCGCCATCCTCACCTTCATCCTGCTCTTGCTGATCCGGCGGAGGATTTTGCTGCATTTTCTTCAACAAGTAACGAAGGTGATCGATATTCGCTTTGGCCATTTTATTGTCAGGCTGCTGATACAAAACTTTTTCATATTCGGAAATAGCCGACTTCAACGCCGTCATACGCTCTTTATATTGCTTACCCGGATCCAGTTGACGCGCCAGTTGGGCCATACAATTCGCTGCATTCAGCGGGGCATTCTCTTTCAAAAATGGCGATGAATTACTAATAAGTCGATCAAAATTATTCTTCGCCGTAACCCAATGCTCCGTAGCCTTCTCCTGATTATCGGATTCCTTGTTCGAAAGGCCCAGCGCATAGTGCGCCGTAGCAATACTGTAATCCACCAGAGCCGAGTCCGGCGTTTCCACCTTCAGTTCCTGAAAATAGTCCAGCGCACCCTGCGCGTCTCCATCGTCCAACAAGGTGTAGCCATCGGCAAACCGCTGATCAAAGAATTCCCCAGCCGCCCACGCCGTCATGCACCAAACCAGCGCTATATACATCACCCTACGCATGCGTCTTCTCCTGTGCGCTATCAGCCGGATACGCTTCCCCCTCTTTACGAAACAGCGGGAGCATAGCCAGCCATACACCTTCCATAAGGAAGCAGACAAATGCCAACGCGAGAGGCCACTGATAGCGATTAACCAATCGGTCGCTCACATCGCCCGTGGCATCTTGTGTAAATAATTGTTGAATCAATCCGTGCATTTCATCCACATCGGAATTGTTTGCGCTGGATCGGATATATCCTCCCCGGCCTTCCAGGGCAATTTTTGATAATGTCGCTTCATCTAATTTTGATATATGCGGCTGTCCCTGATTCGCGAATTGACCGCGCAGCCCCAGTCGATTCGAATACATCACTTCYGCGCCGCGAGGATCGCCAACGCCAATAACAAACACACGGGCATATTCCCCAGCCAACCTGGCGGTGGCAATGAGATCTTTTGTTGAATTATCTGCCAGACCTTCTTCGCCGTCCGATATGAGCAATATGGCCCGGGAACCGCTCAAATCTTCCAGCGTTTCGTCGTCCTGATCTTGAAATGTAGCAATCGCTAATTCCAAGGCGGACGCGATATCCGTGCCCTCGAAGCTGATGGAGTCCGTATCAACGGCATTCAGCACGGTCATAAAGTATCCTAGGTCCCGAGTGAAGGGACACATCAATTCGGCGGCACCGGAGAATGCGATAAGGCCCACGCGATCTCCTTTGGAGCGGCTAAGGATTTCTTCGATTTTCTGCTTCGCACGTTCAAGGCGATTGGGCAGCGGATTTTCTGCCAGCATGCTCTCCGACACGTCCAGCACTACCAGAATATCGTGGCTCAGTATGTTTTCCGGTTCCAGCGATTTACCCCAGTGAGGTTGGGCAAAGGTAATAGCCATAAAGGTGAAACCCGCGAGGGTCAGCCAGAGCAAGGGTTTGCGCAATGCACGGTCCACGCCGGCAAACAAACGCGATACCAAGCGCAGCTCTATAAAACTACCCAGCCGTCCGGCGCGCTGCCGTTCCAGGCGAATAAAAACATAGCCGATGAGGATCAGCACGGCAAGTGCAGCACCGCCCCACAGTGCCAGGTTTTCATAAGGAAAAATAAATCCAAAATTCATGGGATAGCCTCAAACCATTTCCGGCGCGAAAACAACGATACACCAATGAAGCAGGTACCCAGCATGGCGTAGGGTAAAAAGCCTTCGTCGTAGTCGAAGACTTCACCTGTTTCGATCTCCGTAGTCTCCAGCTCGTTGATTTCCTGATACGCTTCTTGCAGCGACTGAAAATCGGTAGCCCGGTAATACTTACCTCCGGTGATTTCCGCTATCCGCTGCATGGCGGTCTCGTCGATAGGGTTGGCCATAGCGGCAAAAAATCGTGAATCAGGAGATCCGGCACCGATGGTGTATACCCGTATATTGAATTTTGCCGCCAGTTGAGCCGCCGTGATGGGATCGAGCTTCCCGGCATTGTTGATACCGTCGGTCATGAGAATAATTACTTTGGATTCCGCTTCGGATTTGCTCAAGTTACTGATAGCCAACCCTATGGCCGACCCGATAGCCGTTCGGTTGTGCTTTTCGTTATGCTGATCGATGTATACCTTGCTTAAATCGTATTCCAGCAAGCCGTAATCCAGCGTTAATGGAGTCTGAATCCACGCGTAACTGGCATACAACGTAAGTCCTACGCGATCCGTGCCGAACCGATCTGTCTCGCGGCTCTTTCGATTAACGATGAAGTCGTTCACCGCCAGTTTCGTCACGTCCAGTCGATCCAATCGTCGATTCCCAATCACATCCGCCGGAGCGGTCATGGAACCCGATACGTCCACGGCCAACATGATATCGCGCACCTTGGCACTCTCCACCCGAGGACGCATCCCGGTCAAGGGGCGGGCCAATGCAATGATCAAGCAGATAAGGCCCAGCGTCCGTAAGACAGCCGGAAGCCGTCGCATAAATGCATTGGCCTTGGGATTGAGAGAGGTCATCAAATCCCCGGTAGAAATAGAAAGTACCCCGTGCGGGCGAGATAATACCTCAGCCGCCAGTAATAAAAATACGGGCACCAAGAGCCAGAGCATGGCTGGATCTTTAAAGGTGTCAATTTCCATGTTGCTCCAGAGGGTCATGCTGCAGCCCTCTTTTCCGGTTCAGGAACAGGAACCGTCTCTTCGATGAATACGCGCACTTCGTCCAGGCTCTCCCGCATTTCCAGAACCCCGGGTTCGAACTGTGCAAATTTAACCCGGTCACTTTGGCGTAAGATCCGCGCAAGAAATCCGGCCTGATCGGACGTAAATAAATTGAGCCCAACGGCTTCATCCATAAACTCGGGCGTAGTGCGTTCCGGCGMATGCAGGYGATACCGYCCCTCGATATAGAAACGWAGTATGCCGGATAAATCYACRTARTAAATRTCGWAYTTRCCTTCGTTWATYAAATTSCGATCTTCCAGCTTGGCCAATCGTTCCAGCGCCAAAACCCATGGATCTTTCTGCGGTACATTAGCCGCCATCTTGCGATGCGTAATGAACCAATATGCCAGCGCTGCCGCCAGTGCCGCAGCGGCAAACACCACGGCTGCCCAAAATCCCCAGCGACTGGTGAGAGGCGGCGGAGCATCTGCGGGTCCGCCCAGAATGGTGGCATCAAACTGCGAAACTCTTTCTTCTTCTACGGCGGTAGGTTCACGAACCCGCAGCACAGGGCTGGGAACACGTACCGTTTCCGTTTCGTTATAGGTAATTTCGACTGGTGGGAAGATGTACTCTTTCACGAATACCGGATCGAGCAAATAGGATTCGGTAACACGAATACGCCCATCCTCCAGCGGCTCTTTCTTGTAATCGGAGACCGGGGATTCCTCGGACATTAATTTTTCTGTTTCAAATTGAGGACGCAGATCGGGCAGTCGAATATCCGTGTCGGCCGGCGCTTCTACGATGAGGGTGTAAACCGCCTGTCGGTAAAACGGCATATCACCTGGATCCAACACAACGCGCACATCGACCTGAGCCGACACGTTGCTTGTTGCGATGAGTCCTAGCAGGATAAGCCATACTCTAACCATGACGACGCTCCCGCATCTTGAAAAATCGGTGCAGCTCATCCACATACGGCTTATCGGTGCGCACATGGATAACGTCCACGCGAGTACGACGGAATATTTCGTCCCGCTCCTTCGCACGACGCAGGGCTTCCTTGCGATAGGCCTCGCGCATGCCTTTGTTGGAGGTGTTGACCATGGTCTCCTGACCAGATTCCGCGTCGCGAATATTAACCAGGCCCACATCGGGCAATGATTCCTCCCGTGGGTCGGTGACGGATACGGCTACAATGTCGTGACGTCGATTGGACGTGCGCAGTGTAGCTTCGTAGTCGTCGCACATGAAATCGGAGACCAGAAATGCCACGGCTTTGCGCTTCGTAATATTGTTGAGAAAATGGAGAGCTTCGGGGATATCTGTACGACGGCCCTTGGGAGCAAAATAAAGCACTTCGCGAATCACCCGAAGGACGTGTCGCCGYCCTTTATCGGGGCGAACATACAATTCCACCTGATCGGTAAAAATAATGAGTCCCACTCTATCGTGGTTCTTGATGGCCGAGAAAGCCAAAACCGCGCAGAGTTCGGCGGCCAGCTCGTTTTTGAAACGATCCACACTTCCGAATCGTCCCGAGCCGCTGGCATCGACCATGAGCATGACGGTGAGTTCCCGCTCTTCCACCAGCTTCTTGATATGGGGCACGGACGTGCGGGCGGTTACATTCCAGTCGATGAGCCGAATGTCATCGCCGGGAACGTATTCACGCACTTCATCAAACTCCATCCCTTGCCCTTTGAATACACTATGGTATTCTCCGGCCAGGATGTCGTTGACAATTCGGTTGGTCCGAATCTGGATCTGGCGAATTTTCTTGATTACCTCAGCCGGGATCATCGGCTGTACCCCCCAATGCGGTTGCGAAGCCTAATTTAAAATCTCTGAGGCTACCGTGGAACCGCATTGGGTACATTTTCCTTCAAGAAAAAGTACGCCGTTGCCTTCGTATTCGTGCGGTTCTTCCAGCCCGGTATTGTATTCCTGGCATTTGGAGCACCACACGTCCGCAATGAGCATTTCCCGCTCTTCTTCCGTGCGAAGATTAAATTCGTTCGCCATTACTCAACTCCTTTGTTGATTGTTGCCTGTCTCTATCCCTAGGGAACCGGGACCGAATCCAGGATTTTTCGTATGATATCTTCACTGGTCACGTCTTCTGCTTCCGCTTCATAACTGACCATCACGCGGTGACGCAGAATATCCATAGCCACTTGTTTCACGTCGTTTGGAAATACGTTGCCTTCTCCCTGCAAGAAAGCCAAAGCACGAGCGGCCTGCTGGAGATAGATGGTGGCACGAGGCGAGGCGCCGTATTCGATGAGATTACCGAAGTCCATCCCAAATTTCTCCGGATGACGCGTCGCCTGTACAATATCCACAATATAATTCTTCGCCTTGTCGTCTACATAAATCTGGTTTACCACTTCACGGGCTTCCAGAATTTCATCTTTATGTACGACGCTGTTCAATTTCACATCGTGAAGCAGATCAACCCGATCCATAATTTCCCGTTCTTCCGAGCGACTGGGGTACCCAACTTTTAGCTTGAACATGAAACGGTCAACCTGGGCTTCTGGCAGCGGATACGTCCCCTCCTGCTCGATGGGGTTCTGCGTAGCCAGTACCATGAAAGGAGCGTCGAGAGAAAAGGTTTCCTGCCCGATGGTGACCTGATGTTCCTGCATGGCTTCCAGCAAGGCGCTCTGTACTTTAGCAGGGGCGCGGTTAATTTCATCCGCCAGCACGATATTGGCGAAGATGGGCCCCTTCTTGATTGTAAAATTACTGTCCTTGGGGTTGTACACCTGAGTCCCGATAAGGTCGGCAGGCAGCAGATCCGGCGTAAACTGGATACGGGAGAAATCGCACTTCATGGCCTGCGCCATGGACTTTACTGCGGTGGTTTTAGCCAACCCCGGAACGCCTTCAATAAGCACATGCCCATTGGCAAGCAGTCCGAGCAGCATGCGGTCAATCATATACTCTTGACCTACAATCACACGTCGTATTTCATCGCGTAACCGTGCTACAAATTGGGACTTCTCTTCCACATTGCTGCGTATGGCTTCAACAGTTTGCGCCATCGTTTCCTATCCTCCTGGTGTACAGCGGGTTCAGGCTTGAGAGCCTTTATCCTGGTTATAAGCCCGCTCCAAATCGCGCAACGCGCCATCCAGTTCGTCTTCGGTGGGGAGATAACTCTGGAACCCCACTTCCTTGGCTTTRGTCTCAAATTGWKTYTTTAATTGGGTATGGTCGGGGGWGGCGCTCAATAACGAAGCACCACGAATCAGAGCTTGAAAAAATTCATACGGTTTGCGATCCAACCGATGCTGCCGCGCTGCGTTCATGGCATCCGGCAGGGTAGGCATGGGAATGACCGTAGCGGCGTTGGCAGCGGCTACCTGGCGACGACGTATCAGTACAGTTCCCGCAGCTCCAGCACCCAAAACCAAGGCACCGCCGATGACATACATCAGTGGGTCGGGAGGATTGACTACAGTAATATCAAAGGCTTCTGCTGAAATCGTGGGATATATAGGGGAGGCTCCCTCCTCACTTTCGCTAGAGGGAAGAAGGTCGGCAGTATCCAGATAAGCCAGTATCAAGGGTGGAAACTCAAAAGAACCAGCCTCGCGGGGGTACAGCACTAAATTATGCTGAACCACATTGGCTCCATCACGTACGGAAGTTACCGACGACGCAACAGTTACGTCTGCCCAATCCAGTTCTATGTGCGAAGGTGGCAAGATCGATCGATCTNCCGCATCACCAGGCCAAGTTATTTCGTAGTAGACCTCATAGGGTTGGTCCACTATCGCTTTTGAGGTACTCTGAACTAAACGGATCTGGGGTGGTTGGGAACTGGCATTCAAAGAAAACAACACCAGCAAGGCTATTCCAGTTATCCATTTAATAGTTCGCAATACAACCATACCCTTCTGTTGCATGAACCGTGCCAAACGAAGACCACATAACAGCAATAGGAATAACTACTTAGGTTCGCAGTCTATTACACACTTTACCTGATATGCGGTACGCGCCCCAGCGCATCCTGATGGAAAAGCCCTTAACGCGTCTCGTGAGGGACTAATGAAAGAAACCGTTGCAGCGTAATAAGTTCTAGTGCTGCGGTCAGTGTATCCTGCTGATCAGGCACCAGCCGGGGTGAGGGGCTATTATAGCCTATTTCGGTGATCAATTGGAAGATCTGGTGTCGAATTTCACTATTTGACTCCAACGCCTCTATCGGGGCTATCATCAACGCCGCCATGCTTACCGAACTCTTCGTAACCTCTGCATTTTCAAGTAGTTCCATAACAATTCGGTTGCGATTTTCCACAGATATACCCGGTAAATACGAAAGAATAAGCGATAACGCCATAGGGTCCATACCAGGGAAGTATGTCTGTGTTATGGAAGCCATATTTGATTCTAACCGAAGCTCTAGTAATAACTTAGCGTCTATCCATCTTGATGAAACCGGTATTGACAGCGTTTCAGACATGTCTATGGCATTCACGAGCCCCAGATACATGGCCGGCGACGGATCAGATTCCGAATTTGAACGGTACGGCATGTTTCCTTGAATCCAATCCGCTAGAAAATCTGCGCTATATTCAACCTCTCGCCATACCTTCTGTAAAAAAGGGCGGCGTTGCTGAAGGGGAATCGCCAGACTATGCTGATTCATTGCCCACAACATCCAACCCGGATMMSSAMWRMWRWATTKGTWTRTKSGSSCAGCAAGTTGTCCCGTAGTCCACATCTCCTCGGGCAACGATCCCAGGGGCCTCCCCGGCTCATAATCCATTTGAACCAAGGACTGTAAAAAACGCAGATGAGCTTCCGCTTCGTTGTGTTGTCCAATAGCATCTAATGCCGCTGCGCACCATGATTCCAAAAAAGGATCTGTGAATTCCTGTTCTGGAGTCAGGGCATATATCGCTGCTCCTGTTTGGCGATTAGTATGGGAGCGCAAGAATAGATACCGATTTATAGTTGGGTCACTCCATTCGGGATGAGTGTATCGATTTTTTAAAGGAGATATCTCGCTGGCATACCGGATACGTAACTGCTCAAGCAACTTTTCGGATACAGGAAGGGCACCGAAATCCATGAGATTTTCAAGAGCCTCTTTGGTATCTGCAAAAGATACGGATACCATTGCCGTTAATTCCGACCCGACCAATTCCGGGGCAATACGTAGGTTAGTTGCCTGACGTCCCATGCTCCCCGTTGACCCAAAACTTTGCATATTTTTTATATCCGAAACAATACTATCGGGTGAGGCCCATTGCAATCCTGATATCTCATTAGGAGAACTCAAGCCAAAATAAGTACCCCTTTCAAATACATCCCAATTTGCTGAACGAGCTTTTGATTGCACCAGGATGCGTGCCTGTTTCCAATCCGTAGCCCCTGGATGGCGAGGCCTAAATTGAACGACCCTTGAAGGCTCACTCCGGGTATAGCCAGCAAAATTCCTCATCACYTYYGGTATGTCWYCAGGWGGTTYCGTTTCTGCCAGMCGGATTGCTACAGGCTCAATYGCTGAACGCCATACYARGGCGGTAATGGATTCTGCCCCKGWAACACGGCACACGCTAAACAGCATATCCAACTGAGGATGAAGAAAAGTCTGAATCGTAAKTGAATARRAYWCCCCTTCGATTTCCCGTTCTAYWKTCGTTTCAAGTACATTACTTTCAAAATGACGTGAAGTTATTTGCCATTCAGGATCGGTAATCCAATATATCGTCTGATCAAGCACCATCCCCCATTGAAACCCTGAAACAGGACCATCCGTATCGGAGATAGAAACCGTTTGAGGATAAATACCAGGGGCCGGCCAATGCACCGTATCAATCGCTCCGTTGGGAAGAACCTGCACCGTAAGTCCCCCGTTTCCCAAAATAATTGGTGCTTCTTGAGCGACTACAGATGGAATAACACCAAGGAACGATATCGCTATTACCCAGAGGCTTACTTTATTCATAAGCCTCTTCATCCCTCGGAGCTGYATTCAATGCGCCACGGAATTGCAGACGACCMTCRACCATTTCTCCATARCAWTCCAGCCGCCCAAGGTGKCGGAACCAAGGCATAATACGACCAWACTTTTGYTCTGCATCTTCTCGATTCAWTTCARGCAGCAGTTCTGCTTCCACCGCAGCCAACACGAYTTTTTCTMCATACCCAGTTGCCCGTTTCCAGTCCAGGGTCAGATGTACATCAAACTCCGACTCTGTCAAATCTCCGGGTAAATCAATATACGAATTCATGGCATCGATCTGATTGGCCGCATGATGAACAGGAAAATCCCAGGCCACCCACGACATCATACGCGTACCTTTACGCAATGCCGACCAGCCGTCTTTATGGCCCCACGCATACGGCGACGCATCGGCAGGAACTTCAGGATTATCGCCCGGAGCATTAGACATGGTGAAACGAATGTATACCGACGGAACCGCCAAAAATGACGTCGTATCCATACCGTGCAACACCAGTGTGGAATAATCCTCGTGCGGTTTACCTGCCGAGTCTCGCTCATCTGCCCCATTACCGGACCGCCCTATTTCATGCGCTTGCGCCCATTCAGATCGTACGTCATCCAGATTCCGCCATGGTGGCAGGAAGGACGCAATGTACGCCCCTGTTTCCTCTAATCGTGCACCAGTTATAGTCAGGACAGCGNCSWYCRRRGGAANYYTCCKYGATCTCATTTCTCTTTGGTATGGTTGTGAACGCTGTATCAACCCAACCTGATACGGGAAATTCGCCCATCGGTTCGATATACAACGTGTGGTCGGGAAGGGTTTTACTTTCCGCGATGAAAATACCAATGGCAGTATTCGATTCATTTGCCTGGACAGCAACACCTGTATCACTCAAAATTCGCTGCACGTATATTTCATTTTCAGCGACAACGAGATAGTCGCCTCGCCATCCGTAGTACCAATCTTGGAATCGCCAAACGCCCTCCACAGACGGCTCACCAAATACCCGATTCCAGGTATGTACCCCTCGCAATAAGAGACCGGGCTTGGTACATACACCCCAGGCCTCATCGGATTTTCCAATAACACTGTGGGGACCCATCCAGGCATTCCAACGGCTTGGAGTTAAACGAATACCCAGACGTTTACGCAGGTCTACTAAAGACCCGCGCAGCATGTCCCCTTCCTCATCACGCACTTGTTTCCAATAGGCGGTTGACTCCAGAGATTCCCACGATGCGCCCAGATTATTGAGGCTGATGATGACGTTGGCATGCGGTGGTGCATACCCGTTTAACGTACTTTGCTTTAAATGCGCATCAACAGCATATAGCACCCCTGCCAGAATGCACAGGGCTGCCAAAACGCGCCATGTTTTCATGATTCCACGTTTGGGCAATTGATCGGGTTCGATATGTAGACTGGGTGAAGTCAARGATGGCMTYGAATGGCATCCATGGAGGCTGGGTCACCCCGCCCCATTCCAGATTACATCTTTCTCATGCTGCCGTTTCTCTTCCAGTCGAGCGATATCTATGCGCTGCTCTTCCTTCATGACCCCGATACTACCGGGGTCAGAGGTTGTAGCAATTTTACTGTCAAAGGTGACATTTACCTCTGCCACTTTAGAGTCAAATAAATTATCAATTTCGGCGACACGCTGTTTCTCTTCGTCTGTTAACTGTCGCGATTCACCGCTCTCGGCCTTCATTCGCTCCATAGCTAATTCGTACGCACTCTTCATTGCAACCCTCCAGGCTAGTTAAATTCATCGTCCAGTATAGATGAAATGAATTTTTCGATTGACACAGGATAATACTGGGCGTTTGGCGATATAACAACCCCGGTAGTGATGTCTTCTTGCCGTTCCAGTTCATCCAGGGTTTCATTCAGAACCCGATCTACAGAATGCTCCACATGTTTCACTTCCAAATATTCCGAAGTGCATTCCACCGGTTTTCCCTGGAATCCCATAAACCCGAAGATACGCCCGGCCAACGACGAATCCACATTATCCTCTCCGAAAATATCATCGTAACTGGATTCATACTGGGCAGGACGGATAATGAATCGTGGCGACACATGCACCTTCCCTCTGACACAGGTGGTTTTGTATCCCGACTCAAAGGATTCACCGATACACACATAAGGTAATTCGTGATACCCCGTCACTATGCCATACCGCGGCCGTCGCACAACCACAGTCTGATCGTATAGCGCTCGCATATCCGATCCGCTCAAACTCATTCCATTCCACTCCATTTTAAATATACAAATGGTATTGTACTAAAGCTCTTTAGGCAGGATAAAACCGAGACGATACAGTAACATCTGGATACCCAGCAAGCCCTAATCCATCAAAAACATTCTACGAATCAAAATATGCTCACGCTGCATATCAATCTGAAAATCCACTAATACAGGATCGTCCTCACTAATCATCTGAAAACTCCCTGGGTCGGTGGAGATAATATCATTCAGCTCCACTTGTCCGGCCTTCTTTTCAATTTCCTCTGGGGTCCCTACAAGAAACGACATATCCCGGTCATTCGCAGGAGGTACTGATACGCGTACATCAAGAAAATATACTGCCTCACCATCTGTACCTGTTTCCTCAATTTTTTCTATCACAACCCCGGTCCCTCTATCTATGGGCAGCCATCGTTCCGTCGCGTTTTGTCCCATAAAATAATATAGAAGGAGCACCAGGCATGCACCGCACAATCCCAGATTGATCAGAAACAGACGGCGACGCGTACTTTTTAGGCTTCGTCCACGCAGTTCCCACTCAAATTTTTCATCTTCATGACCSGGTCTCTTGTACTTGACAGCCATGCTCAAACCCTTGCAGTTAAATACCTTAGTTCATAAATGACAGCACACTATGATACCACGAGTCGCTCCCCATATTCTTGACAGATCATAGAGCTATATAGGATGATCCGCCGATTATAACTATAGGCAAGTGGAGGTTCATCCCCAGTATGAATATTGTTATTGCAGGAGGCGGGCGTGTCGGGTTTCACTTGGCCCGTTTGTTAAGCAAAGAAAAGCACRAYGTCACCGTCATCGAATCCGACCAAAACCAGGTCGATCACGTTGACTATGCCCTTGATGTGAGCACTGTTGTGGGAAAATGTCAGGATGTCCTTCTCATGCAGGAATTGGGCGTGGGACAAGCCGATCTCTTTATTGCCGCCACGGGGGACGATGAGGTGAACCTTATTGCCGCCACAACAGCCAAAGGCCTGGGCGCGAAAAAAGTAGTGGCACGAGTTGAAAATCGAATCTATAATGAATCGGATATCCTGTATGAGACCATCATGGGGATTGACTATATTTTAAGCCTTCAAGCGTTGACCGCTCATGATGTGGCCAATTACATCGAAAATCCCGGCATGGTGGCTACCGAATCCTTTGCTCGGGGTAACATCCAGATGCTCCAGATGCGCGTGACACAATCGCCGCTTCAACCGGGAGAGACCCTGCAAGATATACAACTGCCCAAAGGAGTCTTACTTGGCGTTATTCATCGGGGCAACGTGATAGAAATCCCTTCAGGACAATCCACTATTGAAGCCAACGATGTGGTTACTCTGGTAGGCAGCACGGAAAGTATGACCGCTACGAAAAAGAAATTCCAGGGGGTGGTGGTCAAGAACGAAAGCGTGGTAATTATGGGCGGCAGCCGTACAGGGCATTACCTGGCCGAAACGCTGGAAAACAGCGGCGTCACGGTAAAACTGATGGATTGGGATATGGAGCGGTGCAACAAACTGGCGGCAGAACTGAAAAAAACGAAAGTAGTGTGTCGTGATGCTACATCCCGCTTGGCACTGGAACAAGAACATATTGATCGTGCCGATATCTTTGTTGCTGTTACCCCCGACGACGAACGGAATATCATGGCGTGTGTACTGGCTAAAGAAGTGGGTGTGCGGGAAACCATCGCGGTAGTACATCAACCTGATTTCGCTTCATTGGTAAATAAATTGGGTATCGATTATGCCGTTACCCCCCGGTCTTGCATAGCGAGCCGCGTCATGAAATTGACTATGCAGCAGGAAAACCATTCTATCGCTGTATTGGAAGATGGCGAGATCGAGATCCTGGAATTCACTATCAAGGAGAGCTGTTCCGCGTTTGGCAAAAAACTTTCTGAAATTAAATTTCCCAAAGAAAGTCTGATAGCCAGTATATTACGAGGAGAAGAGGTCATCGTGCCTACCGGGGAAGACACCATTCAGGCTGAGGACTCTGTTATTGTCATCACTCGCTCCAAGTCACTGGAAGCAATACGCAWAATGTTTCTCACATGAATTATAAACTGGTATCAAAATATATCGCCTTATTCGCCTTCGCTACGGGAGTCATGCAGGTAGCCCCCCTGCTTATGGCTATCGGGTACCATGAAGCCGATTCGGTACGTGCCTTTGGCTTTTCCATCGCTACGGCCTCCGTGATAAGTTTTATCTTGGGTATGTATGGACGAAACGCTCCTGAAACCATGTTTCAGCGAGAAGCCCTGGCATTGGTCTCGGTGTCATGGTTTGTGGCGGCATTGATTGGCTCCTTTCCCTATTTATATTCAGGCACACTCGATTTTTCTGGTGCGTACTTTGAGAGCATGTCCGGTTTCACTACCACCGGTTCCACAGTCATTCAGGATATAGAAGCGCAGCCCAAGAGCCTCCTCTTTTGGCGATCTTCCACTCAATGGTTAGGCGGTGTAGGAATCGTTGTACTGTTCATTGCCGTGCTGCCGTATCTCGGTGCTGGAGGGAAACAGCTAYTCCGATCCGAATCCACCGGACCCGATCCACGAGGGTTAAGTCCTCGCATTAAAGACACGGCCTCCCTGTTATGGCGAATATATCTGGGCTTTACCGTCATTATGGTCGTGGCGCTTATGCTAGCCGGAATGGATTTATACAACGCTGTAAACCATGCTATGACCACGTTGTCTACAGGGGGTTTCTCCACGAAACAAGCCAGTATAGGCCATTTCGACAACTTGGCTGTAGAACTGATCATCATTTTTTTCATGACCATAGCCGGCACCAGTTTCGCTCTCTTCTTTGTCATGTTCAAGAAGGATTGGAAGGCACCGTTTAAAGATACAGAGTGGCGTGCCTTCATCATCATCATAGGAGCCATCACCCTCATCCTTATGCTCAATTTGATCTTGGGAACTTCTACTGGCGATGAAAAATTCGGTCCAGGCCAAGCGTTGCGAGCGGCGGCATTTCAATCGGTTTCCATCGTCACCGGGACTGGATTCGGCACCAGTAATTTCGATCAGTGGCCTCCCCTGTCCCGAATGCTTCTTTTCGTCTGCATGTTTTTTGGTGCTTGTGCAGGGTCCACCGCCGGAGGCATAAAAATCGTACGTCTGATTATGCTTGCCAAAATTGCATATTGGCGGGTAGAGAATACCTTTCGTCCCAAGACGATTCGCGCTGTACGAATCGGCGAACATGTCATTGACGATGATACACGTAAATCAGTCCACGMCTTTTTTGTCATTTACATAGGATGGTTCGTCTTGGGATCCTTGTTTATGGCCGCTTTAGGCCTTCCCTTTGAGACCGCCATGAGTTCCGTAGCAGCCACACTCAATAACGTAGGGCCGGGACTCGACCTGGTGGGACCGGTAAATGATTATTCCCAAATCCCGGCCGTGGGCAAACTGTTTTTATCCTTGTGTATGGTATTAGGCCGACTGGAATTGTTCAGCGTCTGTGTACTCTTTGTACCGGGATTTTGGAAACACCGATAACCCTTCGTACATCGCTAGAGCACTTTAACTAATTATGGCTATGCAGATGAGCCGTGAGGACAAGGCTGGCAAGGAACAAAAACGCAGGCATAGCAGGCTATGGCGAGATTTTGTGACGCAGCCAGCCGATGCCACAACAATGTAGATGCGTAGGTAGAATTAGTTAAAGTGCTCTAAGAATATATTTCGGATAAATAGGGTTTACATGGACATCTTGTTAAAAAGTAAAGGTACTATCGAAAAGGAAACATGATGGACAACGTGCTCATGAACGGTATCAACCAGATGCCGATAGGTTGGCAAATCTGGATCAACTGGATGATGCTTGTTAACTCTATATCTGTCTTCTTCGTCCTTAAACACAAGGATGCACGGATAATCCTGGTCGTTTGGCTGCTGAATGCAGGCTGTATGATGGCTACGGCGGAAGCTTGGGGCTATGTGCGGCTCTTGGGTCTCTCTCACATTGTATGGTGGACTCCCCTGATGGCCTACCTGATCATGAATCGGAAGAAATATGATCTGAAAACATGGTTCGGTCGATGGATCTGGATAGTAATCGTAACGGACTGTCTGTCACTGGTCATCGATTATATCGACGTCATTCGGTATATCGCCGGTGATCGCGGTTCACAGATGTCCGGATAACGAAGCACCCTATTTATTCTGTGATTTTCCCAACCCACGTTCCTCGGCATAGTCCTTCAATTTTTCTCGAAGCAACTTGCGTCCCCGATACAACCGCGACATTACCGTGCCGATAGGGCACTCCATCACATCCGCGATTTCTTTATAGGACTTATCTTCCACATCCGCCATTACCACTGCTATACGAAACTCTTCGGGTAATTCGTCAATGGCCTTACGAACCGAGTCGTCCAACAGCTCCAGCACATCGCTATAGGACTTTCCTTTAGGTCGATATAGAATATCCGGATCAGGCAGATTGGTTTTGGCTTGTTCCGTTCCAGACAGCTCCACAATAGAAGGACGCCGGGCACGCTGTCGGTATTCATTGATAAAAGTATTACGCATAATCGTGAGGAGCCATGCCTTGATATAGGTCCCCTTTTTGAATTTATCATGAAACCGCAGCGCCTTGAGTAAGGTGTTCTGAGTCAAATCCTGGGCATCCGTCGCATTACGAGTGAGCTTCATGGCCACGGCATACATCATGTCCAAATGCTCCAATACGAGCTTATCGAACTCCTCTGAACGCACAGGGGAGTCCAAATTTTTCTTATCTTGAGTAATAATCGAGCCTCTTAATCATAACTAGTTTAATATAAACAGGTTACATTTATTCCCCATATTCCTTTAAKTACATAWWTTTGYAAWAATARTCSRTATTTAGYRRTAAYAAATTAKARTTTAAYAAATYAYAGCCCCATTTTACCTCTATTTATTCCCGCAATCAACTAATTATGGATAGTTTATTCCCGARCTTTTTTCTCCGTATATTCCCTTTTCCTGACCTTCTCATGGCATGATATGCAGCATGACTATGGAATCAATAAAAAAATCGCCTATCGAAACGATTACGCTGCAAGTTAAATCCCACGCCACAGCACTGGGCTTCGATGCATGCGGCGTAACTGATATCAGCCCTATCGATCCCCRTCAYGCRYTGCGGAAATGGYTGAACCAGGGATTCCAYGCWGACATGCAGTGGATGGAACGAAACTCGGAKATTCGTGAGGACATCACRCGAAARCTTCCCGRCGCAAAATCCATGATCGTGGTAGCCCGGAATTATTACACGCCCCGTCCCGATTCGCCTCCGAATTCAGGTCGGGTAGCCCGGTATGCCTGGGGCAGGGATTACCACAAGGTCATCCGAAAGCCACTAATAAAACTAGCTCAATATGTGGAATCTCTCCAGGAGGACACAGCCACCTATTACAGCCTGGACACTGGCCCGGTGCTGGAACGAGCATGGGCACAGCGAGCAGGAGTAGGCTCCATTGGAAAAAACACCCTGGCAATCCGTCGGGATATAGGGTCATGGTTCTTTCTGGGTACCATCGCCACCACTTTGGAACTTCAGCCCGATACCCCAGCAACCGATGTGTGTGGTACATGCCGGGCCTGCCTGGATGCCTGCCCCACTCAGGCTTTCCCGGAACCGTATGTACTGGATTCCAATCGATGCATCTCGTATCAAACCATCGAAAATAGAGGTTCCATTCCAAAAGAACTCCACAGCAGCCATGGCGATTGGATATTCGGCTGCGACATCTGCCAGGAAGTATGCCCGTGGAATCGATTTGCCTGCGAGACAGACGAGACCGATTTTCAACCTCGACCCGGCCAGGCCAATCCCGAAATAGATCGTATCCTGACCATGGATGAGGCCGCATTCAACGAGACCTTCCAGGGCTCGCCGATTCGCCGTACCAAGTACAGCGGTTTTCGCCGGAACGCTGARATTGTCAACGATAACCTGCCSTAAAGATRGTGGRACGCAATTTCGTTGATTCATTGCGTTGTTCCGTCGTATTATAGTAACCAGCATTGACGCTGGATATCCCAAGACTGTCGATATTTTGAGCAACACGTAAGGAGAATCGAAAGCAATGAATGTAAATATATCCGGACGACACATGAAAGTAACTGAAGGGCTGAAAGATCATGTAGAAAGCGGGTTGGAAAAAATCCATCAGCATTTTGACAAGGTCATTGATGTACACGTAATTCTTTGTGTGGAGAAAGACCGCCATCTGGCGGAAATCAATCTGCATGCAAACGGCCTGCGCATTAACGCCAAGGAAACAGCCGAAGACATGTATGCTTCCATCGATTCGGCCTTAGCCAAAGTAGACCGTCAAGTCCTGAAACATAAAGACCGCATCAATCGCCACAAACCTCGAACAAACCGGGAAACTCGAGACTATCAACACCACATCGTTGAGATCGGTCCGGGGGCATCCGGGGCATCCGCAGAAGACAGTGATACGGCTATCGCTCTTGGACATCGGGTTATTGAAAAAGAAAAGTTGGCGCTTCAAACCATGAGTATCGACGAAGCGGCTCTACAGCTCGACTTATTGGAAGATTCATTCCTCGTATTTTCTAACGCCGAAACGATGCAGGTTAATGTGGTCTATGGACGCGATGACGGCACCTACGGTATCATCGAGCCTCAATTCTGATTCCAAGACCCGTTTAACCTCGAAACGATCACCCCATCCACCTTGCTTCATCGGCAGGTGGATTTTTTTGTTGGCACACGCTACCATACGATTCAGARTTACGTGAYTAATCCTCGACAACRCGCTGGAGACTCGGTATGTCCGCCAGATTACAAAATCTGAGAGTGAAACGGCTCGGCAGCTTAGCCGTGGCCCGTCTSCTCGATCATTATCCGGATGACCTGACYGTMACTGCCGGATTCCAGGGGATTGGTCGACGGATGTATATATCCGATTTGAATCGACCGGGGCTCGCGCTCAGCGGGTACCTGGACTATTTTGCCAGCGACCGTATACAAATTTTGGGCAATACCGAAATCCATTATATGGAAAGGTTATCCCCCGCCTTGCTCGAAGCACGTCTGGAAAATATGTTCTCATTCGAAATCCCGGCGTTCCTGTTGTCAAGAGATCTGAAACCCGTAAAAATTTTTTACGATATGTGTAATCGAAGGGGTATACCTGTCCTCTCCTCACCCCTATCTACCGACGAACTCATCAGCCGCATCATTGTTTTTCTATCCGAAGAATTTGCAGCCGAAACGGAAGCCCATGCCACTGCGGTAGACTGCTATGGCGTAGGCGTGCTGATGATTGGCGAACCGGGCATCGGGAAAAGTGAAATCGCATTGGAGTTGGTTGAACGCGGACATTTACTGGTGGCAGACGATCTGGTCGCCCTGAAACGTCTCCGTGAAAATACCATCATGGCTCGATCCAATCCGCACATAGAGCATTGTATGGAGATTCGCGGTGTGGGCATCGTGGATGTGWAAAGTATCTTCGGCGTAGGCAGGGTGACACAACAAAAGCCCATATCCCTGGTTGTGGAATTGGAAGAGTGGAAAGAAGGTATGAACTATGACCGTACTGGACTGGAGGAAGAGTATGTCGATATTCTTGGCGTTAAGGTCCCATACATACGCATCCCCGTGCGGCCTGGTCGAAATATTGCCATCATTGTTGAAGTAGCAGCACTCAACCATCGTCTTAAAGAATYGGGCATCCATCCAGCGGAAATTCTGAACAGCCGAATTATTGCCTCCATGGAACCAAAACCATATTGAGCCTACCCCCTTGGATACCGAACTTTCCAGATTAGTGATTATCACAGGTTTGTCCGGCGCGGGCAAAACCTTGGCACTTCGTTTTTTTGAAGATCAGGGCCACTACTGCGTCGACAATCTACCAGCAACACTGGYTCCGAAATTAACCGAACTTATCTCTCAATCCGATCCCCCCAGAAAACGAACGGCTGTCTGTGTCGATGCACGCTCCGGCAACGATCTTATGCTGCTTCCCAACTATGTTGATGAAGTGCGGAAACTTGGTTTCAAAACCGAGATATTGTTTCTTGAAGCATCCGATGAAGTGCTGCATCGTCGATACAGTGAATCCCGACGCCGCCACCCCTTAGCTGAGCAAGGCGGTATCGAGGAAGGTATCCGTCGAGAGTGTGAACTGCTCTCTCCCATCCGCGAACAGGCCGACCTTATCCTGGACACCAGCACCATGAATGGATCGGAATTGCGAGAACGAATTGCATCCATGGTGACCAACCCCACAGGAAGTCATAAAATGGTGGTTGAAGTGGTTTCCTTCGGCTTCAAATACGGCCCCCCCAAGGAAGCCAATCTATTATTGGATGTACGCTTCCTACCCAATCCCTTCTATGACGAAGACTTGCGTCCTCTCACAGGCAACGATCCGGACGTAAGGGATTTCGTCCTCAATAATGATAAAGCCCGAGATTTTTTTCATCATGCCAAGGGAATGCTCAAATATCTGATGCCGCAATACGAGGCAGAACCCAAAGCGTACCTGACCATCGCTGTTGGATGCACTGGAGGGCGACACCGATCCGTAGCTATGGCTCAGGAAATGCTCTGGTTACTCCGCGATCTAAAGTACGATGTGCGGATTCGCCATAGGGATATAGAGCGTGAACAACACCCGTAATAAGCATATCCAATCAATCAATCCGGCAGTACCAGCGCAGATGCAATCTCACGAGCATATCGGGTATTATGTGGTCACATTTCCATATCAAACAAAGGGATTAGCGAATTCATGGCACTTGCTGAAGAAGAAATGAGCATCATCAATAAACTGGGTATGCATCTTCGCCCTGCCCAGCAATTCGTACATACCGTTCTTACATTTCAATGCGATGTATTCGTTGAAAAAGACGGACACCGGGTCAACGCAAAAAGCATTATGGGGTTGCTCACACTGGCCGCTTCACAGGGCACCCGCCTGCTTGTAGTTTGCGAAGGGGACGATGCCCAGGACGCCTTGGATGCTGTTAGAACCCTTTTGGAATCTGGATTCGGCGAAGAACAATAACCAACTAGCTTTCATTGATGCTACAGCGCAGGGGAAATTTGTGGAATTAACACTACGGGGCATCGGAGTTTCACCAGGCGTGGCTATTGGACCTGCATGCCGATACCATGTGCAATCTTTTGAAGTCACCCAATACGCAATCACGGATGTCCCCGCTGAAACGGAACGCCTCAACTTGGCTGCCGAGCAAGCCCGTAACGACCTAAAAGAGCTCATAGAACAAACACAGGAAGAGCTGGGCGAACGGCACGCCGCTATTTTCAGTTCCCACATCGATCTGCTGGATGACCCCGCTTTTCTTCCCGAGATTATCCGTCGAATCAAAGAGGAAAAACTCAATGCAGAATTCCTCGTCGACGATCTGATCCGGGGGTACACGAAAATGATGGAGCAAGTGGAAGACGAATTATTCCGCGAACGTTCCATGGATTTTATGGATGTAGGCCGACGGGTCTTGGGCAATCTTTTACATGAAAATCTAGAGAGTCTGGAACACCTTGAGCAGCCCTGCATCATCGTGGCCAACGATTTAACTCCGTCGGAAACAGCAAACATGGATATGACTAACACGTTGGGTCTGGCCACCGATGGCGGCGGCCCCACCTCCCACATGGCTATATTGGCCCGGGCATTCGAAATCCCGTCTGTTGTGGGGCTGCGTTTTCTGGGCAAGCAAATCCAAACTGACGACACCCTGATTGTGGACGGCACAAACGGGTACGTCATCGTCCGCCCTAATGATGAAACCATCAAACATTATGAGGAAATGAAGGCCCACATCGAAGCGGATCGACTGGCCCTGATTCAGGGGACTACCGATGGCCCAGCCCTTACACTGGACGGCACCGAAATTCACACCCTGGCYAAYATCGARCTYYTGGCGGAAACRCAGYAYAGTTTGAARKCCAAATGCCAGGGYATTGGTCTGTACCGKWSCGAATTTCTGTTCATGAATCGCCCCGATCTGCCCGGCGAAGACGAGCAGTATCATTCCTATCGAAAAGTAATCGAAGCCATGGCTCCGTTACCTGTTACAGCACGAACCTTGGATCTGGGCGGCGACAAATTGATTCCCAGTCTTTATCGAGATAAGGAAAGCAACCCCCAGTTAGGCTGGCGTTCCATCCGCATGTGTCTTGATCGTCCTGATATTTTCAAGGCGCAGCTGCGGGCACTACTCCGCGCCAGCGTCTACGGCCCCATGCAGATCATGTTTCCCATGATCACCGGCCTCGATCAGTTTCGCGAAGCCAGGCAAGTCCTGGAGGAAGTGAAGGCCGACCTGGCCGCACGCGATGTGAAATTCGATCATGACATTCTTATTGGCACCATGATTGAAGTTCCTGCCGCTGTTGCCTTGGCAGACAAACTGGCCGAAGAATGTGATTTCTTCAGCATCGGTACCAACGATTTAATTCAGTATTGCCTGGCTGTTGATCGGGTGAACGAACGCACCGCCCATTTATATGAACCTACCCACATGGGTGTGCTGCGACTCATTAAGCAAACGCTCGATGCCGCCAAGAAAGCCGACATCCCCTGCACTATCTGCGGTGAGATGGCGGGTGACCCTATGCTCACCGAACTGCTTCTCGGCATGGGCGCCCAATCGCTGAGCATGTCCGGCGGCTCCCTGCCCATGGTGCGGGCCGAAATCGCCAACACCAAGATGCCCTCCGCAAAACGCCTGGCACGTAAAGTCCTCGATTTAGGTTCCGCCTCAGAAATCAGATCTCTCCTGGAGGATCGTCACGAACAGCGTGGCACTATAAAATTATATCGTGACAAGCAGGCCTGAGCCATGACCAAGCGGATCACGATATTGGGATCCACCGGATCCATCGGTCAAAGTGCGCTGGAAGTAGTACGCCGATATCCCAATGCTCTGTCGATAGCTGGACTGGCCGCCCACAGCAATATCGACCTCTTGCTGAAACAAATAGACGAATTCAAGCCCGATTGGGTAGCTGTAAGCGATCCCCATGCAGCTCACCAGCTATCCGAATCCATTTCTATTCCCCGCCTCTTTGTGGGTCCCGAAGGACTGGAGGAGCTTGCCTCGCAACAGGTTGACGTAGTGCTCTGCGGCATCGTCGGGGCCGCCGGACTTCCCTCTATCCTTAGCGCCATCGAAAATAAAAACAGAGTGGCCCTGGCCAATAAAGAACCTATGGTCATGGCGGGTAATCTCATCATGGATGCAGCCCGGCATCATAATGTGGAAGTGCTGCCCGTAGACAGCGAGCACAACGCCATCTTTCAATGCCTTCAGGGTCACAAAATCGATGATGTACACAAGATACACCTGACCGCCTCCGGTGGACCATTTTACCGCAGCTCCAGAGAAGTCCTGAAAAATGTTACGCCGGAAGAGGCGGGTAATCACCCTACCTGGGACATGGGAGCCAAGATCAGCATTGATTCCGCCACGTTAATGAATRAAGGGCTGGAGATCATCGAGGCTATGTGGCTTTTTGATCTGCCTCTGGAAAAAATCAATGTAGTCATTCATCCCCAAAGYATCATCCACAGTYTGGTGGAATTCACGGACGGCAGTATTCTCGCCCATCTGGGTGTTACCAATATGACCCTGCCTATCCAATTCGCCCTGACCTGGCCCAACCGTGTGAAATCCCCCATGGCGCGCCTCGATTTGACCACCATGCCGGAGATCACCTTCGCCGCCCCAGACTTCTCCCAATTCCCCTGCCTAGCTATGGCCATGGAAGCCGCACGTACAGGCGGCACCGCCGGAGCCATCCTCAACGCCGCCAACGAAACAGCCGTAGCCGCATTCCGGGATCACACCATTCCATTYCTGGGAATCGAAGWKWYCKYMMWMMRCSTYAWRWWMWMYANNAMKTTYGANNNTKTAGANRSSCWRGANSGMKWTCTRRWAKCSRANSGRGAANGYCNSGTCAGATGGCCAAAGATGTGATTCGCTCCCGTTCCATGGCATAATAGGTGCGAATTTGACCCCCTTGGAGTACCCGTTCAATGACTGATGTTCTGACTTTTCTCGCCGTTCTGGGCGTRCTGGTGTTTGTACACGAATTAGGCCACTTTGTAGCCGCGAAACTATGCGGTGTCTACGTGGACCGATTCAGCCTGGGCATGCCGCCCCGCATTTTCGGCATAAAAATCGGTGATACCGACTACTGTATTGGTCTCCTTCCCATCGGCGGCTACGTTAAAATGGCTGGCCAGGAAGATGCCCCGCTCTCCGATGAAGAACGGGAAGATACCTACGGTCATGTCCCCCCGGAAAAATGGTACAACAATAAATCCAAATTGCAGCGCACCTTCATTTTGCTCGCTGGCCCCTTGATGAACCTCCTATTGGCCTTTGTTATCTACCTGGGCTTTGGAACCTTCGGACGGGAAACCTCGGCCCTAAAACTGGAGACGCGCATTGGGGAAGTACAGACTGAATCTCCAGCCGAATCCGCACCCATGTACATCAAGAATGAAGATGGACAAGCCGATTTCTCAGGTGATCCTGATGCCATCGGCTGGGCTACTGGCGACCGTATCGTATCGATCAACCAAAAACCTATGACCCAGTTTCAGGATATTCTGGTTGAAGCATTGCTGAATGAAGATGATGAAGTAGTTGTAGAAATCGAGCGTCCCGGTGTGGACGGAGAATCCACCCGCTATCTGTCCCTGGTGACCTCAACTAAGCTTGATCCAGAAGAACTCGCCGCCCGGTTTGGATACGCTCCATTCAGAGCTGGTCTAATTCAACATATTCTCCCTGAATCTCCTGCCGAAGCCAATGGGCTGCAGCAAGGCGATATTATTGTAAGGGCGGACGGTGAAATTACGGATATCAACTCCTTCTCCAAGATGGTCCAGAGTTTACCCGACAACTCCACCCTGGATCTGGAAGTAAAACGGGGTGATGAGTTAATTCATCTCTCCTTGGTCACGCGTCAGGACGGTCGATTTAGAAACATCGCCTTCTCTCCCCAGCTTGACCCACATCTGATGATTCAAGACAACATACCACAAAAAATCGCGACCGCTATTCCGGGCACCAACATAGATTCAGCAATACAATCCGGGGAACGGGTTACCGCACTTAATGGAGACACCAATATTGGCAGCATTCTTCGACAGGCTCTCAAAACCGACCCCCAACAGTTGTTTGATGTAAGCGTCGAAAGTCCCAAGCCTTTTCTAGGTTTATTTGGAGAAGCAACCTTGCGAACAGTCTCCATCAGTGCAGAGCAGTTGATCATCGGTCTGACGGGTCAGGACGGCAGTGAATTGCCCGTCGTTGCTGGTATCACCTCTGACATGGAAAAAGACTCCGGCATTCAACGCAAGGATATTATTATCGAGATAGACGGTCAACCCGCCACGGTAGCGCTGTTGGAAGAAATCCAGGAGACACGCATCGGCGAGACCATCCCAATTAAAATAAAACGGCCCAGCATGCTCTTCGGTATTGCGCAAAAAGAGGAAGTGTTGGAATCAACTTTGACCGTTGCTCCCATCCAACAAATCGGAGTGGTATGGGGAGAGGAAACCATCTTCTTCAAGGAAGAACCAGCCAACATCATTCCCTACGCTTACACCGAATGCGTCAAACGCTCCAGAGAGATTTTTCTTGTCCTGTCAAACCTTGTAACCGGACAACTGAGCCCCAAACTTTTGGGCGGCCCGGTTCTTATATACCAGATAACAACAGCTACAGCTCGTATGGGGATCTATGAATTACTGGATACCATAGCCATGATCAGCGTGAACTTGTTTATTTTCAACCTCCTTCCTCTCCCCGTATTGGATGGCGGTCAACTCACCATTATCGCTGTCGAAGCCATCAGACGGAAACCCATTAGCGTTCGCGTTACAGAAATGATTCAGCAGGGAGGCGTATTGTTCATCATCGGATTGCTCCTGTTCGTGACGTTCAATGACGTAAGCCGTGTCATCGAGAACTGGCTGCCCTGATCAAGTACGCATAAACGACCTTATACCAGAAGACCCTCTTATCTGGAGCCATTGTCATTTTTAACAATAGGAATACGTCAGCAGATCATGTCACGCATAACCTGTAAATTCGGCGGTACCTCTCTGGCCGATGCCAGCAGCATCAAAAACGCCGCCCAAATCATCAATAGCGACCCTAACCGCCGATTCATCGTCCCGTCTGCCCCCGGCAAAAGGTCCCAGGATGATAAAAAAATAACCGACCTGCTTCTGGGCTGGTTCCACATCCTGGAGGACGGCCTGGATCCCATACAACCCATCACTATCATTCGGGAACGCTTCACCACACTGAAAGAGGAATTGGGCTGCTCCATCAATAAGGATGATTTGCTGGACGAAATCATCGCTGAAATAAAAACCGCGCATGACAAAGGCCAAGACGTGGCGCGCGTTCATTCCGGCGACCCCAGCATTTACGGCGCCATCGCAGAACAAATGCGGCGCCTAGACAGCCTTGGCATTGAATATGATGTCACACCGGGCGTGCCCGCGTTTGCCGCCGCCGCCGCCTTGTTAAAACGTGAACTCACGTTACCCGACATCAGCCAGTCCATCGTTTTGACGCGGACGTCGGTCAAAGCAACCAGCATGCCCAAAGGCGAAACACTGGACAATTTTGCCAAAACGGGGGCGACCCTAGCGATACATTTGTCCGTGAACAATTTAAAAAAAGTGGTCAAAGACTTGTCCCCACACTACGGCGATGATTGCCCCGTTGCCGTGGTTTTTCGCGCCAGTTGGCCCGATGAGGCCTATGTGCTTGGCACCCTATCCGATATTCGTGAAAAAGTTAAAGAAGCCGGATTTACCCGCACCGCGCTGATTCTTGTCGGCCAAGCCTTGGGCGAAACTGACTTTACGGACTCAAAACTTTACGATGCCTCACATTCTCATGTTTTAAGGCCCATGTTATAAGAAATGCGATGATTTAAAGCCTTGCCTTTAATTGTTTTGGTTGAAAGTCTTGTTAAAATCTAGCATCTTAAAAGAGGGTAAAGCGCTTCAGTCAACGGATTTTGAAGAAGGGGCGGACATCTATGAATGTATGGAAGTGGTGCGCCTTTGGGATCGTGGTGTTTGGATTTCCAAATGCATACGCTTTCGCGGCTGAAAAAAACTGGTTTCCAATCCCCGTAGAAGTCGGGGGCCCGGCGTTTAAGGCCAACAGCCCTAAAACCGTAACCGACTATATGCCCTTAAAGGCTGGCATGCGTCCGTGGGACATCTGTGTGTCTTTCCCCCATATAAAAGATTCTTACTGGTTGTCGGTGAACTACGGTGTCGTTGATGAAGCCAAACGGCTTGGAGTCGGCATACACCTGTTCCATGCCGGCGGGTACGACAACCTGGCCCTGCAAATTGAACAAATTCAAGAATGCGTCCAGGACGGCGGAAAGGGCGTTGTCATCGGCGCCGTTTCGTTTGACGGACTGAATCCTTTGATTGCTGAACTCAAAGACATTGGCATTCCAGTCGTTGATTTGGTGAACGGTATGTCAAGCCCATTCATAAAAGCCAAGTCATTGGTATCATTTACTAAAATGGGAGCCTCGGCGGGAAACTACATCGCCAAGCGCCATGCTTTTAACAATAAAGGAGGCAAGGTGGCCTGGTTCCCGGGACCGAAAGGGGCGGGCTGGGTTAAAAAAGGGGACCGTGGTTTTCGACAAGCGTTATCGGCAAGTACCCTTAAAATTGCGGTCACCCGGTACGGCGAAACGGACTTTAAAACCCAAACCCGCCTGTTGGAAGAGGTGCTCAATAACAACACTGATTTTGATTATATCGTGGGTACGGCGGTGACCGCCGAAGCCGCCGTAACGGTGTTGAGAAAACGCGGCCTTTCCGACAAAATCAAGGTTGTGGCCTATTATTTTACGCCCGGCGTTCAGCGTGGCATCAAACGCGGAACAATCCTTGCCGCGCCCACGGATTCTGCTGTGATCCAAGGGAGAATTGCGATCGATCAAATGGTTCGGATCTTAGATAAAAAACCTTTTTTGGCGCACGTTAGCCCAGAAATTTATATCATTGATAAAAGCAATATTTCCACTTTCGATCGTTACACCTCTATTGCCCCGGGTGGGTTTTGGCCCAACTTTATTGTCAACAGGGTGTTTCAATGAACAATAACCTCACCTTGTCTCGACAAACTCATCGGCGCATTGTTATTGCCTTGAGCTTGATTCTGGTTGGGCTCATGGGGGCGGCTTATTATTGGGGGGGGCAAATAAAGATCAGCGCCAAACGCGATTGGCACAACCATGCGGCCCGTGAAGTCGAAGGCATCACCAATGATGCCCTTCACAGCATGAGTTTTTTCCAAAGCCAGTTGCGGGGATTGTCGGCTTTGTTTTATGCCTCTATTCATGTCAGCAAAGATGAATTTGTCGATGCCATCACGGTGCTCGAAGGTGTTAATGTATCGTCTCCGTTGGGAKCCTGGGGCTTGATACAAATCAACACCCCGAAAAGCGGTGGAAACAATCACTATCGGATCATTTATTCGACAGAAAATATCGGCCTCTTGAGCGAGGGTACGGATTTAGCCCCGCAAAATGGCATGGAAGCGACAATTTCCAGGGCTTTGTCCAAACCCGATACTGTTGTGACCGGAAATGCATTCATCGGCCCCAACGGCAACCGCCAGGTCTTGTTCGCGGTCACCGTGCCTCATATTGGCCATCGGTCCGTGCTGTTTTTGTCTTTGAATTTGGACTATTTTTTCAAAGATTTAAAATCCCTGCACATTCCAGAAGGCTTAAACCTTCGTCTCAGCGAAGCTCAACAAGGGCAAGATCGCTTGAACGAAGGTACGCCTATTATTCGGCATGCTTTGACACCGCAAAAACCCGTGCAAACAATCCATCTTCATACGGAAAGCGGAGGCATTCAATGGAAGTTCCATTGGGATGTCTTGCCCAATTACTTAGGCGGGCCAGCCACGGCGCTTGGCAATTCCATTCAATGGGGCGGGATCGTTTTGGGTCTGCTTTTTTATGTCTTTCTTATGTATCTTTCCAAAGAAAACTTCAGGGTTAACCAACAAGTTCAAGAACGCACCTCTGAATTAAATTGGGCTTTGAAGGCGGCGGAAAAAGCCAACAACATGTTAAAGGATTTATCCCTTAGAGACGGCCTGACCAACATTTCCAATCGCCGTCGATTTGATGAATTTTTGGATCAAGAATGGAAATCGGCCATCCGGCACAAGGGCGAATTGTCCATTATTCTGATCGATATTGATTTCTTCAAACTTTATAATGATACCCTTGGGCATACCGAAGGGGATGAATGCTTGAAAAAAGTCGCCTTCATTTTACAAGGCCGAATTGAACGCGCCACCGATCTCGTTGCCCGTTACGGCGGCGAAGAATTCATCTGTGTCCTTCCCAACACCTCTCTGGCCGGGGCAATCGTCATCGGCAATAAACTTCGCCAAGCGATTGCGGATGCAAACANTTGCCATCCAAATTCCTTAGTCGCGAACTATGTCACCATCAGTCTCGGCGTGGCAAGCCTGATCCCTACATCGGGACAATTCCCCACAAAACTCATCAAAAATGCGGATGAAAATCTGTATAGAGCCAAAAACAGTGGCCGCAATACGCTAGTCGGTTAACGCAAACGTTTGGCATTTCTGTGCGATCCACACCACCGCATCTTGGACCTCTGTCACGCGTTGTGTGTCAAGGGGGGGCGGACGACGGATAAGGACGATGCGGGCATCCAGGTGTTGGGCGGCGTCTATTTTTGCACGCGTGGCATCGCCGCCACTGGCTTTGCTCACCAACGTATCAATTTGATGATCCCGCATAAGCGCGATTTCATCATCCACCGTAAAGGGCGGGCGGGCACGAATAAAGGTGGCGTTGTTATAGGCGTGTTCGGCGTGAAGAGGTTCTATCGTGCGGATCAAAAGCTTCACGTTGTCCAAACCTTCGAAGGCCGCCAGATCTTTGCGACCCACGGTCAAAAATGCAGCACTTGATGTGCGCGCAATCAATCGGGCGGCTTCAAGAGCATCGGGGACAAAAATAACATCCGTGTTGGGCGGCAAAATCCATTGTGGCCGTTCCAGACGCAAATAATCAACGTTCGCTTGCCCACAAGCTTGAACCGCAT
>NVWG01000023.1 GCA_002746185.1 Candidatus Hydrogenedentota bacterium
TCCGGGCGTTCTGGGAGGTTTTTCTCGATGTAGGTGCTGGGGACCTGGATCGAGAACCGGCTGGTGTCGATGCCCTTGTCGATCAGGACATCGGTGAAGTCGTAGGTGCGGGTGGCACCTTCCATGAGTTCTTCGACGATCCGGCGAGGGAAGCCAACGAAAAGGCGTGGAAAGTTTTGGAGGCGTGGGAAAAACCGTTCCTGACAGCATTCAGCGACGGCGATCCCATCACCCGAGGCGGCGATAAAATATTTCAGTCACGGGTGCCGGGAGCGAAAGGACAGTCCCATACGACCGTGAAAGGCGCGGGACATTTTCTGCAGGAAGCAAAAGGCCCGGAAATCGCAAAAATCATCCATGAATTTATTGTCGCTACACCGTGATGGATCAGGTATTGCTGATTGCCGGAGCATCCTCATATCCAAGGTTTGCTCCTTCGGGGCGGCAGTACGTATTAACACCTGACATGTCTGAATGCGGTATGATTCTTCTGAAAGCAAAGGGTACCCATCGCGGGCGCCCACACCAAAGGCAAATTGATGAGCGCACATCCATTATTCGATTTACAAGGAAAAGTCGCTGTGGTGAACGGCGGCAGCGGCGTGCTGGGCGCGGCCATTGCTCAGGGTCTGCATGATGCCGGAGCCTCCGTGGTGGTGACGGGTTCCACGGCGGAAAAAGTTAAGCGGGTCGCCGAGTCGCTGGCGCATGTGGAATGCAAAGCCGCAGCGTTTACCATGAATGCACTGGATCCAGATTCGGTAAAGGATACGTGCGCTGCGATTGCCGATGAGTTTCAGCATATCGATGTACTGATTAACGCTATCGGCGGGAATCGCCCCCAGGCTACCGCCGCGCCGGGACAGACCTTTTTCGATTTGGATGCCAAGGCCTTGCGCGAAGTAGTGGAGCTTAATTTATTCGGCGGTGTGATTATGCCTTGTCAAGAATTTGGGCGCGTCATGGCGAGCAATCCAAACGGCGGGTCTATTATAAATATTTCGTCCATGGCTGCGGCGATCCCGTTGACGCGGGTAGTGGGGTACAGTGCATCGAAAGCGGCAGTGGATAATTTTACCAAATGGCTGGCGGTACATCTCGCTCAGGAAATTGGTGCGGGACTGCGCGTAAACGCCATTGCGCCGGGCTTTTTCCTAACGGAGCAGAATAAATTTTTGCTCACTCAGGAAGACGGTTCGTTGACGGAACGAGGACAGCAGATTATCGACCATACACCCATGGGTTCGTTCGGCAATCCGGAAGATCTGGTGGGTACGGCGGTGTGGCTGGCGAGTCCCGCATCGAAATTTGTGACGGGTATAGTGGTGCCTGTGGACGGCGGTTTTTCTGCCTTTTCAGGAGTATAGACGTTGGAACTGAATGATGTAGCCCAGCGCACGCCGGAAAAAAACTTTCTCATTGCCATCGACTCGGATGGCTGTGCATTCGATTCCATGGAACTGAAACACAAAGAATGTTTCATTCCCAATATCATCCAGCACTGGCGACTGCAGCCCATCGCACGGTACGCCCGGCAGGCTTCGGAGTTCGTTAACCTCTATTCCCGTTGGCGTGGAGTGAATCGTTTTCCCGCATTGATTAAGACGTTCGAGCTGTTGAGCGAATGGGACGCGGTACAAAAACTAAATTACAAAATGCCCGATCTGTCTGCCATTGAAGAATGGACAAGTCAGGAATCCAAGCTGAGCAACATCACCTTGTCGGCATATTGTGAAAATCATGACGACCCAATCCTGCACCAGGCTTTAGCATGGAGTCTGGAGGCCAATGAACGAGTGGATCGACTGGTTCGTGCGGAGGCTCCGCCTTTTCCCCGTGTAGTGGATGTGCTTCAGGCGGCGGGAGATCGGGCAGAGATTATGGTCTGTTCCGCCACCCCTCACGATACGTTGGTGAAGGAATGGCAAGCCCACGGCATGTTTGAATCCGTGTTCGCCGTGTGTGGTCAGGAGCAGGGTTCAAAAAAAGAAATTCTCCAAGTGATGAAAGATAAATATCCCGCCGGACACATTCTCATGATTGGCGATTCGCCCAATGATATGAAAGCAGCACAAGCTAACGATGCGTTCTTCTATCCCATTGTGGCTCGAGATGAAATGGCTTCRTGGCAGCATTTYTATGAAGAAGGGCTRGAGACRTTTTTTARCGRGAGYTTCTCAGGGGAATATGAGACAAAATTGATAGAAAAATTTCTCGATTGTTTACCTGATACGCCACCGTGGGTTTCCGAGGTGGAATCTCATGCCTGATACGGTGATGCAGCACTGCGATCCTGTCGGACTAGACGATACTACGATTCATGATTTCGTTGGCGAAGCATTGGCCTCGTTAAATCTCAAGGGGAAGTCGGTGCTGTGTATTGTGCCTGACCATACCCGAAGCGTCCCCTTGCCGCTTCTCTTTAGATCAGTATGTGATACGTTGCAAGATACAGCTTCCAAACTGGATTTTCTTATCGCGTTGGGTACCCATCCGCCCATGAGCGATGTGGAGATCAATACGTGGTTCGGGCTGACGAAATCGGAACGAGAATCCAAATACGGTCACGTAGAAATTTTCAACCACGACTGGCAGAACCCGGACGAATTGTCCGTGATGGGACGTATTGAGGCCGATGACATGCGGGAGCTGTCCCGGGGAATGCTTACCGATGCGGTGGATGTGGTGGCGAACAAGCGTTTACTGGATTACGATCATATTCTTCTTATTGGTCCCGTATTTCCCCACGAAGTAGCCGGGTTCAGCGGCGGTAATAAATATTTTTTCCCCGGTGTATCCGGCCCTGATGTTCTTCACCTGTTTCATTGGCTGGGTGCCCTCATTACCAACCCGGCTATCAACGGCGAGAAATACACGCCAGTACGTGCTGTCATCGATAAAAGCGCGTCGCTTATTCCCGTGCCTCGAAGCGCCTTGTGTCTGAACGTGCTGGGCAATACGACCCTGGGGCTTTATTTCGGGTCGCCGGAATCCGCGTGGGACGTGGCAGCCGATGCTGCCGCTGAAACGCATATCCGGTATCTGGATCGTTCGTATGATCGGGTGCTGGCACTGTGTCCAGCCATGTATACCGAACTATGGGTCGCCGGAAAGTGCATGTACAAGCTCGAACCGATAGTAGCAGATGGCGGGGAGCTKATWATWTATGCSCCTCATCTCAAMGAGGTGAGYGTRGTACACGGYGAYTGGATTCGWCGCATCGGCTATCACACACGAGACTATTTTCTGGCTCAGATGGATCAGTTCGCCCATGTGCCCGGCGGTATATTGGCCCACTCYACCCATGTRCGCGGWGTAGGGACGTWTGAGGATGGTGTGGAGCGACCACGGATAACCGTGACGCTGGCTACGTCTCTGCCGGAAGCAGAATGCAACGCTATCAACCTGGCCTATCGCGATCCGGACTCGATTGATGTGGAGGCCTGGCGATCCRCAGGGGACGATACGCTGGTAGTGGATCATGCTGGGGAGATTTTGCACAAACTGAAAGACGCGGCGAGCATTCCCGTGGGTGCGGTATAACGTATGACGGATTCAGCAAATATCGGCGTAGTGGGCATGGGCGTTATGGGGGCGAGCCTCGCCCTGAACCTGGCGGACCATGATCATCGAACAGCCGTGTACGACAAAAACACCAAACTGCTTGAGGCGTTTCGCGCCAAGTTAGATAACAACCCCATCGAATGTACCGAGACACCGGAGGATTTATGCAATGCCCTGGCTGCGCCGCGTCGTATTTTACTCATGGTGACGGCAGGCGCGGCGGTGGACTGGTGTATTGAATCTCTCACTCCATTTTTATCTCCCGGTGATGTAATTATTGACGGCGGCAACAGTCATTACGAAGACACCCGGCGACGCACCGCTGCTATGTCAGAGCAGGGGTTCCATTTTTGCGGCATGGGCGTGAGCGGTGGCGAAGAGGGTGCGCGGCGCGGTCCAGCCATGATGTTTGGCGGCGCGGAGGAAGCCTGGGATAGTGTGCGCGATATGTTTCAGTCCATYGCGGCTCGCACGGAAGACGGGTCGCCATGCTGCGGACGCGTGGGCGATGATGGTGCGGGGCATWTCGTGAAGATGGTGCATAACGGCATCGAATACGGCGATATGCAGCTGCTCTGCGAGGCATACTCACTCATGCGTACCGTGGGCGGAATCGAACCCGCAGAACAGGCAGAAATTTTCCGAAGCTGGAACGAAGGCGAGCTGCAGTCGTATTTGGTGGAAATTACAGCGAAAATTTTAGAGACCGTTGTTCCAGAAACGGATCAGGCCATGGTGGATGTGATTCTGGATACGGCAGGACAGAAAGGGACGGGTAAATGGACCTCGCAAGCCGCGTTGGATTTAGGTGCGCCAGCTCCCACGATTACCAGCGCAGTGTATGCTCGATTTTTATCGGCCATGAAGGACGAGCGGGGGGCGGCATCATTGGAGTTATCGGGACCAGAAAGTACGCCACCGGAAAACAGAGATGCTTTCGTGGAAGCATTGCGTCACGCCGTATATGCCGCCAAGATTTGTACCTATGCGCAGGGGTTTCATTTGTTAAAACAGGCCTCGGAAGAATTCAATTGGGATTTGGATTTGGGGTATATCGCCTCCCTTTGGCGATCCGGGTGTATCATCCGAGCACAATTTTTGGATGAGATTACAAAGGCCTACTCCCATGTATCTGAAACACCGAATTTGATGCGACTACCTTTTTTCCGGGATGCCCTTGCGCGCTATCAGGCATCTTGGCGGGATACCGTAGCGTTGGCTGTCCAGTCAGGTGTACCAGTCCCCGCGTTGTCCAACTCGTTGACATATTACGATAGTTATCGATGCGCCGTGCTGCCAGCCAATCTGCTCCAAGCGCAACGCGACTTTTTTGGTGCCCACACCTACGAGCGGACAGATCGTCCCCGTGGGGAATTTTTTCATACGGAGTGGGCGGGGTAATTTTTATTTACAATTCGGGCCCCAAGATGCCCATGACCCGTTAATTAAAATGGCTCCTCTTTTGAATTAAAATCATCGATCAAAGTCACTGTGAATCCCATTCCCCCCTTGAGGGGGGATCAAGGGGGGTGTAGATTTCCGGTACGCGACACAAAGAACTTCGTTGTCGCGGGGTCTCCTGACCCAGGCACCCGCCCGACCCGGAACGGGTCTTCATACCCCGACCATAGACACTTTATTGTGGCACAGTCGCCCTCGGCTGTGAAGAAAATGACACGAAGCAATTTATCTTCAGGGCTTCTTAAAATCCAAAATAAGTTTTAGCATTTCGGTAGCACACATCCTGCACCAACTCACCGATAAGATCAAAGTCGTTGGGCAACAGCCCGCGTTCCATATCGTTCCCCAACAGATCACACAGGATACGGCGGAAATATTCGTGGCGCGGAAATGATAGAAAAGAACGGGAATCGGTGACCATGCCAACGAACCGTTGCAGCAGCCCGTAGTTAGATAAGTCATTCAACTGCTGCTCAATGCCGTCCTTCTGATCCAGATGCCACCACGCGCTGCCGAACTGCATCTTGCCGGGATTCGGGCCTACCTGAAAATTTCCCAGCATGGTGGCAATGGCGGCGTTATCCCGAGGATTATTATTGTAGACAATAGTGCGAGTGAGYTTGTCTTTYTGGTKCAGRTTRTYYAGAWARCGRCCMAGATCYTCRGCGAYGGGAGRYTCACCCATRCTGTCGTAGCCTGTATCCGGACCGAGGGCGTTGAATTGTCGAGTATTTTGATTGCGTACTGCGCCAACGTGAAATTGTTGGGTCCAATTTTTCTCCGCGTTCATAACACCCAGTTCGTGAAGCACGGCTGATTTGAATTGGTACAATTCGACGGGGTCGGGCGCTACGCCAGAGCGGACATTTTTAAACGTATGCTCAATATCGTGAGCCGTGTAATTGAAATGGTAGAAACACTCCAAACCGTGATCGGACAAGCGGCACCCGTGATCGTGAAAAACAGTCTGGCGGACGCGTAGAGCATCAATGAGATCGTCAAACGTGCGGATGGGCATATCAGCGGCCTCGCTGAGACGATCCAGATAGGCGTTGTAGGATTCCGGGTCGTCCACKGCCATAGCCTTATCGGGTCGCCAAGTAGGGAGCACTGTCGTGTTGAATGCGGTGTCATCACGAAGCGYGGCGTGATGTTCCAGGGAGTCAACCGGATCGTCAGTGGTGCAGATTACAGCCACGTTCATTTGGGTCACCAGACCTTGGCAGCGATGGCTGTCCTGATTAAGCTGCGCGTTTGCCCGATCCCATATATCTTGCGCAGTGTCGCCGTTGAGCAAGAGGTCTTCCATATCGAAATACCGTGCCAGTTCCAGATGAGTCCAATGGTAGAGCGGATTACGAAGCGTGTACGGCACCGTTTCAGCCCACTGTTGAAACTTGTCCCTATACGACGCATCGCCAGTAATGAATCGCTCATCTACCCCGTTAGCCCGCATAGCCCGCCATTTATAATGATCGCCTTCCAGCCATAGTTCGCCCAGGTCGGCAAATTGTCGATTCGATGCCAGATCGGCRGGGGARAGGTGGCAATGAAAATCCACGATAGGTAGTCCGGCGGCGTAGTCGTTATAAAGTCGTTCGCTGCTTTTATTTTCAAGGAGGAATGTTGGCGTAATCACTTGGTGCCCTTCGAAAACCTTACGTATATGTTGACGTTGTGAGTATAGCATGGGAGGGATGGGTGGCTCACCTGATGGCGTGTGAATATGTGTGAGGAATTCGGTGAATGTTCAAATACGAAATCTAAGAAGAGTGCAGTGCGTTTATTTTTTCGGTTTGCAATGTTGCGCAGTCTTGTTGCAGCCTTCAATCTCAGGGGTACTAGGGATGCTGAGGAGGAGGAGGTTTGACTATTTATCCCAAGGTCCATCCTTCGTGACGCTAACAAAGGATTTGCCATCAAAGCGAAATAGTCCTCCCCAACCGMCAAACCAAAATCGTCCTTCCGTATCTTCAAAGATACTTAGTATTGCATTCGTGATAAGGCCATCTTTTGTGTAGAAATTGGTAAATGAATTTCCATCGTAGCGGTATACACCAAAGTTTTCAGCAGCGAACCAGATGTTTCCAGTTTTATCTTCATAAAAACCACCAACTTCAATACCGCTAATAACTCCGTCTTGGGTAAAATTGGTAAAAGACTTGCCATCGAATCGGCTTACTCCTCCATAAAAAGTGCCAATCCAAATATTTCCCTTTGAATCTTCCATCAGATCATGAATAATATTACCGTTCAGACCATCTTCCTTTGTGAAATGAGTAAAGGTATTTCCATCGTATTTGGAAATGCCGTATCCATCCGTACCAAACCAAATGTTCCCTTTTCTATCTTCTATAATACATGTAATTCGATTGCGCGATAGTATTGACGTTGGATTGTTTACTTCTGCTTGTGGAATTGGAAAGGGAGTAAATTTTTCTCCATCGAATTGAAATACGCCATCTATTGTACCTATCCAGAATATTCCATTTCTGGCAATTGCGATGCTCCAAATATCAATGATGCCATCTGTCCCGGGGAAATTGGTAAAAGATTTTCCATCGTATTTGGTTAATCCTCTGGAAGTAGCAAACCATACATTGCCTTCTTTATCCTCCACGATTCCGGTTATTCGACCGTCACCGACCTCATCTTTTTCCGAGAAATACTCTAGCGCATCTCCATTGTAGCGCATGAGATCGTACACATTAGTGCCGAACCATAGATTTCCGCTTTTATCTTCGAATATCTCCCGCAGATGCTGACATAGTTGTCCATCAATGAAAAATAGAGGATCGGTTTTTGGGATTTGTAAATCTTGGTCAAAGTGCCGGCTTCCTGTTACCAATTCATCAGCAGGAATTGTATCTGATTTAACAGTGCTGTCTTGTAGAACATTTGTTTTATCTGGCCCGTTACAGGAGGTGATAAGTATGCCTAAGAAGAGCAGAGGAAAGATTTGAATGTAAGAGTATATATTGTTCATTTTCTATTGGTTTCCTTAAAATATTTCTAGTTGGTCATGTAAGCTTCCCTATAAATGCGACATGTTAAAACAGTGTATTAAAAGGGTAGCCNAATTCGRAAYAAATGCCGATTCTAACCTAGCGTTTTGGATAGGTTAGAATCTAAGAGTGGTGCTTTGAAGTATATCATGTGGAGTGACCCACGGGTAGTGGGTGCATATACAGTTTTAATTAGGTAGAATGTTGAGAAGAGATAATGAGGAGAATGGTATGCGGTTATATTTTAAGGTTGGCGTGTTGCTTATAAGCGGAATTGTTCTGGGGGCGTGCAATTCAGGACAGGATGCAGGCGAGTCGGCTGGGGGTGAGGGTACTGCATCAATGAGTATAGCCGTGATTCCCAAGGGCACGGACCACATTTTCTGGAAGACGGTTCATGCCGGGGCTGCCAAGGCTGGTAAGGAGCAGGGCGTGGAGATTTTCTGGGTAGGTCCGGAAAGCGAAGGGGATCGTCGTCAGCAGATCGATATCGTGCAAAACTTTATCAGTCGTCAGATTGATGCCATTGTGCTGGCGCCGCTTGACGAGTCGGCGCTGATACGTCCCGTGACCGACGCGATGAATCGGGATATTCCAGTGATCATCATGGATTCGGGATTGAAAGGCGATAACTACATCAGCTTCGTTGCTACGGACAACAAAGAGGGGGGGCGACTGGGTGCGCGGCATCTGGGAACGCTGCTAGGGGGTAAAGGCAAAGTTATTTTACTTCGCTATGCGGAGGGTTCAGCCAGTACGGCAAATCGGGAAGAGGGCTTTCTGGAGGAGCTTCAATCCGCCTACCCCGATATAGAACTTATTTCCACGAATCAGTACGGCGGCGTGACCAAGGAATCGGCGTTTCAGGCATCGCAAAATCTGTTGAATCGATTTGCCGAAGTCGATGGCGTGTTCTGTCCCAACGAATCCACCACCTTCGCCATGATGCGCGCCCTGGATACATCCGGGCGTTCAGCTCAAGTGAAGTTGGTAGGCTTCGACACCAGCGACGTGCTATTGGAAGGTATGCGCAACGGCGTTATTGCTGGACTGGTATCGCAAGATCCATTGGATATCGGGTATCAAGGCGTGATGATGGCGCTGGCACATCTGCGCGGCGAGGAAGTGGAAAAGCGGCTGCCTACCCGTCTCGAAATGGTTACGCCGGAGAATATGGACGACCCATCCATCCACGCGTTGATCTCGCCTGATGTAGACAAATGGYTGGAATARTCGTTGAAAAAATACGRCGCGRATTGTGTAACKGYGGTTTGAGTRCAGTGATWTTTACATGATGGCYAARRTAAAAAAACTGCTTACTCTATTCGCTCCCGTGCTGGGCATCGCGTTTGTCTACACGCTGTTCTTTTTTTATGCCCCGGATGCTTTTCACAGCGTCTACAACACCAAGACCATCCTGACCCAGAGTGTCATATTCGGCATCGGCGCGCTGGGCATGACAGCGGTGATTATCAGCGGCGGCATTGATTTAAGCGTGGGTTCGTTCATTGCTCTCGGTACCGTGGTGATAGGTCTGATTCTCCGTGATTACGGCGGCGAAACCATGAGCTGGTGGCTGCCCTACGCGGCCGCGCTTGCCGCTGTCGTCGTTTGTGCTATTGGCGGTTTCATTAACGGGAGCATTATTACCGGGTTCGGCATTGTTCCCTTTATCGTGACGCTGGGCATGATGCAGATCGCACGAGGGGTAGCRAAAGGGGCWGCCGAACAGACSACYATCCTRGCACCGGAAAGCGGGTTGAACACCCTGATGATAGTGGAGCCGAATGTAGGTGCGTGGTATTCCCTGGCACCCGGCGTGTGGGTGGCCTTGTTTCTTATGACCGCCATGTTTGTGCTGTTGAAATTTACCGTGTTCGGCCGTTACGTGTTTGCTATTGGTTCCAATGAAGCGGCAGCACGCTTGTCAGGCATCCGTGTGGGGCTGGTGCGTATATGGGTATACACGTTATGCGGCGCCTTGACTGGTGTGGCCAGCGTATTTCAATTCGGCAATCTTACCTTGGGCGATCCCACCGCTGCCGTGGGGATGGAATTGGATATCATTGCCGCAGTAGTCATCGGAGGCGGATCGCTCAGTGGGGGTGAAGGCGGTGTGGTAGGTTCACTGGCCGGGGCGCTCATCATGGCTATYCTGCGCAACGGCTGCAACATGGTGGGCATACCGAACTATGTACAGAATATCGTCATCGGCAGCATCATCATCCTGGCGGTGGGGCTGGACGGTCTGAAACATCGGAAGCAGTCTGCGACGGCGAAGTAGAATATTTTTCCACCATGCCTTTCAGCTGCTCCAAGTGAATCGGTTTTGTCAGGTATCCATCCATACCCGCCTCGAAGCACCGTTCCCGGTCTCCCTTAATGGCACTGGCGGTCATGGCAATAATAGGGAGTGACTTTCGATCCGGATCCGTCAAATTTCGAATGGCCTGAGCCGTTTCGTATCCGTCCATAACCGGCATTTGACAGTCCATGAATACGATATCGTATCTATTTTTATTTATTGCTTGAAGGGCATCCTGTCCGTTCACAACTTGATCGTAATCTACATTCAGGTTTTTCAATAATCGCCCGGCGATCAATTGATTCACTGAATTATCTTCCACCAGCAATACGCGCATTGCAAGCGGACCTGGGCGAACTGATTTATCACTTGTGGGAGAAGGAGAWGAAAGGGGTGTGAGGGCTTCTTCAGGTACACCGATGCATTTTGACAAGGCTTCCTGGAGAGGGAGAATCTTTATGGGGAGCGTCAGGCCTTGGGTGAAATACTCATCCACCAGCGATGAGGAAAGCTCGCTTTTGTAAAGAGGGAAATAGAGTAGTCGGGGAATGGACCCAAAATCGGGGTGGGCTTGTAACTGCTTCCCGAATTCTATGCCACTCATGTCTTCCAGTGTAAAATCCACCAAAATTACAGTAGGAAGAGGGTGAATGGTTAACTGCTTCTCTGCATCCTGACTGGTGGAAGCGGTTCGACATTCGGCACCCCAACTCGTCAGATATCGGGTGAGGATGTTAATGAAATGGGGTTTACTGCTCGCAATGAGACAGGTTTGACCCTGAAAAATAGTGTGAGAAACTGGGGGATCGTATTGGGTATTGACGGGAAGCGAAATCCAAAAAGTTGACCCCTGGTTTTCACGGCTTTCCACTCCTATGGAGCCGTTCATCAATGTTACCAATGTTTTGCAAATAGACAGTCCCAATCCAGATCCACCGAAATTCCGGGTGGTTGAGGAATCCGCCTGTGTAAAAGGCTCGAACAGCTGCTCATGTTGGTCCTGTGTGATCCCTATACCGGTGTCTTGTACTTCAATATGTATGGAGGGTGGATCCGATACCTGTTTATCCATTGTGCAATAAACACCCACTTCCCCTTGGGGTGTAAATTTAATGGCATTGTTTACTAGATTCAGAATGATCTGGCGTAGGCGGGTAGGATCACTTGAGATGATTTGCGGAACCGCTGCATCGATGCAGCAATACAGATATAATCCTGCTTCTTCGGCAGCAACCGTTAACAGGTCAATGGTTTCCTCCAGCAATTGATGAAGGTCAAGATCCACTGTTTCAATATTCATTTTCCCAGCAGAAATTTTCGAATAATCCAGGATGTCATTAATAATAGATAATAATGTCTTTGCGCCATTGTGTGCTGTATCGGCGAAAAGACGTTGCTCGACGTTCATAGGGGAATCCAGCAGCAGTTGTGTCATGCCGATGATACCGTTCATGGATGTACGGATTTCATGACTCATATTGGCCAGGAAATCTGTTTTGGCGGCATTGGCCCGATCAGCATCCAGAGCCAATTTTTCTGTTTCACGCAGTGCCTTTTTCAGTTGCTCATTAATGCCTTCCAGTACCATGGATTGATTGGTCATCGCTTCTGTGGCTTGTTGCAAAACAGTCACGTCACGCAGTCGTACACCCATACCCGCCGGTCGATTATGCGGGCTGGGGAGGACAGTGCATACCAAACGTATCCATTGAGTTTCAGAGTGGTCCATGCGGAGCAGATACCCATTTACGGGATGCTTTTTTTCATTGATCAGATCAGAAAGCTCCTCTTTCGAGAGGTGCCCAGATGTGTCGGGGTGATATAGATATTGAGATAGAATTGGTGCCAGTTGATCGTTGGTAAATATATCGTGCTCGTGGAGTAGTTCGTGCGCTGCATGATTGAACAGAAGGATTCGTCCGTAATTATCCAGTATAAAAATACCGTCCTGCTCATTTTGAATAACCTGCTGCAGCGGTATGGGACTAAGAATGAAGAGCCTGTCGCGGTAAATTCCCAGAAAGAATAATATGGATGAGATGCTGAATGCAGGGATAGTAATATCGAACCCGGGTTTGACAATTTGAGAGATATACAAGAAATTGGCGACCATGGGGATGCTTGTAGCAAGAAGAAGAATAGTCGCCTGTCTTGAAACAGTAGCATGGTGTTTTTTTAGTCGAAGATAGACACAAATTCCCCCCACAAGCAGCAGGATTAGATACCCGACGGATGCCTGGAGGTACCACATAAGCAAAAAGTCATTGGGTGCGTCTTTGTGCGCCACCATGAACTGACCATGCCAGGGATTCGTAATAGTCACAAGACTCATCAATCCGTAGAACACCATTACCGCTGGTACCAAAAGAGAAAATTTCTTTGGGAGGTCCACTTCCAGTAAAGCGGCAAAGCGTAAACCAAACGTGAGCCACGAGCCGAGTAGAAGATAAACGCCTAAATAGAGAATGACAATCCAAATCCAATAATCGGCGGAGTCATCTACCACAAAAGCAGTCATGAATTCGCCAGCCGACCAAATGGTGGCACCCAGATAGACGAAGAAAAGACWGGGCCAGAGTATTCCCGGTGGACGCTTCGTGTACACCAAGCATAATAAGATTATGCCGCAAATGAAGCTTGAGCCAGTTAAGATGATACCGTACATAAGGTCAGTATATAACGATTCCGTTGATGCTTTTTTTCTGGCCGAAGAGAGGTTAGCGCTGTGGTGCCACAGCATCCCTCTTCTGGACTCATGACGTATTCATCATATCACACGTTAATTTGCTGGACTGGCAAGACATCAAGCAGTGCGGATAGGCATGGTGAATATTTCGAGGTCGGCGGAAATATAGCTACATGTCTTGGCTGAGCAGGTTCCAATCCTTTATGATATGAGCTTAACTAAGATATTTACACGTTGGAGTGCAGCGGCTGTATGACAGAATCTTTTTCRAATCGACCCTATGAAGACCGGGATTTGGATGCTATTTATGATGTGTGTCTGAAGACCGGCGATGCAGGGGCGGATGCGTCAGAATTATTCGACGATCCAAAAATTTTGGGCCATGTATATGCAGGTCCGTATGTGGTTTTAGAGCCTGAGTCGGCATTTGTTCTTGAAGATGATCAGGGAGTTTGCGGGTATGTTTTGGCGGCACTGGATTCAGCGCCGTTTTATCGCCGGGTACGCGATGAGTGGCTGCCCCGTATTCGTGCGGACTATACGCAGCCCCAGGGGAATCGGAATACGTGGACGCGAACGGAAGCTCTGGTGAACCAWCTGTTYGAGCCGGGCGAWCCKGAGCTGTTTCCTGAYTACCCCTCRCATCTGCACATAGATTTACTGGCCCGTGCCCAGGGGAAGGAATTGGGTCGGTTCATGATGGATACCTTGTTGGATTACATACGTAAATCGGGATCGCCGGGGGTGCATCTGGGCATGTCGGTGGACAATCCCAGGGCATACCGATTTTATATCGCTTATGGATTTCATGAATTGAAGCGTGATGACGATACCATTTACATGGGGCTGTTATTTGACGAATAGCCGATGCTGCTCCGCCACATCATCCAGTAAACTCCGTGCTATCTAAGAATATTCGAAAAGAAGTTTTTGAATGCAAAGTTGGAATGGCAGTAGAGGTAATTTAATATCCTCAGACAAAAAAACTCCCCGGTACCAAGTACCGAGGAGTTTTAAAGTAACAATGTTACTTGGATCTAGTACTGTGACTGGTACGTAACTTTCCATGCACCGTCCATTTTTTCCAGTTCGAATTCCAGGGTCAGTGCACCGAAGGCACCTTCCAGATCGATAGGCTTAGCGGAAGCTTTGTTGCCGTCAACGGTGATTTCCATAGAGGAAGTATCAACTTCGATTCCGTCAAGGAAACCCTGCTCTTTAGCACCTTCCAAAAATTCTTTGGTTTCTGCAACACCGCCGCCCTGATCGGATTCAAAAGAATCAGCGTAGTTCGCTACCATAGTATCAATGTCTTGAGCTTTCAGTGCTGTCATAGCTGCATCAACCAGCCCTTTGATAGCGTCTTCGTCGCTCATCATGCTGCCGCCACCAGTAGCGCAACCAGCCATTACCACTACGGCCATTACACACATGGCTGCTTTCATCATCATTGCTTTCATGAGTYTCACCCTTTCTTAGTTCTTTTTTCTRWNNTTTTACATAAGTCCCGAAATGCAGCCCCAAGGGCCATCCCGAACACTATACAAATAAATCGGTTATCACTGCAAGCCTTAATTCCTGTTTCAGCATGGGCTATGTCAGTTATAGACTCCATGGAGCCCCAAAAGGTTTCCTATGGAAGCAGGAATTTACTTTCCAGGCGTGTATTCCCGTTCCAAATTTGCCCGAATCTCCGATTCGTCCATCCAGACTGGTTTCAACTGGCGTTTCACAAACAGGGGAGACTGGTCGGCATAGTGCGGGGAATCCGGAATCATCGTGGCGCTGCCATATTGATGGATGCTCTGGGAGGTCAATTTTCCATCCGTATCCCATTTGACCAGCATGATATAGGTATCCCCAGCACGCCCTTTATACCGTCCCGTATCGTTGTTCAGCGCCCCGTATACCGCATGAACGATATCCGGCCCGCCTCCTATTGGGAGATCTACTGTGCCGCGAATCAATCGATTCACCTCGCCCCAAGGAGGATCCAGTTTACCGTGTTTATCTTTTAAAAGTTGAGCGGCCTTCTGTAGCGAGTCCAGTGCTTTCTCCACACTCGGAGGGGTTCCTCCACTGTTATTCAGCGGCAGCGCCGTCAAGACCGCCAGGGCAGCACCCGTGTTTTCAGGATTGGTATTTAAATCCCAATTTCTAAGAATACCAATAGCATCTTGTGTAAGAACATCATCTGGAGACGGGGCGTTGAAAATCACGTCCAGCACTTTCGCTACAAATGAATCCACCGAATAGCGCATGTCGTATTTGTACGTATAAAATTCTTCCCACGTTATRGACGTGTCCGGTTCAAACARCTCCCGTGTRCGCAATGCCCGRTTCGTCATGTTGGTCTCAATRCCAAARTTWGCAGCRTAATCCGATTCCTTCGGATTGTCATCGCCGAACGTGGTCAGGTACGGAGTGGAGTTGCAGTTCTGCACGAAGCCTGACTTGGGATTGATCACCATAGGCAATTCATCATACGGAAGATAGCTGTCCCACAGCGTATCCGATGTGTTGCCCGGCAGGTATTGTCCCCAGTCGTAGCCTTCTGCTCGTATGGGCAACTGCGCATTGTAGAGGTACATGATGTTCCCCTCTTTATCCGCGTAGCCTGTATTCAACGACGAAATACCCTGGATACGCGTAGCGGCTTTCCACTCCTCAAAATTCTGCGCCTTGTTCATGCGGAACCATTGTTCTACCTGCTTTATTTCGCCCATACCCGCATAGCGAATAGCATAAACTCCGTGATCCGCACGAATAACAGGACCATGCACCGACCGCAGCACCTCGCGCCGAATATTCATGGTCATATCGGAATCGGGATTGATTCGTACCTTCAACGGCGCAAAGCTCACCTCCAGATCCAGCCATTCCCCATCAAATTTATATTGATTCTTATTGTCCGGATTCATTTCCAACACATACACATCTGCCAAATCAGGACTGTTCACCGTGTGCGCCCAGCCCAGGTTCCGGTTGTGACCGTGTCCGATGACGGGCATACCGGGAAACAAGCCGCCTACCATGTCCCACCCTTCTTCGCTATGGAGATGCGCTTCGTACCACGCAACAGGGCCGTCATACGGTTGATGAGAATTTATATTCAGGAAGGTGCTGCMGTCCGATGTTCGACTGGGGGATACGCTGACGGTGTTGGATCCGGTGGGCCATCCTCCGGTCAATTTTTCTTTGGTCATGGCAAAGGCTTGGGGGATGGAGAAATCCAGATTCGAAGCAGTCTTGGTGGAGATTTCTTTGCGCCGCTCCGGGCCAAATAATTCCAGTATTACGCCGTCCAGTCCAAAGAAGAACGGGGACTTAAAAACGAAACCAGCCACAATGTCTTTTCCGTTAACGGGGAAAATTTCCTGCAAGGCTACTTCTTCGGGATGTTCTTTAGCGTATAAATTTACACCGTCGGCATAAGATTCACATATCGCTCTAACTTCCGGGCTCAAGTCCGTTTCGTATTTCGCATTCACCGAGTCCCACACGCCCAGCAGATGWACKATGTAGTCGATTGMCGCCGCGTCCATRCCGCCCACTACSGCSCCCAGGCTTCGGACGGCCAGCATGGAGTCCTGTATATTYTTGAAGTCGTCTTCACAATGGGCATAAGCCAAACCAAAGGCTGTGTCCACATCCTTCTTGCCGAAGATATGCGGCACTCCCCACGTATCCCGGAGAATTTTCACGTCGTACGAATGCGCCGAAGATACAGGTGAGGCCTGGGCGACCTCGCCGGATGTCGAGGTCGTCGCGCAGCCGGGCATAAATACAAGCATGGTGCAGCAATAAGCAAGGGGTAACCATAATTTCATCATATTCTCCTGAGACGGGTACTGGTTTAGTTGATGATGATAAAACTCTCACGGTTTACGTTCAAGCCCGGAATAACTTATGATACCGGGCATCATCTATATTGGGTAATTAGGAACAGGCAAAATTGTAGGTATTGGGAGATTAGTGCGACATGGATACATCGAGTTTAGAGCAGGTTGCCGGGGAAGACGGAGACTATGTGGGCAGATTGGTCGTTCCCTACAGTGCCTATTGCGCCATCAAGACACCTGCGCCGGGCGAAGGCAGTGAGCTTCCTGCCTTGTTACTAGCGTTTCACGGCTACGGACAATCCTGTAAAGGCTTCATCAAGCACTTCGCCGAATGGCCGGATCGAAATTTTCTGGTGGCCGCGCCCCAGGGCGTGAATCAGTTTTATTGGAATAATGGCCGTCCCGGATTTACCTGGATGACCAGTCACATGCGGGACTACACCATTCAGGACAACATGGCCTACATGGCTCAGTTGATTGAAACCCTGAAAGAGCAACATCCCTTCGATCCGAACCGTGTATTTCTATTAGGATTCAGCCAAGGCGTGGCTATGGCGTTTCGTCTAGCCGCCAGCGGTATCGTCTCGCCCCGAGGGGTCATTGCGTGCGGGGGAGATTTACCGCCGGACGTGGAAGAGGGCCTGAAAGATTTAGCCAAGTTTCCTGCACTGGTGGTGCATGGCGAACAAGATAAAGTAGTGTCTATTGAAAAGTCAGTGGCGTGTCATCAGGCGTTATCCGATCACGGGTTTAATGTAAGCAAACAGACCTTTGAAGGTGGACATGAGATTCCGCCGGAAATCGTAGAATCGATTTATACCTGGATAGATTTTCTGAATGAGTGATGTATAGCTACTGGTTTCGTTAAACAGGGAGAAAATCGCCATGAAAATATTCATAGGATTGATTGCAGTTGGGTTATTGCTATTGAGTGCCGACCAGTCCCCGGCGACCGAAACGAATCCCCGCAACGTGATTTTTATTCTGGTGGATGATCAACGGTGGGATGCCATCGGGAAATTGAACCCATTTTTTGAAACGCCTCACCTGGACTCCCTCATGGATAACGGGATCTACTTTCCCAATATGTTCGTCACCACGTCCCTGTGTTCCCCCAGCCGAGCGTCGTTTCTCACCGGACAGTGGGCGCACAAACATGGGGTGTTGAATAACAGCACATTGTTGGGAAGCGATACGCCTACCTTTCCCCAGGAACTCCAGAAGGCCGGGTATGACACCGCATTCATTGGGAAATGGCACATGGGCGGATCCACCGATGAGCCTCGTCCCGGCTGGGACCATTGGGTTTCCTTTCGCGGTCAAGGGGTATACTTCAATCAGGCGTTTAACGTGAATGGAGTGAGAGAAAAATCAACGGGTCATAATACAGACCGCGTTACAGACTACGCCGAAGAGTTCATTCGCCGCGATCACGACAAGCCGTTCATGTTGTATGTGTYGCACAAAGCGGTACACGCCGATTTTAAACCGGCTAAACGTCACGAGGGCTCTTATGAAGGACGCACCTATCCCTACCCGGATACCATGGCGGATACGGAAGCGAATTATGATGGCAAGCCGAATTGGGTAAAGGCGCAGCGCAATACCTGGCACGGCGTGGACGGACTTTATAACAACACCATGGATTTGGATGATTTCACACGGCGGTATGCCGAGACCATGAAGACGGTAGATGATAGCGTGGGGCGGTTGATGGCGGTGCTGAAAGAGGAAGGGCTGCTGGAATCGACGCTGGTTATCTTTACGTCCGACAACGGATTTCAGTTCGGCGAGCATGGCCTCATTGATAAGCGAACCATGTACGAAGCCTCCATCAAAATTCCGTTGATTGTGCATTGTCCGGAACTTTTCGAAGGCGGTCAGGTTCGGGAACAGATGGTGCTGAATGTAGATCTGTTTCCCACGCTCATGGACGTAGCAGGTGTTGCAACGCCTGACTCTGTGCAGGGGCAATCCTGGTGGCCCATTGCACAGAATGGTTCGGTAAAGGGCCGGGAATCATTTCTATATACGTATTTCTGGGAGCGGAGTTTTGCTCAAACCCCCACCGTGCTGGGGTTACGTACCAATACCCATAAATTTATGCAGTTCCAGGGGATTTTTGATCGATACGAGCTGTATGATATTCAAAATGACCCGGACGAAAAACATAATCTCATTGGTGATATCTACACCACTACTGAAGCCGGGGATGTGACCGGGCGTATGCGAAATCGCAGCAAAGTCCCCAAAGAATTAACCGAACTGTATATGGATATGCTTGGGAAACTACGACAGCAGTTGACTGAACTGGAATGTTCCCCGGAACCTAATYGGAGAATGGTACATTGAAAAAATCGATAGGGTTATTGATAATTATTTTGGGTGTAGCCTGTAATGCGGTTGGGCAACCACCCTCTTTTGAACCAACAATTAAAAGTCTTAAGCAACACAACGTACCGGAATGGTTTCACGATGCGAAATTCGGCATCTTCATTCACTGGGGTATCTGGTCGGTGCCTGCATTCGCRCCGCAAGGKGTACCGTTCAACGAATTRGCAAAAAAACAYCCCAAAGATCCSYTGTTGTACCTGCCCTATTCCGAGTGGTAYCAAAATGCCATGCGWACWMCSGGGAGTCAAACGGAACGRYATCACACGGAAATGTATGGCAAAGACTATCCCTATGAAAATTTTCGACATCCCTTCGAAAAAATGCTGGAGACGTGGGACCCGGAACCGTTAGCAGACCTGATAGAAGCATCCGGTGCGGAGTATGTGGTCTTTGTAACGAAACACCACGACGGATATTCTCTATGGCCCACCGATGTAGAAAATCCATATAAGAAAAACTGGCATTCAGAGCGTGACGTGGTGGGGGAGGTTGCGGCGGCAGTACGTAAACGGGGAATACGTTTCGGTGTGTATTATTCGGGAGGATTCGATTGGACGTTCGAAGAAAAGCCCATGGTGACGTTTCTGGACTCCCTGAAATCCACCCCTACGTCGCAGGAATATCGAGATTACTGTGATGCACAATACCGGGAACTCATTGAGCGATATCAACCCGATGTATTATGGAATGATATCGCGTATCCACCCGGCCCGGAGATGCTCCGCCTATGGGCCGATTTTTATAATGGAAACCCGGACGGAATCATCAACAATCGATGGGCGCAGCCCCGCGATCTGGGTGACGGAAAATATGGGATAGCCGTAACGCCGCCCTTTTTCGATTTTCTCACGCCGGAGTACACACGCTACCCCAGAATCCAGAAGAAAAAATGGGAATCAACCCGTGGTATTAGCGATTCATTCGGCTACAACCGTAACGAATCCCCGGAATCAATCCTGAAACCAGGTGAATTGATTACGATGTTCGTTGACGCAGTATCGAAAAACGGAAATCTTCTCCTGAATATCGGGCCTACCGATCTGGGGAAAATACCTGAAGGGCATGACGTTCCGTTATTGGCGTTGGGCGTGTGGCTGGAACAAAATGGCGAATCGGTATACGGTACCCGACCGTGGAAGCGCGCCGTGGGTGTAGCCGTTTCGGGTGACCAAGAGCTGGAGGTGCGGTTCACCCAAAAAGGGGATGCGATTTATGCCATTGTATTCGGCACACCCAAATCTACTTCGTTTTCGTTAACCGGGCTGGGTGTGTTGAATCCAAATAAAATAGAGTACCTGGGCCCCAACGTCTTGACTTGGGGTTCTATAGACGAAGAAATCAAACTGTCCACAAACACGGCCTGGCCTGAATCCCACGCCCATGTGTTTAAACTAACCTTACCTGAAATTGGAGTAGATGATGAGTGAAAGCACCGTTAACGAAGAACAAATCGAATATTGGAACGTAGTCTCCGGCCCCAAGTGGGTCGCTATGCAGGAAGACCTGGATACACAATTGGGGCCATTKCAGGACGCATTGATGGAGCATATCGGGGTACAGTCCGGACAAACCATCATCGATGTGGGTTGCGGCTGCGGTGCGTCTTCACTGGAGTTGGCGCGGCGCGTGGGGGAGAGCGGCTCGGTTATCGGCGCGGATATTTCCGATCCCATGCTGGCACGCGCACGGGAACGAGCCCAAGCCGAAGGGCTATCTCAGGTAACATTCATCCAGGGCGACGCGCAAGTCCACCCGTTTGAATCCGGCATTGCCGATATGGTGACCTCCCGCTTCGGCATCATGTTTTTCGAGGACCCGGTGGCAGCCTTCACCAATTTGCGAAACGCACTCATACCCGGCGGTCGGTTGGCGTTCATGTGCTGGCGCCCTTTCATGGAGAACCCCTGGATGGCGGTGCCAATGGCTGCTGCGGCAGAGCATGTGGAATTACCCATCCCGGCAGATCCCTATGGACCAGGGCCGTTTTCCCTGGCGGAGCAAGAGCACACCACGTCGTTGCTGGAGCAGGCTGGTTTCTCCAACATATCCATGACCCCCAACGATCAGAATTTGTCCATGGGCGGAACCGGGGACCTGGACGACAGCGTAGATTTTGTTCTCAAAATTGGACCGCTGAGTCGTATCATGGCCGAGTCCGATGCGGATACCATTGCAAAGGTGCGCAATGCGGTTAAAGAAGCACTGGCGCCGTTCAGCACCGACGACGGCGTGTCCATGAAGTTCGCCACCTGGTTGGTGAACGCCGAGAATCCTGGAGAATAATGAATAGGAAACCTGCGCCGTGGAGATATGGATAAGTCTCCCACTCAGCCATGATTGTTGCGCTCGCAATTTGAATCCAAGATACGAAACTATCTATGAGATTGTATGGTATACTGTACTTGTAAACTAGGAATAATGACTACGGGGAACACAATATGAAAACGATGTCTAGATTTTTAATTCCAATGCTGGTAATCACCTTTGCATTGCCCGTCTATGCCAACAARGCTCNAGATNAAACGYGAYAAAATTGATGCCATGGCCAAAGAAACATTGGATGATTTGCTCAGCAAGAATGAAAACGCGAAAAAACAATACGAAAAGGCCGCAGGATACGCCATATTGGACAACGTGAAGTTATCGCTTTTCATCTCCGGTGGTGGCGGTCAAGGTGTGGCTGTAGACAAAAAATCCGGCAAACGCACATATATGAAAATGGGTACCGCCGGGTTGAATATCGGCTTGGGCGTGCAGAAATACCAAATCATCTTCTTCTTCGAGAACGAAGATATATTTAWTAAATTTGTGGATATAGGCTGGGAAGCAGATGCCAATGCCAACGCCGTTGCAGGTACTGCCGGGGCAAATGCCGAAGCTACATTCCATGACGGCATGGCGTTTTACCAGATTACCGAGGTAGGACTCATGCTTCAGGCAGATATCGCCGGAACAAAATACTGGAAGAACAAAAAGCTCAATAAGTAAAATACGCATCTATTATTTAGCAAGCCCGTCGCTTCGTGCGGCGGGCTTTTTTGTCAAATGARAAWTGYCATRCCAAACGCGGCAATATAAAAAAGAGATATTGCTATATGCTGCGATCCACTAAAAGGGGATTCTACCGAATTTAAAGGATCAGCCAAGTATGWCATTGCGAACGAAGCGAAGCGTAGTGCGGCAATCTGATCACCCCGCATGCCCGCATTCGTACTGTCAGCAGCTCGAATCGATTCTCAACAAGCGAGCATAAGACCTAGATAAGTTGCTCCGCTTTTAATACCTTCGTAACCCGCTTCTTTTCGGCGACAGTACATTCCCGATGAGGCATGCGCATGAACCCTGGATCGAACCCACGCTGTCGAACGGCTTCTTTATACATGGCGAGTATTTTACCGCCGCCCAGCCCTTCAATTACCCGATTCATTTTCTCGTTCGCTTTGAGAGCACGNTTTAANATTKCCTTTTTGAACACTCGTATAAATRTCCGCGAAWATTTCCGGYAYCACGTTTGCCGTCAGGGATACAGTTCCTTTCGCACCAGACAGATAGGCTTGATAAGAAAATGGATCCGACCCGTTGATGACGGTAAAACCCTTGGGAGACTTAGCCAGCACTTGAACCAGGTGGTTCATATCGCCGCTGGAATCTTTCATACCCACAATATTGTCGAATTCTGTGCCCAGTCGCACGATGAGATCCGGGGATAGATTGTTATTTGTGAATGAGGGGATATTATAAAGCATGATAGGAACCTGCGGAGCGCGTGTCGCAATGTACTTGTAATGGTTATACAAAGCCGCATCATCAAAGGCATACCCGGCTGGCGTATAAATGGCTACAGCATGCGCCCCGGCCTGCTTCGCATGTAGCGTGAGTTCCAGCGTTGACGGCGTATCCAGGCAGCCCGTCTGCACAATAACCCGAATGCGTTTTCCCACGGCTTGAATGAGCGCTTCCGTAAGAGTTTTTCGCTCATCAAGGGACATGAGGAGACCTTCGCCGCTGGTACCGGCTATAAAAATACCATCCACTCCTTTATCAGCAAGATGATTGGCATAAGCGCAAGCGCGATCATAATCCACTTCTTTTCCGCCCCGAGTAAAAGGGGTAAATATAGCCGGCATAATGCCGTCGATTTTCACACGCATGGAGTTCTCCTGACAGGATGTTAGTTGTTGCAAGAAATGTAGTGGGGGATCAGTTCAGTTCGCGGATGTAGATATTTTTAAACTGCACCAGACTCGATGCACCATTCCATGTATCAGATTTCGGGTCGTATCCGCCGTGGTGCTGTAACGCGATGGGGCCTCGCTCCGGTACACCAGGCAATTCCGCTGCATCCAGTACGGTAACGCCGTTGAGTACCACAGTCAGTTTATCGCCATTCATCGTGATACTAAAGCTGTTCCATTCGCCCACAGGTTTATCAGCATTCGCGCGAGGGGTAACCCCGGCTCGCACTGCTGCAGGCATTTTGCCATCGTTTCGGTAACCATACACTTCACCCGATCCGATAGGCCAGCACCAGATGTTGATTTGTGATTTGGATGATCCRCGCACGTACACCCCGGAATCTGCATTGGGACGATTGATCTGGATATCTTTGCCGGAAGCATCTTTGGCATGTGTGCCGTCAGGAAAAATGACCGGAATGGCAGCGAGTCCCTTCGTTTCCTTGATACGCCATTCCATTACCAGCTCAAAATCACCGAATTCTTCTTCGGTCCACAACGACTGATCGCCCCTGATGTCGGATCGAGGAGAGCAATCCAATACACCATCCTGAACAGTCCAGATAGGCTTTTGCTTTTCCGTTAATTTCCAACCGGAGAAATCTTTATTGTTAAAGAGTGAGGTCCAGCCCTCGCCATCGGGAGCGGCGGCAAAGGTAAGGCCGCAAACAAAAACGGAAAGAACTACCATGGTGAACGAAGCGTTGCGAATATAATGTGACATTACGATTCCTTTTCAATACGTTGAACAGAGAGCGGCAATTGTACTCACGATAAAGGGGGAATATCCATGAAAAAGGTAAGGAAAAATAAAAATGGCATCCCGTAGGGGATTTGAACCCCTGTTGCCGCCGTGAAAGGGCGGTGTCCTAGACCAAACTAGACGAACGGGACGTATAAATAGTTGACAGGTAAAGACTTACAAAAACCCCCAACACAGGACCACGGAAAATCGGTCGTGAATCATACTCAAGCCTGCCAAAAGCCCAAGTAAAATATCATATTTTCGACCATGGAATCAATCTGAATTTTTTTACTATACCGGGTAAAATTATGTAAATCATAACGTAAACAATAAAAACAATTATACAATTTGGTGTAACCATGAAAAAAATTGCTTGAATGTTGAAATGCGATACCAGTTTAACTGTCTGAAAATAAGTAAGTTACAATGATTTCGATGTCATGTAGATAAAAATAACCGTTCTGCTGAGCATTGTTTTGCAATAACTGGATTTTCGGGGTATTATATATAGAGAGAGAATATTGCAGGCGAATAAGACATTTTCGGTAATGTTGCACCGGGGGAGAATACGATGAAAGCATTAGTGGTTGATGATTCTGCTGTTATGCGAAAGGTGATTATTGGTGCCTTGGCGCGCGCGGACATTACCGATGTGGAACAAGCAGCTGATGGTAAAGAAGCTGTAGAGGCCGTCCAGAATGTGGATGTAGATCTGGTCCTGATGGATTGGAATATGCCCAATATGTTGGGTATCGATGCAGTAAAAGCCATTCGGGCGCTTGGTAAAACCATGCCGATTATCATGGTGACTACRGAAGCCGAAAARGGCCGTATTGTRGAAGCGTTAAAAGCGGGTGCTCAGAATTAYATTATCAAACCSTTTGAGCCAGCGACCATCATCGAAAAAATAAATATTACCATCGAAAAATACAAAGCAAGCGCATAATTTTTTATTTCCTGCCCCGTGAGGATAAATGTTTTAGGGGAGTTGGATTACGTTCAATTTCTATATGTTCTTTGGGAGGACCACCATGAAAGCAGAACTTGTAAATCCTTTTATTGAGAGTATCCAGGATATTTTTTCCACCATGCTGTCTTCAGAAGCCAAGCGAGGACCCGTTGGGCTTTCTGATTCTAACTCTGGCAAGGGCGATCTGGTGGCTCTTATCGGTATCAGCGGTCGTGCCACAGGTACGTGYGCGCTGTCGCTGCCTGCAACAACAGCGCTGAATATGATAGGCCAACTCATGGGTTCGGAGTATGATTCCATCAATGATGAAGTCACCGATGGAGTGGCCGAAATGGTCAATATGCTGGCTGGCGGCGCTAAGGCCAAGATGAATTCCAATGGGGAAAAACCCATGGAGCTGAGTCTCCCTACGGTCGTAAGCGGCGAAAACTATAAAGTGAAATACCCGACCAAGACAATCTGGCTGGAAGTACCATTCGACAGTAGTCTCGGACCTTTCATCGTTCGAATTACTTTCGAGGAAGAACCTGAATAGTTAATATGGGGGTATATGAGGTATACAGCCCACATCGGCATTGCCGATGTGGGCTGATTTTTATATTTACAAGTTAGATGATTTATTGGTGACGGATTGACCATTCCATGTTACTATTTATTCAATAGAAAAGGGGGATTCGTTTTGATTCTTAAAAAAACCATACTAAGCATGTTTCTAGGGTTGGCTACGCTGGCCTTATCCGGATGCGCTTCCAATGGGAGCGGATGGGATGTAGGTATTGGAGGTGGCATTGGCGGTGGAGGCGGCTCCGGCGGCAGTCATGTAGGCGGCGGGGTCCATCGATCATCGGGTCCGCCGGATCACGCGCCTGCACATGGTTACCGGAAAAAACATCACAACGACGATGTAGAGTTGGTTTTTGATTCAGGTCTGGGTGTATATAAAGCCGTGGGATTTGAAAATACCTTTTACTCCGGCGATTATTACTATCGTGATGCCGGGCATCGGTGGGAGACTGGTTCAGGGATTCATGGCCCATGGCATGAAATGAAGACGAAGAAACTCCCGCATGGTCTCAAAAACAAACACAAAGAAAAGAAAAAACATAAGAAAAAGAAGGGTAGGAAATATTAAATCCGATCCGAACTAGGATTTACAAGGCTTCCTGCAGAGATGCGGGAAGCCTTTTTTTTAATTGCCTTCGAGGAAGTATTCAATGTTGCTTAAAATTCGGAGTGCCCGCTGGTTGTCACCCGCCGCGCCCACACGTATCGAGATTTGCGACCCTTCCCGGGTTACTCTTTCGATATTCACAGTGATGTTCTTGCCGTCGGCGTATTCCGATTCGAGCCGTGCACTGGATTCATCAACCCGATTTAAGGATAACGTCAACCCTTCATTCGTCAGCGCCTTTTCTGCGGCAACGTGAATTTGAGGTACAGAGTAGTCCAGATAGTCCTTTACGTTTCCCTTGATGTAAATGACACCTGCCGCACCGCCTGCTGCTCCAGCTGCCACCAGACATCCGGAAGCACTTACAGCAATCAGAGCTAAGCAGATGAAACGAAATACAGGGGTATACATGGGCGGTTCTCCAGGGTGTCCACCAAGCCACTGGAAGCTAGGCGATTCCAGTGAGATTCTATTCTATAGACCCTATTCAGCAGTATGCAATAAAACGAAAAAGCGGCTGGAGACGAAACTAGCCAGCTGTCGTGGCTGGTTCCTCTGTCGGTATCGCAGTTGATTCGCTGCCAAACTGGTTATCCGGGGCATGAAGCAAGGTATTTTCCCGAACAACACGGCTCAAGTTGGGGGTCGCTTCCAACGCCTCGAAGACTTCCTTCGGCTTAGCCAGCTTGCCCTCCACCAACCGCGTGGTGAATCGGATAGCCGTGCCGGGTATGGCAGAATCGGGAGATTCGATTACGGCCAGATCGGCAATACAAGGCCTAAAATTAAACGGTACAAATTTGAATGCAGGACCACGCCGTTTTTTACCCCGAACTTTCGCCCGGCGCGACACAATCCATTCCTCAGAAGCCATGATTTCATCWASWSKYRMTKGTAWMKMKRYKTMAWWMSSCKSRRYSAWKYMSRGWKTATRNTTCCATYSYYWTKMCYWWRMYKSATNAGAGWMGCATCACGCAAAGGAACGTCGCAGCTTTCAAGTACACTGAATCCCTTGGGCAGCACGTCGTGGAGCTGCTGCCCCAATAGTTGGGCATTCACCGTCTCGGTAAGAACCACGTCCAGATAATCGCCTCCCGATGCTTCTCCAACAGGCGATGCCGAGGCAAATTGAATCTTCGGGTGAGCATGAAATCCCTGAGAGTAGGCCATGGGTGTTTTGGCGCGACGCAATGCACGTATCCAAACATTCTGCCGTTCCAGATGAGAAAGATGACGAACTTCCCCGTCCCAGCCAATACGAAATCGAACACGCTGTACCGGTTCCGGCTCCACGTATTCCACTTGCGGTTCCGGTGACCATTCTTTTTCGTCGATACGTCCCTTACGCTGATTCACCAGCATGTGCTGACACAGTTTCCGTTCACGGGATATCACGCCGCACATGTGACATTTCCCGGCACGGCAATCCTGCGCATGCTGCAGTTCCATGGCCCGGTTCCAGTCTTCCTGAAACCACTCCTTAGGCATAAGTACATCAATGTGATCCCACGGCAGCCGTTCGTCCAGATCCCGCTGACGAAACTCGAATTTCACATCGTAATCTATCTCGTCAATAGCCTTCAGCCACGCATCCAGATTACATAATTCATCCCAAGACTCARAYMGYGYCYYGKWAMRCMWCGYYGMMWMRRYGRSAWYSKCSCCMMRWSKWYCTRCYYKKKTWMYYMRGYMYWCKRTAMMMKKAGYCTSMGAWSWATSKYSRMYMAACTTGATGTTTTTATTCCGGTTCAGCACTTTTCCCAGCAGATCCTGACGACGTTCCGTCTCCTCCATGTCTATCTGTTCGGCCCACTGAAACGGGGTGAACGGTTTGGGCACAAAAGTGGATACGCCCAAGTGTATTTTAGCATTGGGATTGATGGCTCGCCCTACTGCCAGGTTTCGCTTGCACAAATCCCCGATAGCTTCCACATCCTCGTCCCGCTCCGTGGGCAACCCTATCATGAAATAACATTTCACATGTTTCCAGCCTCGCTTGAACGCCTCCGCAGACATGTTCAGCAGGTCTTCATCGGGAATCCATTTATTGATTACAGATCGCAGACGCGGCGTGGCGGCTTCCGGCGCAAAGGTCAACCCGCTGCGCCGTACATCCGATACGCGATCCGCCATTTCCACAGAAAATGAATCGAGACGCAGGGAAGGCAGCGATATAGATGTATGATTCAATCGGCCACGAACTGCCGCCTGTTCCGCCAACTGCACCGGACGAGAATAATCACATGTAGACAGGGATACCAGTGATACTTCTTCGTACCCCGTTTTCTCCAATGACTCTTTCATGAGTTGATCGATGTTTTCCAGCGTGCGTTCCCGCACGGGACGCGTCACCATCCCGGCCTGACAAAATCGACAGCCCTGCGTACACCCACGAAGCACTTCCAGAGAAAGCCGGTCATGCACCTGTTGCGTAAAGGGAACAATGTAGTTCGTGGGAAACTTCGCGCCATCCAACGTATCCACCAGACGCTTCACAATTTTCRKSRYRWYTTYCTKNGGKMAAWKCYGTNNATYGSSCAGCRCRKYSAKRGRRTNNACRASNCRKKGAMRWMGRTCYCWTMAAKYTCYRCCAGCGCCTTCARYTTCTCYAGCTTGGGCCGACCCTTCATATCCCGCATCAGCTCGGCAATTTCCAGTATCACATCTTCCCCTTCGCCAATAACGAAGAAATCGAAAAACGGCGCGAGGGGTTCCGGATTGAATACTGCCGGCCCACCTCCGAAGATAAGCGGCGCGTCCTCATCACGATCCACAGCGCGCAAGGGAAGTCCAGCCATATCGATAATCGTGAGAATATTCGTATACGTCAATTCCGACTGAAGCGTCACCCCGATGAGATCCATATCCCCCACCGAATCCTTCGACTCATTACAGAACAAAGGCATGTCCCGCTCTCGAAGCAGCGCCTCCATATCCGGCGCAGGAGAATACGCCCGCTCACACCAGCACCAATCCAAGTCATTCAGAATGGAATACAGTATCAGCAGCCCCAGATTACCCAAACCCAGGTCATACAAATCAGGGAACACCAGCGCGATCCGCAGATCCACCTCCGCCGGGTCCTTATGCACCGTATTCAATTCCGTACCCAAATACCGGGAAGGCTTCTCAACACGAGGCAAAATATCGTTTTCAATCACAGATCGCATGTCAGGGGATTCCAATGTTGTTAGTGTCTTTTGGGGTGAACATTCAAGCCGGACAGGCTATTCCGGCGCATGTAACGAAGATGAGCCGCTATTATACGCGGTGCAGGGCAGTCCGGGCAATGCATTGCAATCGAGGATTCCCTTGGGTCGCCCACGAATGCTACAATCGGCACCTTTCCGGGGGAGGGGTTGCTGTAGAACATGTCGCGTTTATCCAAATATGAACAGGGGCTGAATCCTGCCCAGCTGGAGGCGGTTCGTCATATCGACGGCCCTATGCTGGTCCTCGCCGGAGCGGGAAGCGGCAAGACCCGCGTCGTCACCCGGCGCATGGCCTATATCATCGCCCGGAAAAAGGCCTTGCCCTCCGAAATTCTCGCCGTCACCTTCACCAACAAGGCCGCAGCGGAAATGCGCGACCGGGTCGCCCATCTTACAGGCAAGAAACAAGCCGCCGAAATAACCATCTCCACGTTTCATTCGTATTGCCTAAAAGTCCTCCGTGAGCACATCGAGCTGCTGGGCTTCCGGAAAAATTTCACCGTGTCCGGCGAAGGCGACGTGCGTACCCTCATTCGCCGCGTCATCGAAGACCTGGATGGCTCGCAGGAAGAATTCAGTCCCGGCATATTACGCGAACACATCAGCCTCATGAAAGGGAAGTCCGGGGACGATGCATACACGCTGCCGCGACCCACAGAAGAGAGCGACGACGAACTGGCTACCCGTGAAAAATACGAGACCTGGCTGCCGGAAATTCACGAGCGCTATCAATCCGCACTCCGCGCCGCGAATACCCTCGACTTCGACGATCTCCTTCAATTCGTGCTGCGACTCTGGCAGGAACATCCCAAAGTACGCGGTCATTTTCAACGTCGCTACAAATACATCATGGTGGACGAGTATCAGGACACCAACGACGTGCAGTACAACCTCATCCAGACCCTCGTGGGCAAGCATAAAAACCTCTGCGTCGTGGGCGATGACGACCAGTCCATCTACGGCTGGCGCGGTGCTGACGTAAAAAATATCCTCCAATTCGAAAAGGACTTCCCCAAAGCGAAAATCGTCACCCTGAACCAAAATTACCGCTCGGTAGAACCCATCGTCAAAGCCGCAAATGCGTTGATTGCCCATAACAGCAAACGCCGCGACAAAGCCATGGTCAGCGCGTGCGGCGAAGGCCCTCCCATCGACCACGTCCTCACTGGCGACGAAGAACACGAGGCCAAGCTGCTGGTGGAATGGCTGCAAAACTTTAAACTCACCGAGGGCGCCGATAACCACGATTTCGCCGTCCTCTACCGCTCCAACAACCAGTCCCGCGCCATCGAGATCGTCCTGCGAGGCGCACAAATTCCCTATGCCGTTTACGGTGGGCAGGATTTCTTCGAGCGCTCCGAAGTGAAAGACGTGATCGCATATTTCAAAGTGCTCGCCAATCCCCGAGACGAGCCGTCCTTCCTGCGCATCGTGAATATGCCGCGGCGAGGCATCGGCGACAAAACCCTCCACGCCGTCCACGACCTATGCCGCGAAAAGAAACTCTCCCTCGGCAAAGGCATGGCGGTGGCACTCAAATCCGGTGTGATTACCGGACGCGCCGAGCAGGGTATCCGCCAATTCCTCGGGATAGTGGGGGAGTACCGCGCGCGATTTCGCGAACGCAACCAGCCCATGGCAGACATCGCCCGGGAGATGGTACAGCGCATCGGATATAAAGCCGAGATGGAGCGTACCTCCAAAACTCCCGAGCACGCCGGGTTCCGCTGGGATAATGTAGAAGCCGTCCTCGATGCCCTGGAAGAATACGAGAAAAACGCCCAACAGCCCAGCCTCATGGATTTCCTCGACCGCAGCTCCCTCAATTCCGACGCCGACCGCAGTGCCCAGGACGACCGCAAAAAAAACGGCATCACCCTCATGACCATGCACGGCGCCAAAGGCCTGGAATTCCCCTACGTGTTCATCGTCGGCGCCGAAGAAGGMTTACTACCCCACGCCCGCTCCCTCCGCGACGGCACCRTCGAAGAAGAACGCCGCCTCTTCTACGTCGCCCTCACCCGCGCCCAAAAACGCCTCATCATCACCGAGACCTGCACCCGCACCCAACACGGCCGCCAACGCATCTCCACCCCCAGCCGCTTCCTAAAAGAACTCCCCCAAGAACTCCTAAAACACCACACCTTCGCCGCCAGAGACATGGTAACAGCCAGAATCGACACCCCAAAACCCAAAGGAAAAGGCAAACGTAAAAGCAAACCAAAAGTAAAACCCGCCCTACCCAAGAAACCCGCCGCCAAACAACCCAAACCCGCAAACCCGCATACCTCCTAGTAGTCCACTGCAGAAGCATGTTTTCTTCATTGGGCGCACACGTCTGGAGCGAGAAATGTAACAAAGGGCCATTTCCTTGATGAAATTTACATAAAGTTTGAATTTAGATAACGATGAATCCTCAATTGATTGTTTGCTGGAAAATTGATAACCTTCGTGGAAAGAATTAATCAAGTTCGGGAATAACTGAAAAATGTGGAGGCAGTAAAGGAACATATGGAAACGCCAGGGCTATTCGGTTTGACAAATTCGAATCGAGATTTTTCCGACCCGTATTATTGGGGAAAGAATMAATTTAATTCCTCATTTCCAGCAGCCTTAGCCTGTTACATGAGAAGCCAAAGTATTTGCGCGATTTTGCTGGAACTAGATGAGACGCGAGAGATTTCTCAAAGAGAAGCCACTCTTGATGAGGTTTTCAATACATCTTTGGCGAATGAAGAAATAGAATTTTCATTCGAATCCCGATATGAACCGTTCAATGAGTTTCTACATGATGAATTGAAGCCAATTGATTTAGTGCTTAGAAACGCATCTAACGGGACCCCTTTGAGACCTTTAGAAATTAAGCTTACTACTCTTCCAGATAATTCGACCGCAAAATTAACTGATGATAAATTTGGCACAGAAATGGTTGTTAGATCCCCGACTATGCGATATATGGCTCTGAGTATGGTAGATTCATGCCGGGATTCTTTCGAGCAAATTAGAGAAATATTTGAGCCATGCTGCCATCGCATACGTAATTGGGACAATTCACATGAAGTTGGATCTCAATTGGACAGTATTCTTGAGGCTCTTGAAAATTTCTTTTCGACATATTCTGGTAATCAAAGGCCAATATTGATGCAACCTGTTTGGAAAACAATTGGTACTACAGCAAAGTTAGCAGATAACTGCCTCGACTTGTTTGTATGGACTGATTTTGCCTTGTCGAGATTGTTTATGGAATCTGCAAAAAATAATACAGGCAATAAAATTACAAGAGTTCAGCGTGCAGCGCTACGTTTAGCACGTTTCCTATATGAAGTGTCAATTAATGGGAAGGTATATCAAGCTCCCATATATGACGGAATGACATTTGATACGCTAAATGATAAAGAATTCGCAATCTCAGGTATCAAAATGAATCCACTCATTTCATGTTCAAGGCTAACGGATCCAATAATCTCTAAAGATGAGATTAAGAATATTATCCTCGGTGGTGGTCAAAAATATCTTAGCCCTGAAAGAAGATTTGATGCGATTATATATTTCTCAACAGATATATTTGACGAGGATGCCCAATGAAACTTGACGTAGTCGATCTTTTTTCTGGTGCAGGAGGAATGTCAAGAGGTTTCTCCAATGCTGGATTCGATATTTTAGGCGCCTTCGAAAATTGGGGGCCAGCAATCGAATTATACGGGAAAAATTTCGATCATCCGGTGTTTGCGTCTGATTTGTCGGATGTAGAAAGTGTAACAAAAAAAATTATCACCCTGTCGCCGAATATCATAATCGGAGGCCCTCCTTGCCAAGATTTTTCATCAGCAGGCAAAAGAGATGAAAATTTAGGGCGAGCGACGTTAACCATTCACTATGCAGAAATTATCAGACAAATTAGACCTGAATATTTTGTAATGGAAAATGTACAGAGAGCACGAAATAGCACATCTGTAAGCATAGCAAAAGATATTTTGAGGAAAAGTGGATATGGGATAACTCAAGTCGTTCTAAATGCGTGCCTGTGTGGAGTACCGCAGAAACGAAATAGATACTTCATGATTGGAGAGTTAAATGGTATGGATAATGTTTTAGAAGAACGACTTATAGATAATCTTAGCAATAACCCTATTACTTTAAGAGAATACTTTGACGATGAACTAGATTTTGAACATTACTATCGTCATCCTCGAAGTTATAAGCGTCGAGCTGTTTTTAGTATTGACGAGCCTAGTCCAACCATAAGAGGTGTAAATCGTCCTGTGCCTGATGGATACCCCGGGCACCCAGGTGATACTGCTCCAATCAGTAAAAAAATTCGTGTATTGACTACGAGAGAAAGAGCTCAAATCCAAACTTTCCCAGACGATTTTTTGCTGGAAGGTACCAAGACTAATTTAGAGCAAATGATTGGAAACGCTGTACCCGTTAAACTTGCAGAATACGTAGCAACCCAATTACAGAATCACATTATTTCAAAAGGGCAAGTTCGCGCTAAAGAGAAATACGCCGTTTAAATAGCAATTTGAGTATGCCTCTTCTCCGTTTTACCCCGTTGTGCCGGGGTTTTCGGCTCAGACACTTGCCCTTCATACCGTACGGCAGTACCCCGGGACGGGTCTCCATCTTTCCCCTCGTACTCCGCCTCCACACCAAAACACCCATCTGTGTAAATCGGTGTAATCTTGTATGTTACTCCTCATGGAGACATGCGCAGCGAATTCATCGTCGCAGTGGTTTTCTTTTTGGTCCTTTTTCTTTTGGAAGATCGTGTGGAAATGTGGATAAGTCTCCTCGGAATTTTAGTCCGACATTTGTGCTGCATGGCCGTGTGGCACAATAGAACAGGAGGTGGAGGCCTAGTGAAATCAGGGACGTTGTAAAGCCCGTACCACAGATGTTCCCCACCTCCTGTTCGCGTGGTCCACCGTGAAGACCGAACACTATCCCGGACACTACTCCGAATCGTGCAAGAAGGGTCAGGTGGCCACATAACCTAACAAGGAGGATATTATCATGAAAGACGCTGCCCGTCGAGACTTGTTCCATTGGGTGGGTATGGATGTGGCGAAGGCCACGTTTGATGCGGCGATGGTTTTGTCGCATCAGCATTACCCGGATACGCCGCTGCGCGATATTCCCGGGGCTACGTTTGCGCGCTCGCGCGAAGGCGTGGCGAAGTTTCTCACCTGGCTCGATGCCTTCGACGTGAACCCTGATGAGGTGCGCGTCGTGATGGAAGCTACGGGGCGGTATTCCAGCGAGTTGGCCGTTTGGCTGTTGGAAATACGCCCGGCTCTATGCCCGGCCATTGCGCCCCCGGCGTATACCGCTGCCTTCATCAAAAGCCTGGGCGTGCGCAACAAAACAGATCGCCTAGAGGCACGCGCATTGGGCTTTTACGGGGTGGAGCGTACTCCCATCCCCTATGAGCCGATGAGTGCGGAACGAGCCGAGCTGCGCGAACTCAATCGCTACCGCGACCAGTTGGTACGCCAACGTACGGCCATGAAAAATCGGCGGCACGAAACCTGTACCTCGGCCTTCATACAGAAAAACCAAACCAAACGATTGCGGTTACTCACCGGGGACATTACCCGCGTCGAACAAGCCATGAAAGAACTCATCGAGGCGCACCCCGAACTCAAGCGCGACATGGAACTGCTCTGCACCATCTACGGCATCGCGTTTCTCACCGCCGCAACCGTCCTCGCCGAGCTGGGCGATCTGCGGCGCTTCACCTACGCCCGACAACTCACCGCCTTCACCGGCATGTCCCCCAGTCATCGACAATCCGGCACCAGCATCCACGGACGCAGTCGCTTATCCAAACAAGGCAACCCACGCATCCGTCAAGCCCTCTACCTCTCCGCCATGATAGCCATCAAAGGCGACACCCCATTTCGCCGCATCTACCGGAAACTCATCGCCCAGGGAAAACCCCGCATGGTCGCCCTCGTCGCCATCATGCGCAAACAACTCATCCTTATGCGCGCCATCCTCATCAGCGGAAAACCCTACCAACCCTTGGGGATAACTCCATCAACCAGAGGAAAACAACATAAAAAAAGGATAAATTTTGCTTGACTTATCTACACACTATCTGTGGTTAAAGGTGGTTTGGGTGTTTGCAGGAATATGGAGACCCGTTCCAGGTCGAGTGGGTGGCTGGGTCCGGAGATAAGATGAGAAGGTCGGCTCCGGCGGAGTTGCTAAGAT
>NVWG01000024.1 GCA_002746185.1 Candidatus Hydrogenedentota bacterium
TCCGTCGACAATGCCCGCCGGGAAACTATCAAGAGAGCGATGGATCTGCTGAAAGGTACGGCAGGACCGCTGGCAGGGGTGGTGTTAAACGGTCTTAAATCGAATCGGCGCCGATATTATTATTACTACTATTACGACGATTCATCCAACACGAAGAAACGCAAGAAGTGGTTTCACGAATAAGTAGTGCGGACTATTTCAGTCACCGGATTGAGTACGCTCGTACTCTGCCAACATACGCCGAATTATAGGCTCCACCGGGGCATGGTCGTCGGTAAATATCCGCGCATCATCCGTAGTTTCAAAGGTGTAAATGTTATTTACAGCCCAGCTTGTGAGCCACTCAAATTCCGCTGTTGGTTTCAAGGCGATCAACGCATTGCGTTGTTGAGCCAAACTGATATCCCGGTTATATGCCACCACAATGTGATTGACCCCGCCGCTCATCACAAAGACCGAAGGGAATACCGTCTCCAACGTGGCTACCGTAGCATCCAGCATTTCAAGGCGCGACCCCAGGTCCAGTACATTCATCATAAATACACCTTCCATAGAAAGATGATCCTGCACCAATTCAAAGAATTCCACGGTGGTCAGGTAAAAAGGTATGTAATGTCCACCGTGATACAAATCAATTTGGATAATGTCATAAAGGCGCTCGGTATGCTCTAGCCAAGGCCGCGCATCCTCTATAAAAATAGTGAGTTTTTCGCTCTCTTGTATATCAAAAAAGTCTTTCGCCACTTGAACCACTACCGGATCAATCTCTACAGCATCAATGATCAAATCGGGTTGCGATGCGCGAAGCACATGCACGCCTGCCCCAGCACCCATACCCAGCAACAACGCATTTTCTGCTTCCACCATTAACGGCGCCAAAGCAAAGACATCGAAATAGCGCTGCGTACGCCATGAACTGGAATTTATTTTTATGCTGGATTGAATGGAGTTTCCATCGTTTAGAATCAAACGGCGTTCGCCATCTTCCTCCACAACCCGCACCAGATTATACGCTGAATCCCGTGCAAACAGTGCCCCGGCTTGCCACGGATCGCCCATCCCCTGCGGAACTGCCAATAACAGTATTACGGATACCGTTAATGGATTGCGCCGAAAGAGCAGTCCACCGCATGCCAGGAGAACTGTTGCAACACAAGCTATGCCCATGGTGACCCGAGTACCGAAAGTGGGCAGTAGAAAGAAAACAGTACCCAACGTACCTACCACGCTGCCAATAGTGGATAGGGCAAAGACCTGTCCAGCTGTCGTGCCCACATGTCCCATTCGAGCAAGCAGCCGAATAATGTACGGTCCAATAGCCGCAAGAGCTAATAACGGGGGAACAAAAATGACCAGCGTAGCCAACGTCGTAGCGGTAAATGGCCCCCATGGCACCACTATTTTCAGTAACGGATGGGCCACGAACAGGATGCCTATTTGATACAGCCCGCTGAATAAAATACATGCATACATCGGCACGTCGCTTTTGGATCGATCTGCCAGATAACCGCCCAGGGGATACCCCACGGNCAACGCCACCATGACTGCGGCAATCATCGTTCCCCATATATAAATGGAGTACCCGATGTAGGGCGCATAGAGTCGAAAGCCCAAGAGTTCCAGGCACATGATTATTGCGCCGCCCATCACGGTGGTGACGAGCCAATACCCTACCTGCAATCGGCTTACAGGCTGCTGCTGTTCAGTTGATTCTGATGCCATCATCGAAACCCTTCTCATTTATCGCATATAACCGACTAGCATAAAGTAACTCTCGGTGGCGATCAAAAAACCCGCCTCTCCACCGGGACAAAGGGACCAGGTAGAAAAATCGAGCTTCAGTCTGAAATTTTAACTAACACGAACAAAACGAGATCGGGGCACAGATGTTTCTACCTTGAATATTTGGATGGTGCCGCCGAAATGTGGAAATAGGGGATCGTGGAACTGGTGAATAACCCAATATTCCACCCTGATCACCATGAATCATGGGGTGGTATTGTGGGAAATGACACTCGCCAGAGGATGATCGGCAACAGATTGAGGCGGCATAGCGATATTTTCATTTTTGAGATATTTGTCGAAAAAAGTACGTGTTAGGTCATTGATCAATTCTCCGCCCTCTTGGGGATCGAACTCACCAACGACGAATTTGCCGAACGCACTAAGATGTGCGAAGTAGGGTAAATCGGAGAAATTGAGATGCCGCATCTTGTCGAATGTAATGATATACCCCGGGCGGCTCATTTTCGAGAAGGCTAACGATGTATCAAAAAAGCGATCCATAATAGCGTCGTAGTCCTCCACGGACATACCCCTGGCTTTGAGCAATGGTTTGTTTGCCGGTTCCCGCGCAGCCTTGATAAAAAGAAATGGTATGCTCATTCCTCTCTCGATGGCGTGCCCATACGGATAGCCATCCATATTGACACCTGCCTTGAAACGGGGATCGAGAGAGCAAACTTCGCCGGCAGCGGCACCACCAAACGAATGTCCGTAAATACCCATTCTGGAAAAATCAATTCGCCCAGCCAAAGCGTGATCGGAACCAGGTTCATTTAGCGATTCCAATTCGTCGACGACGAAAGATATATCCTTCGTCCACACGGCAACAATATCGGTTAGCTGTTGGTCYGCTTTTTTGGCATCACCAAAGTTTACCTTTCCTTTGTAGGTGATGATGCTTTCACCGGGCATGATAGCGATATTCGCGTAGTAGGTATGATTAACAGCTGCAACAATATATCCATGACTCGCCAGATATTCCGCTTGTACGGTATATTGATTCATCGATCCGAGATAGCCATGAGAAAAAATAAGTATCGGATATGTCGAATGGGTGAACGATACAGGGGCATCTTTGAATGAATGTGTCTTTAGGGGACGGATAATCGAATCGATAATTTCGGGCTTCAATTTTCTGGGAGGTGAGGCCTTGGTACCAAATAAAATCTTTATGGCTTCTTCGTTTTTCGGGGCATAGAATGTGGGTTGAGCATCTACTTCTGGTTTCGCCGGATACCATACCTGAACCATCAATTCACGTTTGTCATCTTTATCTTCCGTAAATGAATTTTCCCTTTCCGCATCAACGAGATGAAGGGTTAAGGTGCCTACGTTGTGGGGTCCGGTCGGTTCGGGCAAGTGGACGGAAGCTGCCCCTGCCCATGGATGGATGGTGAGGCAAAGTAGAAACATCGAGATAACCCGGGCCATAAATTTATCCTTCCTCACTCTTCGGTTTGGAACGAATTCAACATGCAATAATTAGGGACAGTAACTCTTTTTAGGCGGAAGCGATGTGCCTGTTTCGGATGACGGGCGCGCCGATTTCCGTCATCCATTCGCGCTCTCAAAATCCTTCATAAAGGCCACCAACGCATCCACTCCATCTACGGGAAACGCATTATAAATCGATGCACGAAGACCACCAACAGRCCGATGCCCTTTCAAGCCTTTTAGTCCTGCCGCGTCGGATTCTTTGGCGAATTGAGCTTCCAACTCTTCCGTAGGCAGATTGAAGGTCACGTTCATTACGGACCGACATGCCATATCTGCTGCACCTGTATAGAATTCTGTAGCATCTATAGCGGCATACACCTTGTCTGCCTTCCCCTGATTTATTTTTTCCATYTCTGCCACGCCGCCCTGAGCCGTCAACCACCGGGTAACCAGCATGAGCAGATACACGCTGAAGCAGGGGGGGGTGTTATACATGGATCCGTTATCGATATGCGTCTGATACCGAAACATGGCAGGCAGAGTCTCCGGTGCCTGTGCCGCCAGGTCTTTACGAATTATCACCAAGGTCACCCCGGACGGTCCCAGATTTTTCTGCGCACCAGCGTAGATCAATCCGAAAGGCGACAGGTCCAAGGGCCGCGAAAGAATATCAGACGACATATCCGCTACCAACGGCACTGCACATTCGGGAAACGTCTTCCACTGTGCGCCGGAAATCGTTTCGTTGCTCGTGATATGTAGGTACGCCGCATCGTCCGGTACGTCCAGCTCATCCACTCTTGGTACCCGGCATGGCCGATCCTTGGCGCAATCAGCAGCGATATGAATGTTGCCGATACGTTGCGCCTCTTTGATGGCCTTGGATGCCCACGACCCGGAGCTGGTATACGCCGCCGTCCGTCCTTCAGGCAGGAGATTCATGGGAGCCATGGCAAACTGYGTGCTSGCRCCGCCTTGCAGAAAAAGRATGGCATARTCATCCGGCACGTTCAGCAGCGAACGCACATTGGCTTCCGCTTCATCCTGAATCGCCACAAATTCTTTGCTGCGATGACTCGACTCCAACACGGAAATACCACTGCCGTCATAATCCAACAGATCACGCTGCGCCTCTTCCAATACCGGGCGAGGCAGAACAGCAGGTCCGGCGCTAAAATTGTAAATCTTGCTCATGGGCTGAATTCCTTGCAGTTTTAAGGGTTGTCTTCGTGATATATCGAGTACAAATAGCCGTTTCCAGGAGACAAGAACGCACCCCGGAAACGACGTACACTACTGGAATCACACGTAAAAATGCAACTTGAACGAGATCAGCGTTAGGGCTGCGCCTTCCACACGGACCCGTCGGAAAATTCTACTTCATCCACCCGAATACGGATATCTTGTGTTTCTTCGGGCATGAAGAATGCCGTGGTTTCTTCGTCCACCTCCACTCCGCGCACGGCGATAGGCAGCTGCCCGCTGGAACTATACAACCCGCTCATATTATGAGGGAATTCTTTCAACTCTGTGCCGTCCACATCCAGATAGGTGAACATCGCACTGATACTCATGGCATCTTTGTTACTGTGATTGCTGATATGCACCAGCGTCTTGTTAAAATTGGGATCCCGATCCGTAATTTCTTTAAAGACAATACTCAACGGCGTGTCATGTCCGGCGAACGTCAACACCTGAATTTTCTCCGGCATCTCTGCATAGCGCGTCAACGGCGTATCATTCAGTTTAAAGGGATACGACTTTATCACCGCCCCTGCGATAATCTTCATCCGGATCTTCACCGGCGCTTCGTGTGTATTCAACTGAGACTGACTCTGACCCGGCATCCAGAACTGCGTGCTGTCGTACTGCACCGCCATAGGATCGCCAGCTTCATCTATGGGAAGATACATAATCTTGAGATTTTCCGTCAACGCTTCGGGCCCTGAAATCTCGAACATGGAGGTCTCCCCTGACGACTTCAACAGGACAGTTAAGTCTCCCGCTGACTGCTGCGTCCCATCCTCCAGCGAGGCAAACTCCAACTCATATACCTGCACGGGCACCAATACATCGTAACCGCCCGCAATCAAATCAATATGTGTCACCTCACGAATCATATTGATCAGATCCWCACCTACGGTATCGTAGGCGGCAGTACCTTTTACTTCCGGATTGCTCAGGTAACGGATATCCGTATTCGCCAGAGAGCGTCCCTGGGAATCCGATACAGACTGAATCTTGATGGTTTCATACAACAAATCCTGCACGGTTAATACACCCGCGTCCAACCCAAAAGTTCGTGCAGCAACCCGAACTTCGCCAGTAGGATTCGGCGCATTTTCCTCTACCGCCAGCACCTCAATGAGATACGGCCCGACAAAAGCAATGGGATACGGCCTTTTTCCGGACTTCAACAGAATTTGACCCTCCGTGTTTTTCWCTTCGTCCACACTCATTTTTTTATCGATGGCATCCTGCAGGCCATCGACTCCTTCGATAKRRMTMGCYKMRTCMYWTKAATCCAGCATATCCGCCAAACCTGCCGCCAACGCCTCAACCATGGCCCCGGCAAGACCACTGGACATATCCTGAATATCCGGATATATGGGATACAAATCATGCAGCCTGCAAACACGTTCCAGCGCATCCATATTGGATATCCCCGTCAACGAAATTTCCACCGATGCCGACAGCGTTTCTTCCAGTCCCACCACATCCACCGTTAACGCCATTCGTGTCGCTAGCGTTTCAAGAACTTTCTGGGCATCCATGCCGGAAAAATCCGTCTCGTTAATCCATGTAGCCCGGTATTCTGCTTCGGACCGCGCTTCCAGTGCGGTGTACTTCGTCGCATGCGCCTGAATATCTTCCTCCGAGTCACCAAACGCCGACGCCATAATCGATTCCATGCCCTCTTGCAGAGATTCCCCCACAGACTCCGTAAAACTCTGCATCATGGATTCCATCTGCTCAAAATTAATCGTGATCTCCATCCCCTCCGCCATGGTAAGCGAAATGGCATAGATACGCCATGGCCCGTTGTCCAGACGCATCTTCAACGTGCCGTTCTGTTCCGTTCCCGACTGCATAAACATGACGGGCACCAACGCTCGGTCGCCATCCACCGTCGCCGCATCAACGGTGTATTCACCCACCGAGTCGCCGCTCAGACTTATCCCGCTGCCCGGATCGGAAGCCAAATCCTGTCGTGCCTTAGCGGTCATGTACGACGCGAATAATTCCTCATCCCCTGCCTTGCCCGCATCGAAGAAAGCCGCCGCTACTTCCTCGGGGGTCATGTCGGGTTCGCTGGGTATGTGAGCAACAGCCTCTGGCTCATYGATAGAAACGGTCACTTCATTTTTTGAGTTTGATTCGCCGCATGCCGCGAGTATAATCCCGCAGCACAGCAGGTAGAGTAAATTTCGCATTAACATAATTGCCCCTTGGGAGTTTATTCTTAGTATAACGTACTCTATATTTACCCGAAAATATTTGCCATGGCAGTAAGAATCCCTTTATTTATCCGTTCTATCATTGACCCGCAACCGCAAAGGGTCTATAGTGAAAATCTTGAATAATCCTCATTGATTTAAGGAGTTATCCCATGTTTCGTCCCATAAAACATCTCGTATTGGGGGTCGTATTGACCCTGTTCGCCGTCTCCGCCCAAGCCCAATACGGCGCGAAAAATGGCGAGTGGCCCTACTATGCTGCCGACCCGGGCGGTACCAAGTATTCGCCGTTGACCCAAATCGACAAGAGTAACGTGAACAATCTGGAGGTGGCGTGGGTATGGGAATCTGCCGATTTGGAAATCCCCGCAGCCAAACGTCGCCAGGCCGGGTATTTCAAAACCACCCCGATTATGGTGGACGGGGTCATGTATCTCAGCACCCCCATGAACCAGATCGCCGCTATCGATCCGGGGAACGGCAACACGTTGTGGGTGTTCGATCCCAAAACCTACGACCTGGGTCGTCCCACCAATTCCGGGTTCCAGAATCGCGGCGTGGCTTATTGGTCGGACGGGAAAGGCGACGAGCGTATCTTCATCGCCACGGGGAATCGTCAACTCGTAGCCGTGAACGCCAAGACGGGGGAGACCTACGAGAATTTCGGACAAGGCGGCATGGTCGACTTGGGCAAGGAACTGGATCGGGACGACGCGCAGGTTCGTCATCTGGGTTTCAACGCGCCTCCTGTCATTGTAGGCGATACTATCATACTGGGCTCCACCGTCATGGATCGGCCCACCAGTCCCGCCATGCCTCCGGGACATATTCGTGGTTATGATGCCAAAACAGGCGAGCGTAAATGGATCTTCCACACCATCCCCATGGAAGGCGAAGTTGGCAACGACACCTGGAAAGAAGGTTCCTGGAAATACACGGGTAACACCAACGCGTGGACCATGTTCAGCGTGGACACCGAGCTGGGCTATATCTACATTCCCACCGGTACACCCACCAACGATTATTACGGCGGCCACCGAAAGGGGGACAACCTGTTCGCTGAAACGCTGATCTGCCTGAACGCCGAGACAGGAGAGAGGGTTTGGCATTTCCAGGCAGTGCGCCACGGGTTATGGGACTATGATTTCCCCGCAGCACCCAACCTGTGCGATATCGTGGTGGACGGTAAGAAGATCAAAGCCGTGGCCCAGATCAGCAAGCAGGGATTCACCTACGTATTCGACAGAGCGACAGGCGAACCCGTTTGGCCCATTGAGGATCGTGCCGTTCCTCAGTCCACCGTGCCGGGCGAAGTGACCGCTGCCACACAACCCTTCCCCACCAAACCGCCGTCTTTTGCCCGGCAGGGGATCACGGAAAACGACCTCATTGATTTCACCCCGGAACTCCGTGCGGAAGCCCTGGARATTGTAAAAAACTACACCATGGGTCCCCTGTTCACCCCGCCTACGGTGCTGGGCGCKRATGGSMWGAAMGGGGTKMTSCARRYTCCCAGYGCGGCAGGCGGTGCCAACTGGGGCGGCGCGGCCTTTGATCCGGAAACGGGCATGCTTTATCTCCAAGCCGCCGACATGCACTCCCTGGCCCACGTCTCCAAAGGAAACAAAGATCGGGGAGTACAGACCGATTACCTCATCATGGGTCAGATGTTTGTCCCTGGCCCTCAAGGACTGCCGCTGCTCAAACCGCCCTACGGTTCGGTCATCGCCATCGACCTGAACAAAGGAGACATCGCCTGGAAAGTGGCCCACGGAGACGGCCCGCGTGATCACCCTCTTCTGAAAGACATGAACCTGCCGCCGCTGGGCGCATCAAGTCACACCTTTCTGTCCGCTGGCGGTCCGTTATTAACCAAGACGCTGCTGTTCATCAACCAGCCGCAGATCGATTGGAAAACTATCAGCTATTCAAAAACTGAACGCTATCTCCGCGCCTTCGACAAAGACACGGGCGCCGTAGTGTGGGAAGAAAAAATGACGGATGCCCCCTACGGCACCCCCATGACCTACATGCACGAAGGGAAACAATACATCTCCGTGGCATGCGGCGGTCAAGGCGAACCAGCCCGCCTCATCACCTACGCACTGCCGTAAGTTGCCCCAGAAAAAGGTGTCTAAAACAGGGGACCATTCCCTATAAATCACCCGCTCAACCTTCATCGGCTTTCAGCGAGGGGCAGGCCTTGGGTAGATTACGATTCGGCCGGGAAATGCAATTCCTCTAATCGCTAAATGATTAATATGGTGCTACCAACGCAGAGGAAGGCAGCACCATATACTGACGAATTTAGACTACTCAGATTCGATTAACGAGTACCCACCAACACGCCTTACGTACAGAACGAATTGGAGGGTAGGTTTCCGTACGGCTGAGCGGAATCTGGCGCTCCTCGGCCGTCGGGGTTGGAACAGTTGTACCATCAGTATAGCCGTCGAATCGATATCGACCAGACACCATACATTTTTCGCCCGTCTTATGACGGGTCTGTGTTTGGATATTCATTATGATATCCCCTATTGAGTTATGGTCATAACCGCTATGGTCGTGACCGTCTATGTTGCTGAACCCTTACGGTTTTGGGTCCAGGTTTTCCCGGTCCATAACAATTAGGTCCGGGTACAGACCTTCGATATGAACGGACTGGTACGGTTCGCGGACCGTGCCCCCGTTTCCCACCACATTTAGCCATTGATAACACCCCCTTTCGAATTGTTTTCGATACTGGTTATCTTGCTCTCACTAGTAATACGAAATTGCGTGACGTTGACCTTTGTAGTCGAATGTCACGCTCCTACGTATTGTGGTAGAAGAGGCAGCAATTATGAGAGGATAAGCCTATGGATGACTACGACGACGAAGATATAGCCCTCCGGCTCCTGTATGGGGAGGAAGAGGGCATTGACGAGCTCATCAAGGCCTACGGTCGTCGCGTTGCAAATGTGCTGAAAGCCAAGTATCCCGATATTCCTGAGGAGGATAGGCTGATTGCACTGCGGCACGCAGCGTACAAAGCCGTGAGGGCTACGGATAAATATGACAGCACACAGGGGTCAATGGCCGCATGGTTTACCGTGATCGCCGACCGTTGTGTTATTGACATGCTTCGCCAAGGGAARACGGATTTTCAGAAGAATATTGATGACTTCGTCGATTTGATTGCTGATGATAATGCACCAATCCCATTTTCTGGCGAAGTTGAGAAGAGCGAAATTGCTCCTGAGTTGATAAAAGCATTGATGGATTCAGTTCACGAGCTCACCGAGCAGCTCAAGAATGTTGCGGTAGCTGACCTTGAGGCAAACGGGAAGGCAAATACCGCTGACTTAGCGGAGCGACTTGGGCTAGCGCAGAGTACAATCAGGAAGTATCGTGAGCGGTACCGTAAAGAATTATTTTCAAGCATAAAGAAAAAAGGGTTTGACGAAATGACAAGGAGGGCAATCTGATGGATAAAACACCTGATGATTTCTGGAAAGATGTCGTCCCCAGCTTGAGCAAAGAATATAAGCTGCACCCTCTATCAATGGAAGAAGCTCAAGCTGCGTTTGATGCTGCTGAGGATGAGGGGCTTTCTGACGCAGAGCTAGATAGTATTATTGCATTTGCCAAGACGGGTAAGGAAAAGGTAAAGAAATCTAAGAAGCGCAGAATTAGGAAGTGGATAGAGAATCTAGATGTTTCAATCACCCAGCAGAACTTGACACCCGTACTTAACAGGAATGCGAACGAAGAAGATGAAACGGTCAAGAGCTTAATGGACGAATTACGCGAAAAAGCGATTAAGGATTACTTAGATGAAAACGAAACTCGAGTATCAGATGATGAGAAAGAAGGAGAAGGAAGCAACTGAACATGCCTCGGAAATCTTGGAGGCGAACGGCATGATGAGTGCGCCGATAGACCCATTTGAGGTGGCTGCTGCTGAGTCTCGCGGACTGAAGTTGGTCGGAGCCGATTTGAAAGAACATTGCGATGGCCAGCTTGAATATGACAAAGAGCTGGACCTATTCATCCTCTTCTACAATACGAAGTATGATGTTGGCTTACCAGAAGGGAGACACCATCCAAGGACACGTTTCTCTATCGCACACGAACTAGGCCATTTTTTTCTTGAAAATCACCGCGCTTACTTAATGCAATCGGGAAGTACACATTCCTCGCAAGGAGAGTTTGCATCTAAAGACTTAATGGAAAGAGAGGCAGACGCATTTGCGGCGGGACTCCTAATGCCATTGCAACTGTTCCGCGAAGCGGTTAATCAAGATGAGTTGTCCATTGAATATATTAGAACGGTAGCAGATATTTTTGAAACATCATTCGTGAGTACTGCGATTCGGAGCGTTCAGAATTCGGATTTCCCATGTGAGCTAGTGGGAATACGTGATGGTGAGATTGCCTGGAGATTTAGACCAAGCGGAAACAGGGACCCGTTAAAAGAAGGGGGCCTCTATAGGTCATCGAACGGAAAATTTAGTTCCAAGAACTTGAAGAAGAAGTGGCAGGAATTTGAAGATAAAATATACACAGAAGAATGCTTGCAAGGAACTCCTCAGGATTGGTTCAAATTGTATGGTCCAGTGTCGAAGGAAATCGATGTCTGGGAACACTATTTATCTGTACCTTCTATGAATACACTGTTGGTACTTCTAACGGTTTCTGAAGAAGAACTTTTCGAGACAGAAGAGGAAGAATACAATGAGTGAAATGATTATAAAACCCGATAAGTGACCAAGCCAACGGTAGGCTTCCTTATGGTAAAAACAGGGGGCTGTGGAGTCAGTGAAATAGCGCGATGTCCATTTTCATGCCAGTTCGTAACGTTCGACGTGGATTTCATCTTCGTGTAGGCGAGCCTGGGCCAGGTCATAGGCCGCCTGGAGCCGTAGCCACATATCCGCATTAGACCAACCAGCTTTTTCCAGCCGTATGGCCATATCCGCCGAAATTCCCGAATGACCATTGACGATCCGCGAGAGCGTGTTTCGGGTTACCCCTAACACTTTGGCTCCATCCGTTACGTTTAGCCCCAACTCATCAAGACAGGCATCCTTGATTGTTCCGCCAGGGTGGGTATGGGTCATTTTTCTTTCCATCGCTTTAGTTCCTTTTTCAGTGGTAATCGACTAAATCTATGTCGAACACGTCGCCGTCTTCCATACGGAAAATAAGGCGGTAATTGCCCGTTATTCGTATTGACCAGAAGCCCCGCAAATCTCCCCGTAAAGGGTGAAGTCGATAGCCTGGTAAGTCCAAATCTTTCGGACGTGTTGCTATGTCCAGCAGATCCATGATTCGAGCAATACGGGTGAGCATCTCTACACTTAATCCGCTTCTATCATCTCTTTGATATAGCCTCTTTAGCCCACGGTGCCGTATCGTTCTTATCATGCTTTAAGTATAACGCGTAACGATGCGCGTTGCAAGCAGAATTCCTTCCTGCTACCCGTATTGTCCGGGTCGGAGGAGGGAACAGTGGAACTGGTGNAAAATCCRCGCTCCCCNAATAATAAAGGAGTTWTTYNTTCRTCTCGYGGCARGATAGWTTCCAGGATCGAGRCMACCTGCCCYGGYTCCGGYTCTTTGCGAATCACAATTATGAACGGCTCACTCCGATATAAATCCGGYGGCTGATCCGCTTTCTCYYCCATCACRCYCCCCATGAKCCCCATCARGGCAGCTGCACTGGACATAAWCTTGTAGGTTCGATGGTCGGTAATACGCARTATTTCAACACGTAATCCATCCCCWTCYAACGCGATACCTTCGTCAATCCGAGCGTGTTTCATTCCTTGAAAAGACATCCGCGTGGACGTTTCCCAGATAACACCGCGATCTTTCAGGGTCTGGGCCAGATCGTCGGCTCTCTCGAACTGAGGATATTTACTTCCGCATCCCGCCAGGCTCAGCCACGCCGCCAGTATCGTCACACCTACCCATCCACGGTTCATTCTGCCGACTCCTTCGTCTGTTCTCCCTGCATCTTCCACAGCACCCTGCACAGAACCCACTGCATCCCAAATGCCCCGGCCACATCCGCTACCCAGTCCAGCACTTCGAACTCACGATGGGGCACATACAACTGATGAACCTCGTCTGTCATACCGTAAAACGCTACGAAAGCGATGGGGAGCCAGAATTGTATTCTTCGTGACAAATCTTTATTCGATTTCCATAGTCCCCACGACAGCACAAACGCCAGTCCCGCATACAGCACCGCATGGGCCACCTTATCCATGCCGGGAATAGTCATTTTCGGTACAGGCGGATCGGATTGAGCAGACAACACAAAAATCCCCGTGCAATACAGGGCGGTCAAGACAGCATAGCGTATTTGGAGTTTAGGCATATCGAAATATTCAATTCTAATTTATGAAATTACTACAGACCTTTTACGGTCGTCTTCACTTTAAAGACACCCTTCCGCGCTGTGATAAACAGGGTCTTTCCATCCTCACCGCCGAAGGTGCAGTTCGTGGGTTTCATGGGCACTTCGAAATTCTCCAACAGTTTTCCGTTGCTGTCATAGACGGCAATTCCGTTCCTGTCTGCGGTCCAGAGATTTCCTTCCTCGTCCAGCGCAAACCCGTCCGGATTGGCTACTTTACAGAAGGTGCGCTCGTTGGACACGCTGCCGTCATCCGCCACGTCGAATTGCCGAATGACTCCCCCCATGAAATCGGCGACATACAGCGTCTTCTCGTCGGGRGAAAACCCGATACCGTTTGGATACCGGGCGGTTGTGGACAGCTCACTCAAGTCACCTGTTTCCGGATCAATTCGATAGACGCCGTTGGTAGACAATTCGGTTTTTTTCGTTGCGCCGGGATCGGTGAAGTAGATACTGCCATCGGAGCGCACCGCCACATCGTTCGTCGAGTTCAATGATTTTCCATTGAAGCTATCTGCCAGAACGGTAATGGAACCGTCAGCTTCCGTTCGGGTAATCCGCTTTAATCCGGATTCACATGCAATAAGCCGACCTTGCTGATCCAGCGCAAGACCGTTCGTATTATTGGACGGCTTACGGTACACGGATTTATCGGCATGGTATAACGTGTCGCCTCGCACATCGCTGAACACCAACCCCTCACCGTCAATCCAAACAGGCCCCTCGGAAAACATATAGCCTTCGGAGACCAATGTTACATCGCCTGCCAACAGGCTGGGCGCGGAAAATGTCATCAATCCAACCAGTGCAATAGACGCGATCATTCTTTAAACTCCTTCAGATTCGAGTATAGGGTTCGTAACCAATGACGATGATGGTACTCTCCATAACCTGCTTTCTTCAATATATCCATATTCCATCAATATACCTTTGGCACTGCTATACTTAGCTAAAACCATCCCGGCCTCGAAGTGGTCAAATTTACGAAAGGATTTCCTTTGGTATGACCGTGCTGTCTCCTGAAACACTCCAACTCGACCCGTCTGCAGATGTTACGCACAACGCATGTGCCCTGGCGTATCTGGCGCGGGCAGCGTACTTTCGTGATCCCCTGGAGAAATATCCCGCAGTAGCCCGCGCGTATTCCCATATCACCCAGTTCGAGCGAAACCGGATTCGTACGTTGATCGTAGCCGATGACGAAAATGTCGCCGTCATGTTTCGCGGCACGGACGACAACGCCGATTGGGCAGAGACCATGACCTTCAAACAAATACCTTGGCTAACGGGCAAGGCCCACGCCGGATTCGTGCGGTCCGTGGAATCTATCTGGACCGATCTGCTGGCTGGTTTGTTCGATGCTGGATTCGAGGGAAAGAAAGTATGGCTGGCAGGGCACAGTCTGGGAGGCACCCTCACGGTGCTGGCATCCCACCGCTTGCACCACGAAGGCTTCGAACCGCATGCGGCGTTCACCTACGGCACACCTAGAGTCTTCAACGCCGATGCCGCTTCATCCTATACCGTACCGCTGCACTGCTTCGTGAATAACGAAGATCCTATTCCCGATATCCCCTGGCCTCTGCCCTTCGATTCCTATGTTCATGCCGGGAAACGCTATTTCCTGCTGCAAAGCGGTGCCATCGCTGAACCGCGTCACGACCCCTATTTAGCCAAGAAGATTGACCGAGCCCATACCATTGGGGAAGCCAATACGGAACTGGGTGCATTGCACGATCACCGACTGATCAATTACATCGAGAAACTGGAGAAAGCACGACGGCGTGCAGGTGACGCCGACGGCTAGATTTCTTCATGGTAAGATGAGACATTGTGCTTTCAAAAAAATGAGGCGGAGGTAAGGCAAGATTGCCGCGTCGGCTTTGCCTCCTCGCAAAGACACAAAAATGAAGGGCAGCTTATTTTCTCATGTCATTGCGAACGAAACGAAGTGAAGTGCGGCAATCTCTACTGTAAAACATCCGTCATTGAGTGAGTTGGGCATCTAATTTTACGCTAAGCCGACCTGCGACGCTTGGACGGAGCCGCCAATTTCACCACGAGCAAATCCAGAGCCAGGCCGCTGTCCACGCCAGTATTGCGCATCATGAATTGGGTATCTGTACACAAGGCAAACGYCGCTCGTAATTTTGTCACACCCAATTTCTGCGTCAAAGGCTGTACCTTCTGCGCCACGAATCGACTGATGTTGGGCTGACCGTCCGCGATGGCCACGGCATACGCGCTTTTCAGTAGCCAATTGATAGTGCCGATTATTTCATCCGGGTGCTTACCCAGATCCGTCAACCGCCGCAACGCATCCAGCGCCTCGCCCGCACGCGATGCCGCGATAGCATCCGTCAACGCCCATATCTCCTCTTCCGCCACATCCGCACACGCAATACCGACGGCTTCCGCAGTTATGTGTGGCTCGGTCTCGCCCAGATAATTCATCACCAGCGTGAGGGCATTGTCCACGTCGCTCAAGTGTGTTCCTGTGCGATCCACCAGCACACGCACGGCATCGCCGTCGATAGTCTTGCTCCGCTCTTTCGTCTGATCGCGCACCCACTTCATGGCATCCTGTTCCGTCAAAGAAGGACACTCCACGATCACCCCAGCCTTTCCACAGGCCTTATAAAATTTCGTACGCTTGTCCACTTTGTTGGATAGCAGCAAGAGGATGGTCGATTCGTTTGGGGAGGCCAGGTAATCCAGCATGACCCCGGCACCTGCTTCCGAATTGTACCGTTCGGCATTTCTCACCAGCACCACCCGACGATCTGCGAGAAACGGCAAGGTCTGCGCATCCATCACAATGCTGCCCACTTTCGTCTCATCGGCATAAAATGCCGCGAAGGCAAAATCCTTGTTTGCCGGATCAACGGTCTCACTTACAATTCGCTCAATGGCCCGTTCCGCCAGCATCGGCTCAAACGTAGCCTGTTTACCTCGGGGAGATTTTCCACCGCAGAACAGATACACCGGGGAGGGTGTTTGACCAGACAGGCCCGATGCCAGTTCCTGAACGTGTATGGTCGCCATTACCAGGGCTCAATGGTGCGATAAAAAATACTGGACGCCAACATTTCCAGGGCTTCGGAGGCCGCCTGRTTTTCTTCATCYGATTGGAAWGACCGTACCGTGGGCAGGAACACCGCCGCGTTGCCCCGCAATCTATCCGAAGAGGAACCGGTGGCGGGGGTAGAATAACTTGACTCCCCCAATTGTCTTTCGTCTTGCCACAACACTTCTCCGGTACGGCTGTCAAACACCCGTACCCGWGCAACCACGATGACCTCAAATTGTGTAACTTCATCATCCGAATCAAAGGTCAATCCCTTCAATCTGTAATCCAGGATGGTTCCTTCCACGATTAAATCGGCCATGTCACTGTTCACCACGCGCAGYCTACCGTCGTTCAGAAATTTACGGATAACTGCGTTGGTCAAAGGCGCTTGAAAACCATATTCCCGGCTCTGRTTCTTGAATGCCGTGACATAGATGTTTTGAAATTTGGGATCCAGAGACGAATTCATGGAATACCCGCACCCGGACAACGCCAGCGCRGYCATCACAGCGACCATATAGCATGATAGGACTCGCATTCGCAGAAAATGTACTCCCATGATTCCGTTAATTCAGAACAGCAGGCCCCAGGAACCGCTCATAGGCACTCTTCGTATCAGGCAATTCCGCCAGGCGTTCCGCAGCTTTTACTGCCGCCTCGGAATCGGCATAAACTTTAATTACAATTTCATAAGACAGTTTAGCGGCGTGTATATTCCGGCGCTTTTCGTGAAACCGTGCCGTAAGATATTGCTGCTCCGCCACACTTTCAAACATTTTATCGCTCACACCCCTCATCTCATCCAATCGGGGATCATTGGGATATCGAGATGTATATTCATTGATGGTGTTGATGGCCAACTGRCTCGGYGCCTGATCGTATGCCGGGCCCAAGGAGCTCGCCTCATARCANAANGCGNNAGYCCATAGGCGGCTTCCTGCACCCACTCCGATCCTGCATAGTCCTCCAGAACACGACGGTATTCAAACGCCGCTTCAAGATACTCCTCACGAGTGAAATGGCATAACCCCAGCTTGTACTGCGCTTGAGAAGCTTCTTCCGTAAACGGCTGATTGTCGATCACCATGGTGTACACTTCGATGGCCTTCTTGAAAGGACGCTTGCGAAACGGGTTCATTTTCTTATCAAGTCGCCAGAATCCTATGTCTTCTTTTTTCGCCAAGCGAGCCACGCCCTGATCGTACAACGAATCTCCGATTTCATACTGGCTATCAATTACAGCATTGTATAAATCGCTCTCGGGATAATTGGAGACCACTACCTGATACTCTTCAGCGGCGTTGATGTATTCGCCCTGAGACAGCCGGATATCTCCCCGCAGCTTCTGATTGTCGTCAGCGAATTCAGAGTCGTTATAATATTCGATAAACTTGTTCGTTTCTTTGAACGCCTTATCGTATTCGCGCCCCACCATCAAAGAACGGGCAAATTCCACTTGCAGCTCCGGCGTTTCTTTAGGCAGGTTGGAGAGATTTACGAACCGACCTGTCTCTGGTGTCCAGGTCCATTGAGCGAAAGCCGGTATCGTCACGGTCAGCCAACACACCAGAACTAAGCCAAACGTACGAATGGTGAGCTTCATTTACGTCCTCCGTTCCGGGTACATATACCCGAATTCCCCCTGCATTACGATTGCTGGATAATAACAGGTGTACGAGAACCTGCGCAAGAACACAAATACCCCGAAATCCTTTTTATGGTGTACATTTGGCGCAATACTGAGTATGTAAGCGAATTATAGTTCATGAACCATTAACGCATGAACAGCCAGGCCAGCATCCCAAGCACCCCCAGACCTATAAGAAGGAGAACCGCCTTTACTCTCGCTGTAAAGAAAAACTCTTTCATCTTGGCCTTGATCGTTGCGCTGCCTTCGTTCAGATGGGGAAACGGATCGGATTCCGGGACGGGGCACTGGAGAAATTCGCATAAAGGCTCCCAGCCATCCTGAACGTGAAATACCAAAAGACGGTCTGCCGGAACATTGCGTTGTACTGCTGCATTATGACGGTCGAAAGCCTGAAGGTACGACTCCCTGTCGTTTGCAGAGGAAATGAATTTATGGATCAGATCATCGGTTAATTTCATGAATCGACCAACCCGAGGGATAATGATCCCAATAGGTCGCAAGGGTTTCACTGTCCGCAATAAGGTCATGATACTTTCATACCAGCGATCCGCATCACGGACGGTCAAGACTACTTTCGCCTCGGGGTACTTTTCCAAAAGCTCGCGATAGTAAAAACATGCAGGCGCGTCTACTGTCGCCTGGTACTCCTCAAAAAGAGTATCCCAGTCTGGAGAGGCTTCTTCCACAACAATATCATTCCACATCTCCAGATGACCCGGCACGCGGGGAACTTCCTGCATGTGGTAACACCGGAATCCCAACTGGTTCAGTGCGGCCTGCATCGACATGGTTCCTGTTCGCGGCAGACCCGCCCCAATAACTTTAAAATCTTTGCTCACAGAACTTTCCAATCTTAATTACCTACATAAAAATGAGTGAACAAAAAAAATGGCCCGGAAACATATAGCTTCCGGGCCATTAGAATACATGATATACGACTTATTTCAATTCGTTGTTCCACTCATCAACCCGGTTTTGTACCGAAGCCAGCAACGCAGTTGCATCGCCCTCTATGGTCACCTTGGTCAATGTATCGCCTTTTACGATGGCGTTCACTACGTCCATATCTTCAGAACCTACCACAGAACCAAACACGGTATGTTTTCCGTCCAGCCAATCCGTAGGTATATGGGTGATGAAGAACTGACTACCATTGGTACTGGGGCCGGAATTCGCCATAGACAAAATGCCCGGCTTATTGTGTGTCAGATCGTCACGGGTCTCGTCTTCAAATTTATAGCCCGGACCACCTGTACCTGTGCCCAGCGGACATCCGCCCTGTACCATAAAGTCATCGATGACCCGGTGAAAAGTCAGACCGTCATAGAATCCGTGCTGCGCCAGATTCACAAAATTGGCCACCGTCACAGGTGTTTTATCTGCATACAGGATTAAATTGATGTCCCCTTTGGACGTAGACATTGTTACTTTGAGCGGCTGAATATCAGACATAGCTTCCTCTTTATTGTTCGCTTCTTCCGAAGCAGTTTCAGTTGATTCGGTGACAGGATCTTCGGATTTAGTTTCCCCATCTACACTATCCGATGGTTGACAACCCAACACCATTCCCGCCACCAGCAAGGACATAGCAAGGGTACGCAATGATTTCATGGCGCGTTCCTTCTTGGTTTATATGAATCTCGGATTCAAAGGAGCCATGATATCGTATTTACGAAACTGCTTCAAGACAAGCCGCTACATTTCCTGCCCAGACACCCGGCAACACGGCTGTTACTTGGATTTTTCCAGTCGCGCCACCAGATCCGCTGATTCCCCATGACTCCAGGCTTGCAACGCGGTYTTCATCGCCGCTTTTTCTTCCGTCCCGGAAACCAGCTTAACCCCGCGCCCGTACAGCTTCACTGTTTCGCTATCGGATCGATCCGACGGCAATGTGAGAAGCCGAAGAAACCCATCAAACGCCCTGGCCCGTACCTGGGGATTCTTGGTAGCACGAGCTACCTTCTCCAAATCAGAAACAGGCGCAGCATTGGGCCAATCTGCCAACGCCCCTACAGCCATTAGTTGTTCTTCCCCATTACGGCTCTTGGCAGCACTTCGTAATGCCGCCAGCCCGCTGTCATCCTGCAGCATACCCAAAATACGCAGCAGCTCCAGTCGAATGGGTACGGGATTCGAGGACGCGAGAGCTGCTTTAGCCAACGGCTCGGTCCGGGCGGCACCCGCTGGACTGCGTACCGCCACCGATTCAATAGATTGCGCGATGGAACGAGTGCTCTCCTCGTCCCATGCCTGTATCAACAATTCGACCATGGCCGTAAGTTCCGCCGAGGTCGCCAATACCCCCAACGCATTCAGCGCCACCAGCCGTAGAGGGGGGATGTCCCGTTCCGCCATGCGCAGCAATGTGGAAATACTGCCGACGGATTTTCGGTCCACCATGATAAGCACCGCCTGACTTCGCAGCGTATTATCTGCACTCATGGCACCCTTGTTCAATTCATCATCAMWRGTCGGCCCGTCCAGTCGCGCCAGCGCCGATTTCGCCAACGTGCGCTCATCCGGCGTACCTGTTGCCGCTACTTTCAACAGCACCTGAACCGTTTCCGCATCATTAAATTTAGTCACTGCTTCCAACGCGATGTACCGCACATCCGGATCGCGGTGATTTACCGACCGAGTCAACAGGGGCAATCCCACCTTATCGCCTCGCTCCCCCAAAATACGCAGCACAATAGCCTGGTTCGCATAGGTTAAATCCGGGTACACCGCCACNNBMGYSYCBSYSWCDYBYMSSSSCSSNNSRCYKTCCCCSSYKCKKCKSMRGCGACGGCCTGCAATCGAGGTTCCGAACCGTTCAACATATCCACAATCGTGGGAACCGAATTGATACCCTCAGCTCGAATTACCCCGCGCAACGCCTCAGCCCGGACATCCACAGGCTCCACTTCCACCATCAACATATCGAATACATCAAGTGCCGAAGCGGTGTCGCCCGTTTCCAGCGATTTCCATCCATTCTGAATATACGACCGGGTCGCCAGCGCACGCTGACTTCGTTTTACACCCGTCCGCGCCCAACCCAAAATCAGTGCTGATTCTTCTCCAGGAATATTCCCCAACGCGATCAGCCCTGCTTCCACCAACTCGGTGTTGCCGGATCGAACCAGCTTTCGGATAGCCGTCACGGCATTCTTTTCGCCTCGAACGCCYARCGATTCCACCAGACCCGCCAGCACCGATCCCGTGGCCTGGTCCACGGCTCCCAGCAACGCTTCCTGAGCTTTCCGGTGATTGATTTGTTCTAACCCTCGGCGCGCATGGGCTGACGTGGATTTTCGCAATAGTAATTTTTCCAGAGACCGAATAGAATCCTCGTCGATAATGCGATACAACTGTGTCGCCGCAAACTCCTTCGCCTCAGCCCCGGAGGACGAGCTTTCCAAGACCCCAAAGAGACGCGGCTCAATAACCACTCGTTTTTTATATACTTTTTCGGCATCCGAGACCGCATCGATAATCTGCTGACGATATTGTAGGGGATTGGCGAACCATGTGCCCAAATCAGCCTGTTGCGCCATGACCGAAATACATGGCACAGCTAGTAGAATTGCGGAAACAAACCCATATACGAATTTCTTCATCAAATCACCCCCGATACAGCGACTATATAACCGAAATAAGTGTACCACGATTATTTCCCAGGAACATCAGGTGCCGAATACCGAATCATACGCTGCCCGTATTGCCGATTCTGTCCTGGTTTCTACTGCCCGCCGTACGGCAGCGGCCCGATCCTCATCTCTTGAGTACAAGCCTAACGCAGTAACCGCCGCGGCAGCCGTTCCAGCTCGGGCATGAGCGACCACCTCGATCAGCAGGGCAAATGCCTCCTCAGATCGATGCAGTGCTAATGGGAGAAGCAAGGTTTGGCGATCCGATTCCAGCTCTGCCCGCTCCCAGGCTTCGGCCAGATACGAAAACGCTTTCGGATGTTTCGATTCTCCCAGAGCCAATGCTGCGCCTTCCATCAGATCGGATGTTGAGTCCAAATATTCCGCCACAAACGGCAACGATCTATCTGGCTGAACCTGCATCAATGCGTGAAGGCTGGATGCCACGATATCCAGTTCTACGTCCCCCGCCAGCACTTTGGTGCGCAACAATAATTCGCTTTCCGATCCACCTAACCACTGCAACGTGTCCACAGCACTCCTGCGTGCTTCGGCTTCTGGATCCACCAGCAACCGCGCCATGGCCAAGTACACCTCTGGATATCGCATCACCGCCAACGCGCGACCGCACGCCCCTCGCAGCCCCGGTGCCGTGTCTTCCGGATCCCCCCACATAGGCTCCATTTGCACATGCCGAATACCTATCAACATCAAATCCGGCGAGGTATATTCCAGCTGTTCAAGACACTTTACAATAGAGCGTTTCGCGATACATGTGGGGTCGATCTTCACCGGATTTTCCATAAACCGATAAAAGGCCTTTTCCAAATACGGTATCAACTCGTTGGCTTTCCATTCCTGCGCCACCTGAGCGCCGCGCCCTACCACATGGTTACTGCGATGCTTCAGGTGCTGTCGGATTTCTACCAGCCCGGATTCACTTGGCTCTTCCGATTCCAGTTCCCGAAGCCGATCCAACGCGGCCTGAGTGGTGTCTCGCTTAGCCATGCACTACCTGCCTCTATGACTGTTGGTTCTCCGAGATCCACTGGACATACCGCTAGCCTCGCACCTTAGTTACGAATTTCGCTGTAGCCTCACCAATTTCCACCGGGGAATCTTCTTGCACAAAATGCGTACCCTTTACCGTTATCTCTTCCTGATTCGGCCACGCCCGACAAAACTCCCGTTGTTTCCCAATGAGAATTGTCCCCGGATCGGCATTGATAAACAGCTTGGGCAAGGATTCGTCTGTACTCAGCCATGCCCCGTATTTTTCCACACACTCCACCACATCCGCCGGCTCGCCAGCCACAGGAATCTGTCGAGGCCAGGTCAAGGTAGGTCGCCGCGATTCACCTGCCTCCAGATACGGCCGACGATATACTTCCATCTCCGCATCCGTCAGCCCACGGATCACACTGGCAGGTAAAATCGCCTCAATAAACAGATTCTTCTGCAAAATCATTTCTTCCCCCGCCTCCGAACGCATGGCCTTGAATATATCCTGGGCTGCCTCYGGCCAATCGTCCCACGTCGGTATGGGTGCAACGATGGCCTCCATGTACACAATACCCTGCACCCTATCCCGATTCCGGTTTGCCCAATGGAATCCCAACCCGGAACCCCAGTCGTGGATCACCAGAATCWCTTTCTCCTCCGGCAGCACCGCATCGAACCAGGCATCCAGATACGTCACATGGTTCTGATACGTATACGACCCCGCCGGATTTTTCCCCGATTGACCCATGCCGATAAGATCCGGCGCAAGACATCGCGATCCGTTTTCCACATGAGAAATCACATTCCGCCACAGATACGACGACGTGGGATTCCCGTGTAGAAACACTACCGGGTCACCCGATCCGGTGTCGATATAGGACATTTCGGAATCCAGAACGGACACGCGTTTACGTTCGTACAGGTCTTCAGCGCTGATGGTACTCATGGCGAGGCTCCTTGGCGGTTGTGTTCCCGAAATCCCGTCGGTTTAAGACGGGGGCTTGGTTACCCTATAATAGCGCCCGGAACGAAAGCAACCGGGGTATTCCATGAGTGATTCGCACAATCAAGACCCGATCTATGAAGCCAAGAAAAACATGTACGCCACCCCCGAGGAGGCGGAGCGGTACAATCGAAAGCATGCCCGCACGAAAAAAGATGTGCTGGAAGAAGGGTGTCTACTCAAGGGGCTGGCAGATGTCCCCCATGGCGCTCTGGTACTGGATATGCCCTGTGGTACAGGTAAACTCGTTCATTTTCTCCGCAAACAAGGCTACCGAGTGAACGGATGTGACAGTTCGGACAATGTATTGGCTGTAGCGCGAAAGCGCTACGTCACCGACAGCGGCGAAGAGCTGGACGGGAATCCGGATGTCAATATTGAGCAGCAGGACGGCTTCAACATGACTTACCCCAACGACCATTTCGATGCCGTCGTGTGCAACCGTCTGCTCCATCATTTTCACAACCCGGATACCCGCCGGAAACTACTGACCGAACTCGCGCGCGTGAGCCGAGGGCCCATCGTGATCTCGTTCTTCTGCAGTGAGTCTTTTTCTGCACTACGATTCCGCATCAAGTCGCGTCTGAAAGGGGAGAACCCCACGAGCCGTATCCCCATCCCGCTGGAAACACTCAAGGCGGATATTAAAGCCTGCGGACTGAAACTTGATGCCGTGTACTACACCCGGCGTTGGGTTTCATCCCAGACCTACGTTAAGTTGTCCCGCCCCTAACCAACCCGGTCGCCAAAGAGAATTGGATGATTTTCTCGGACTGACTGCATCATACTTCATGGAACAAAATGAGGGATTAAGGGGTTATATAGAGTAACCGTTATGGGTGGTTCATATTTTCACTCGTGAGTGTTCCGTGTTGTAACATTTACGTTGCGGACGCTGCGAATACTCAAGTCCGTTTTCTCGAAACAACTTAGTTTTGTATGCATACCGTCGGTATAGATAAAGAGGGTATACCAATCCGCTTTGAGTTTCCTTTCCATGTTCAAACCTTTTGCTCGCGGTACAGGTCTAATCACCATGGCGTAACCGCAGAGACAAAACAAGGGACATATAGATATGAATTGTGCAGTTGCATACCCACAGGAGTTTGACCCAGCCATGTCTCAGGAACAACGCATCTTCACCCGCATGCCGTTTGATAGTGCTGTGAGCTGGAGCGATTTGTCTGGGGAAAACGGCCACGCCTCCGTGCGCGACGTTAGCCGAGGCGGAATGAGCCTTTCTYTGGGTCGCTATATGCGCCCCGGGCCMGTGCTGACGGTCATTTTCGACCAAACCGAATTCAACGGCAAACCTGTTGAGCTGGACATGACGGTTGCRTGGTGCAARCCCACSGATCAACCAGACACGTTTCTGGCGGGATTCAAAATCATCCATAGCGATGTTTCTACGTTGGCCGCCGCGTCGGAAGTGTTCTACGCCGCGCTGGGCCAAGGTGCCGTCGGCGCGTAGCAAACCGTCACACATGCATTAGTGTATCCGCATGGGGTATAACGGGACTCTAAATCAGCCCGGTATACCCCATGCTTTTTACTCAACCCATATACTTCATTTTTTTCRCCGCCGTATTTACCCTGTAYTGGCGCATACGYTCYCATGCCCTCCGCAAGGTGCTGCTCCTCATSGCCAGCTAYGTTTTTTACGGCGCATGGGACCCTCGATTCCTCACGCTCATTTTCCTGTCCACGGCTATTGATTTCGAGGTGGGTCGTCGGTTGGATGCGACGGCACAGCCCGTATCGCGAAAGGCCCTCCTGTGGATCAGTATGGCGGCCAACCTGGGTATTCTCGGATTCTTCAAATACTTCGACTTCTTCGTCCAGTCCGGTGCCGACCTGTTCGGCCTGAGCGACGTACGCACCCTCGGCTTGATCCTCCCTGTGGGCATCAGCTTCTTCACGTTCCAAAGCATGAGCTACACCATTGATATCTATCGGGGTCGACTAAAGCCCATCAACTCCTTCACCGATTTCGCCCTCTTCGTCAGTTTCTTCCCTCAACTCGTGGCGGGACCCATCGTCCGTGCCGCCACCTTCCTGCCTCAGCTCRAAACGGAAAAACGATTCGCCGATGTTCATGTCCAATCCCTCCTCACCCTGTTCCTCATCGGTTTCATCAAGAAGGCCTGTATCTCCGATAATCTTTCCCCCGTCATCGACCCGGTATTCGCCAATCCCAACCTCTACGACACGCTGGGCATCTGGATTGCCGTGGTCTTCTACGCCGTGCAAATCTACTGCGACTTCTCCGGCTACACCGACATGGCCATCGCCTCCGCCGGACTCCTGGGCTACAACCTGACCCGCAATTTCGCGTTCCCCTATTTCGCCGCCAACATCGCTGAATTCTGGCGACGATGGCATATTAGTCTGTCCACCTGGCTCCGGGATTACCTCTATATTTCCTTGGGCGGAAATCGCAGCGGCGCAGCAAAGACCTACCGCAACCTGATGATTACCATGGTGCTGGGCGGACTCTGGCACGGCGCGGCGTGGCACTTTATCATCTGGGGAGGACTCCACGGCGTTGCCCTGGCCATCCACCGCTGGGTTCGGGAGCGCAATGTCCTCCCAGCCATCTACACCCCCCTGGGCATGATCGCCACCTTCTACTGGGTCTGCCTGGCTTGGATCTTTTTCCGCGCCGAAACCATGGAAGATGCCCTCCACCTGACCCGCGCCTTCGTAACATTCCAATCCCCAGGAGAAACCTCTCTCGACCCCCGACTCCTGCTATGGCTCATCCCCGCCATAGCCGCCCATTGGATTGCCTACCGCCATGACGTTATCCTATGGGTGCGGCGCGTACCCGACTGGGCATTCTCCGTAGGGCTGGCCATGGCCGCCATAGCCGCGCTCATGTTCGTCCCAACCGATGTACAACCGTTCATCTACTTCCAGTTTTAGGTGCGGCAATGAAAGTTGAATCAAATTTTTATGTATAAACTCACCATGGTTATTCTCCCCTTCAGGGGGATCAAGGGGGTGTTGCATTGCAATAAATTACATCCGAACACCCGCTCAACTCATGAGCGTTGTACTTGGAGCCTGAATTCAGCAGTTATAAAAACATCCGGAACTACCAGCCCGATCAGTTGTGTCCGTGGATGTGGGTGTAGAGTTTGCGCAGGAGGGAGATCTGGCCTCGGTGGTGTACTTCATCCTCGACGTGGTGATACAGAACCCACGCCACGTTGTAGCCGTCGGGATGGAATTGTCCGGTGCGGCAACGACCCAGATCTTCCGAACTGAGGGCATCGAGACCCTGTAGAGTCAGTTCACGGGCTTTGGCAAGTTCTTTCAGATAGACACCGATTCGCTTACCCCGCAATTTTGAAACGTGTTCGCCTAGTTCTACGCCAGGCAGCCAGCGCAACGCTTCGTCTTTGGTGAGTTTACGGTTCTCCAGTTCTGTGATGCGAAACAGATTTTCTATGGCTATCACATGGGCCAGCAGTGCCCCGACTGAATTCCAGCCCGGCGCATACTGCCAGTCCAGCTCCTTTAACGACATATCTGCCACCTGTTCAATCGTCGTCACCCGGGCAGCCGTCAACACCCCCTCCAAAAAAGCTTTTGCGCGATCCGGGTCGGTATCCAGATCGATGTAGGTATGTCGCGGAGGAATGGTCATGGTAGAGGAATTGTAGCATGGGGGCATGAGTCTGCGGCGACAACACCTACACCCTCTACTTTCACCAAACCACCATAGAGAACTCAATAAAAAACAATGACAATCAAGACAACCAAAAAGGTACACTAAACCCGGAAAGTGTTGCCTATGTAATCGGCTCTTTATGCGTGAATACGCACATCGAACACCCCTCTAACTCCCCTCAAGGGGAGAATATATTACTGTCGTTCGGAACTTTTCCAAACGACAACATCAACCATAACTTGCAATTCCACAAAAAGGACACCATGAACCCCGAACCCTTCATCTATATCGCTGGACCCTGCGTCATTGAGTCGGAATCCATGACTTTGTCTACCGCGGAACGGCCGGCGGAAATTACGCGGGATCTGCCCGTGCGATTTTATTTCAAGGCCAGTTACGATAAGGCGAACCGCACGTCGCTGGATTCATATCGCGGCCCCGGGTTGGAGGAAGGGCTGCGCATCCTGCAAAAAGTGAAGGATGAGATAGGGGTGCCGGTTATCAGCGATGTACATCTGCCTCAGGACATGGCTCCGGCAGGAGAGGTGCTGGACATGATCCAGATCCCCGCATTTCTGGGTCGCCAAACCGATCTGCTCGTAGCTGCCGCCCAAACAGGCAAGCCCATAAATATTAAAAAAGGCCAGTTCATCGCTCCGGAAGATATGCGCTATGCCGTGGATAAACTGACCGGAAGCGGATGTAAAGAAGTCCTCCTGACGGAACGGGGAAGCACCTTCGGCTATCATAATCTTGTAGTAGACTTCCGCTCGTTCAGTGTCATGCAGCATTTGGGCTGTCCCGTCATCTTCGACACCACCCATGCCGTACAGATCCCCTCACAAGGCGGAACGTCCTCGGGCAATCGCGAGTATGTATTGCCCCTGGCTCGAGCCGCGGCGGCATACGGCATCGACGGCCTGTTCACGGAAGTACATCCTGACCCGGATAACGCCCTGTGCGACGGCCCTAATTCGCTCCACCTGAACGATGTGGAATCCCTACTCCACACCGTCCTCACCATTCGCGATACCGTGCAATAGACTACTTCGCCAAGGCCAAGTCCAGCGCCACAATAGCATCCCCGATGATCCGCCGTTTCGCTGCCAGCACCTTCGGGTCTCGCGTATATTCCGTCATGCCCTGCATCACGCTGGACAGTTCTGTCCGCGCCCCTATATCCGCCACCACCCCAGCCAACTCAGATCGCGCTCCCGCCTGACCCAGCCTCTCCACTAGCATGACTAAATATTCGTAATCCTCTATACCATCCCGCACCGCCTCCAGTCGCACCGACGGCACCGGGCCACTCTCATGAGGATAGATCAGCAATCCATACCCGTTCGCCGGGGTCACATCCGCATGACTCTCCCGTGCCCAGTCCGCCGCATTGCCGTAATGAAATCCTTTMGCCCCCAACGCAAAGGCCTGCCAGAACAGCATGCGATGMTCSACCATAYCCATGTCTGTAAASAGATTCGCATAGGGACGRCTCGGCCCGTGATTCACATAYACCCACAGYTCCTGMCCCTTYCCTGCCGCCTCCTGTATCGCTGCCCGATTCCCCGTGTCGAATACCGGTGTATGCAGCCCCCATATTCCCGCGTCCGCTGCCAAAAAAGGATGCATGCCCTGCGTTGTCACCAGTGCCGGAATATGCGGAGCCGCCTTATTCCATGCCTGTACCCGCGCCACGCTCGTTTCCCACGCATCCTGCCGGGGATCCCGCGCAATATGGGCAAAGACTTTTCCCTCCAGCTTATTCTCCACCACAAACGCGTCCAGCTTCCGCAGTGCTTTGGGGTTTTCCATTAACCCCGGAGATACTGCATAGGTGGAAATGCCCTGCCGTCGATCATTGCCAAGCCGTGTTTTCGCCTGCTGTAACGACACTTCCGGCTGTCCAGGATCGTCCATCAATCCCGCCAAACCCGTAAAGGTCACACGATACTCCGATGCTAACTCTTGAAGTTGTCGACTAAAGGTCTCTCGATTCGGAAATGATCCAAACCCCTTACGCCCCGCTTTCCATGCCGCCTCCAGCGATAATCCCATATCAGTTTTCAACGTCGGAACATCAGGCAACACGAAATCCAGCACGCGAACCTTCAATGGCACCGTAGCCGTTCTGCCTCCAATCCAGGAGAGAGTAATGGCCCCCGTGTACACACCCGGACGGGTATTCTTCTCCGTCCGCACGGTCAACCATACGGGTTGTAATTTTCCCGGACTCACCGTTACCGATCTTGTAGGCACCAACCTGTCTGGATACCGCCCGGTGAGACTTTCAAAATGCGTGGGCACATCCACTCGCACATAATCCACACGATGTATCGAAACCGCATCACTTGAAATCGACCCCTCGCCCGATTCATGTTCGAATGAGGACACCCTCAGCTGCACTGCCACGGCTCGCGATGTTTCCCCAGGATGCTGGAGCACCAATTGCGCCGATTCTCCCTCATTCCGAGCCAGCACTATTTCATACGCATCATCCACAGAACCCGATGACACGGGCGTATCTTCCTGAAAAATCTTTTCCAACGACGAAGCCCACCACGCGGGCAATCCTTTCTCCAACGCCGGAACCAAGTTAACTTCCCGTGGTTTCCGCGCCAATGTACGCGACGCGTCGGTCCAGGACATCATAGAGTCATGGCCCTCCGCTTCATTGGGAATGACCGAATAAACGTCGTTGTTTGGCGCATCCATCTCGCTGTTCAGCACCACCGGCACATCGTTCTGCATAAACTGAGCCGAATACGCCAGTGGTTTCTCCATCAGATCCCGGGGCATATCCGGAAACAGACACTGCACCACCGTGCCGGGCTTCAGAGAAAAAAGCTGATTGGGCAGTCGATATACTTCTGGAATCGTTAACGTGGATCGCAGTGATAAATTGCTCATGGATCGCACAGAAGTATAGTACCCATAAAACCATTTCGAGCTGGGTTCAATCCACCCGGCAATTTCCTGTGTAGCAAAATCCACCCGCTCCAGACCACGAACGAGGTTGATCCGATAATTCGTTTCCCATGTATCGCCAGGCTCCATCAGAAAGGGAACGAACGCAGACTGAAATCCCACGGTAGCGTTTTTACCTTCACCCGAAACAGGGAGTGCCAATGTGGCATACAAATCTTCCGCATTAAATACCACCACCACACTCTCTTTAACCTGCGAATCCGTTACCGCCGCCCAGTTCCGCGTCGCCGCCGCCCACTGGGCCGTCTCCATCACCCGCACGCCGTCCATCGTAGGCAGGGTAATAATATCAGCCGCATCCACCGAGCCCCCCGGCGCCACGTCATGCCGCACCCACGGCGTAACCCACAGCGTCTCCTCGCCTTTATGCGACACCTGCCACGTCACCCGGATAGATGCTTCTTCCGGCACCGCCTCTATGGTACGTACCACATGCAGCCCGTTGATACCCGGACCTTCGCAATCATAAGAAAACCGCAGTACCGTCTGGCGCGGATCATCATTATTTATTTCCAGTGTCTCGTTCACCCGACGATTGGGCGCATAAAAACTTCCCACGCCGAACCCTTCCTGGATCAGCCCGAAACCCGAGGCCAGATTCACCCGTGGGTTGTCCCGGAAGTTCAATTCGGTAATAGTCCCGCCCTGCGTCGGGTCCACCACAAACCGCAATACATCCGATTTCACTTCCACGGGACGCGTGGTGGTGGATGGGGCTCCGATTAGTGCCGCCAATAGAATAGTTGTGAATGTTACCGCCGTCATGAGACCCCCGCTGATTCTGCCGCTATCATAGCCAATTCACAGATGCGTTTTCCCGTTTTCTCCACATTCCCGTCATAAGTTGCACCACCGCCCCGCGCCGGATATCATTTGAAGCCGACCCAAGATTTGGAGGAGATTCAGAATGGACGACATGGCGCGTATATGGCCTATTATCGTGCAGTTCGGCGGAGGCACCGTCCTCTGCGCCATTGGACTGTGGTGCGGCATCACCAGCAAGTATCTGGATCTGTCTCTAAGTGAGGACCGCCGTCTGATAGGCTACGTTATTGGTGGATTCATCTTTCTACTCCTCTTGTCTTCCGCATTTACATTCTGGCTTCCTAACCTCCCAGCGGAGGCTGCACAATGAACGCTGACTTCGTAGGCCATCCACTCGATCTTGTCGTTGTAGCCATCTACTTCGTCGCCGTCGTAGGCTTCGGCCTGTGGTTCGGCAAATACACCTCCAACACCAAAGACTTCTTTTTCGGCGGACAGCGTTTCGCATGGTGGCTCATTGCCTTCTCCGGCATCGCCACCACTGTCGGCTCCTACAGCTTCGTGAAATACAGCAACGTAGGATTCCAATTCGGCATCAGCAGTACCCAGTCCTATCTGAACGACTGGTTCTGGATGCCCATCCTCATGCTCATCTGGCTCCCCATTATCTACTTCGGAAAAATCCAATCCGTACCCGAATACTTCGACCGACGCTTCGGACGCACCGCCCGTCACGCCGCCACCGCCCTCATCCTGCTCTACCTCATCGGCTACGTGGGCATCAACCTGTTCACCCTGGGCCAGCTCGTCCAATCCCTCACCGGACTCCCCATAATGGTAGGCGCCATGGGTACCGCCTTCGTGGTTATGTTGTATATGTTCTCCGGCGGCCAGACCTCTGTTATCATGACGGACCTAGTGCAAGGCGTGATCCTCCTCTTTGCCGGGATGGGCCTGTTCTTGTACGGGGTCTACCACCTGGGCGGCTTCGGTGATTTCTGGGCACTCCTCCCCCGAGACCACAAGTTCATCTTCTCCGAATTTAACGACCCGCCCAGTTTCAGCTTCATCGGCATCTACGGACAGGACGGTCTGGCCAACACTGGCGCATTCGTCCTCATGAATCAGGGCATGATCATGCGATTCCTGTCCCTGCGCAGCGTAAACGAAGCGCGAAAAATGTCCATCTTCWGGATTCTCGTGCTATACCCTGTCGCCGCCATCACCGTATCCGGCGGAGGCTGGATCGCCGCCGCACTCATGGCCAACGGCGAAATCGATACCAACGGTAAAGACGCCTTCGTGGACGCCGCCGTATATCTCACCCGCCCCGGCATCTTCGGATTCATCCTCGCTGCCCTCACCGCCGCGCTCATGTCCACCGCCGATACCCTGGTCACCGCCGTCAGCTCCATCGTCATCAACGACGTGTACCGTCCCTACATCAAACCCAAAGCCGAAGATCGCCACTACCTGCGCGTCGCCCGCATCTCCAGCGCCTGCACCGTATTTATCGGACTTCTCCTCGTCCTCGTGTTCATGCAGCAGGACAGCATTTACTCCGCCCACGGCATGTTCACCGCCGCCGTCACCCCCCCCATCGTCATGGCTATCTTCATGGGCATCCTCATCAAACGCTACTCCAACGCCGCCGCCCTGGCCACCATGATAGGCGGATCCATTCTCGTAGGACTGTCCTTCCATCCCGCCCTGAGCGATATGCTCCTGGAACCCTTCTCCTTCGGCATGGGACCCGAAAGCTACAAATTTACCCGATCCTTCTTCGGCATGGCCGCCTGCGGCACCCTGGGACTGGTGGTCATGATGTTCACCAAACCCCGGAACGCCGATGACATCGCTACCCTGGTGAATGGCGGACAGATCGCCGCCATGCGCGCCTTCAAAGGCGGCAAAGAAAACAGACGACCCGGCAAAAAAGTGCGCCTTAAAGTAGTCGCCGACGAAACCATAACCGAATATGGCATGGCCATCGTGCCCCAATCCGCCATGGAAGCCCTCGCCGCCGAACCCGGCGATCTCCTCTACGTCAACGAACCCCGCTGGTGGTTCGGCGGCCTTCGATCCGCCCACGTCCACGTCGCCTCCACCACCCAAGACGGCCCCATCCGCATCACCCCCCAAGCCTTCGAACACGCCCACTTCATAGTGGGACAAGATGTTATCGTGGATAAGATATTGTAGCCATGGAGTCGCCTTTTAATCGAAAGGCTCAACTCGCAGCGTTCTTTTGTCTCCGATTTTCCTGCTCAAGATCTAGTAGTTGCGATACATAGTTCAACAACGACAATGCCTTTAGACTTTTTCCTTTGGTTCCATAGTCTAGAGATTCGCCGTGAAGGACCATGTGTCGGTTAAGTTCATCGAAATCGTCACCGCGCTCACGTTCGGATGCATCAATAGGGGTAGTTTCTCCGAGTGGACTCATCATAGCTCTCCGAAATGAATCGGCTGCTATCGTTTCAACGAAAGTGGCCGTCCGTGGCTTTCCGTTTTTCTTGCGAAACAATGACACATCAGTAAATTCCTTGCAGATACCGTCGGATTGAATCAAGAAAACAGGCACCGACAAACTATATTCCCCTCGCCGATGTGCTGCTATTGCAGTTACGATGATATCGGCACGTTCCGGGAATAATTCCGCAATTTCGGCTTCGATCTGATCTAGCTTATTCTCAAAGTGCATGATTAGGGCGTCGTCGACAGCCTCGGTCTCTCCGTTTCGGAGGCTTTCCTCATATTCCCAAAGACGCGGCATGTCCATATCCAAATCGTAGTACCATCCATGTCGAGCCAACAACAAAATTGCACTTTTGGCCCTAGGCGGAAGTTGTCCAATGGTTTTTTGGATTTGAACAAACGCAGGAACCTCCATAGGATTGAACGCGGCTCCAATWGTACCGACGCCCGATTTGTAAAGGGAAAGCCCCGAATCACCTTCCTTAATCGCCCAATTGTTGCCTAGGGTTCTTTCAATAGCTTTTTGCGCCGAAATTGCTGGCCCCATTCTCAAATTGACTGCCTTTTGCAATGCCAGAGTTGGGGCCATGGTAGTGTCGATCGCCCTCTGCATTGCCAGAGCCGGAGCAATAGTCTTGTCAACCGCCTTCTGCAATTGTTGGACAGCAAGCAGTGGTCGCTGTATCCTAGCCACAGCTTTCTCAATTCCTGCCAAATTTTGACTAAATGCCTTCAAATCACTATTTTTCATTTTCTCTTCCAATCTAAAAGAAAACTCCAGTTATGTTCTGATCCATTACAGCCACTATTATAGCACATTCCCCATTTGACGCATTGAGTTTTTGTTGCGGTGGGGTCTTCCATGAGAAGGTCATGTCAAATTTATTAACTGCCGTGGCAGTTATTCCGTTGCTTCCCGGTTTTTGCCTATTTTATTGTTGATTGTTTTTTCGTTATGGATTCCTTTTTGGGTGATTTTCGGTGGGTCACCGTACGCCGTGCTTCCATTCGCACTCTGGGTGAACCGCTCTGGGTTCGGTGCATGATGTGGTCCGACGCGTTCGGATGCTGCTATCTCCCGATCGGTTTCTGGAGCGGTTGCTCACGGAACCTGGCCCTGCCTCGCAGTCATCCAGACTCGGCGTGTTTCGGCGGTGAACCGAAAAGTGATATGTAGATTAAAGGATGTCATGGTGCGCTTCGTTATACGCTCTCTTCGTTCAAAGCGCGGTTGGGGAAAGGCTCATAGAGCATCCCCGTACTCCACAGTCGATGAAGTATCACGGCCAACTTACGCGCCACGGCCACCACGGCGCGTCGTTTCGCATTGGCGCCGCCCCGCTCGGCCAGGCGCAGTCCCCATTGCTTCAACTCCGAGTCCACGCCAAAGGGACCCAGAATAT
>NVWG01000025.1 GCA_002746185.1 Candidatus Hydrogenedentota bacterium
GTGTAGAGCTGCATCGAAACTTGATCTGACGTCACTTCAACATCGGCGAATTCGCCAGGATCGAGAAAGGCTTCATAATCAGCATCAAAATTTACGATGGGGATACTCGCGCCCGAAAGATGCAGCGATCCCGCATCAACAAAGACACATTTTACATCCGCATCATCGAGAATGTACTGAACGGCATCGCCCGCGAGTTTAAAATTGATCGGCACCGGCACACATCCAGCCCGGAGCGCATCCAGTGAGACGTATCGGCACACGCCCCCAGACGGTTGGATCGTCCCTGCACAGCATCCTTCACGGTCTGCGGATTCCAGTAGGCGGAAGGAGTGGGATGATTATGTATAGCCACATTGATTTCGTACTCATCACAGAGACGTTCAATAAGATCAAGAGCCTCCGGTGGCGGTTCGGATACGATAGTTTTGCACCCCATTTCCTTGGCGAATTCGAACACCTTTCGACATTCTTCCTCATCATTGGGCAGAGGCACCACGCCGTAACTGCTCAGAACAACCCCGACGGATTGGAGTTTTTCACGCATGAGCTTGCGATACTCGGCAGGCATGTTGTGATTTGTGGCGATGTTCTTGTGCTCCGGACTCAACCGCCCGAAAGGCATAACCTCGATATATTTCAGATTAAGCGACGCGACGCGATCCACGGCCTCCGCAAATGTCTCGGTATAAAACGAGAATGCCTGAACACCCAGATCCCACCCCAGGGTTTGCGCGTGGGGAGCAGCACTCACGGTATCATCCCCTGCCGCAGGCACAGCGAACAGAGAGAGCAGCGTAATGGTGAAAATTTTCAGACATAACTTCATGTCAACAGCCCTTTGAATGAGAAAAATATCGTTGTCAATACGCTACTGCATACGCGTCGCAAATACAACCCTGGCGGCTACGGGATTGACACCGCATCGGTATATTGAGGAAGATGGAACTTCGTTGTGGCGGGGAACTCGCCACAGGACACATCATAACAAGGAGCTGAAAACGTGCCTAAGAAGTGGAAAATAGCTGGAATCGATTTTGATCACATGCACATGGGGGACAACCTGCGYATGGCRTAYGACCAYCCCGACGTGGAGATCGTCGGGGTGTGCGATCCATCCAGGGACCGCATGCAAACCTCCATTGAACATTTTGGTATTCCAGAGGATCGCGTGTTTACCGATTATAAGGCGTGCATGGATACGGCGAAGCCGGATATTGTACTCCTGTGTCCCGCCACGGCTCGCCACGGGGAGTGGGTAGAAAAAATCGCCCCCTACGGAGTTCACATCATCATGGAAAAACCCTTCGCGGCGACGCTGGCAGAGGCGGATCGCATGATAGCCGCAGTTGGACAAGATCAGCGGTTGGTGATCAACTGGCCGCTGGCGTGGTACCCGCCCCATCGTATGGCCAAGCGTCTCATAGACGAGGGGCGAATCGGGGATCTGCTAGAGGTACATTTTTACGACGGAAATCGAGGCCCCCTGTGGCATGTGGCAGACAAAGAAGAATCCACACCGGAGTGGATGGAAGCGGAAAAGCCCAACACCTGGTTTTATAAGAAGGAGATGGGAGGCGGATCGCTGCTGGATTATCTGGGCTATGGCACCACGCTGGGTACGTGGTATCAAGGCGGACGTGCGCCACTGGAAGTAACATCCGTCACGGAAATCCCCGAAGGATTAGAAGTGGACGAACACAGCATCACCGTAGCCCGGTATGCCCACGGGCTGTCGAAATTCGAAACGCGGTGGGGCACCTTTACCGATCCGTGGACGCACCAGCCGCAACCCAAGTGCGGATTTGTCATCGTCGGCACCGAGGGCACCATCAGCAATTATGACTACGCGGAGACGATCCGGGTTCAGACACGAGAATGCCCAGARGGTAAAGATTTAACCGYAGACCCGGTGGAGCCTCCGTTCCAGAACCCCGTCCAGTACATGATCCATTGTCTGGAAAATGACCTGCCTATCGAAGGACCGCTCTCCCCGGCTGTATGTCGAATCGGACAGCAGATCGTGGACACGGCATTTCAGAGCGCACAAGAAAAGCGGACGCTGCCGCTTATAGGAAGCTGACGGTATGGGGAATTCAAAATCGGGATATGGTCTCAGCGACGTATCGAATTCAAAAACGATCCCTGCACCGGAGTTTCCGTATATGCCCTCCTTGCCGCCAAGCTATCGACCCGCCATCGGCCTCATCGGGTGCGGGGGAATCAGCGAGTACCACCTGCAAGCCTACCGTGATTTGGGACTTACAGTGGCTGCCCTGTGCGATAGCGATATACAAAAAGCCCAAGATCGCCGGGATGAATTCTACCCGGAGGCGTCTGTTTTTACTGATTATCGAGAGATTCTCGCTCAAGATGACATTGAAATTGTGGACATTGCTACGCATCCGGCAGAGCGAACAACCATCATCGAGGCAGCACTTCTTGCACACAAACACGTACTGAGCCAGAAACCTTTTGTATTTGATTTGGACGTAGGTGAACGACTCGCGCAACTGGCGCAGGAACAAAGCTGCATCCTCGCGGTGAATCAAAACGGACGATGGGCACCTCACTTCAGCTATCTCCGCCACGCCGTTGATAACGGACTCCTGGGGAAAATCGCTTCCGTTCATTTTTCGCTGCAATGGGATCACGCCTGGGTAGCCGGAACCCCTTATGACGATCTGCGCCACCTGATTCTTATGGATTTCGGCATCCACTGGTTCGATATGTGTACCGTCTTCTTCGGCAACAGGGAAGCCCTGAGCGTTTCAGCCCAGGTCACGCACGGTCTGAATCACCGAACCCGAGCCCCTATGCTGGCCCATGTAACGGTAACCTACCCGGACGGTCAGGCGACACTGAGTTTTAACGGTCATGTGACCCATGGACAGCAGGACGAGACGGTGATCTGCGGAGATCACGGAACAGCGCGAAGTATAGGCCCGAGCCTGAGTGATCAACGGGTCACGCTATATACTAATGAAGGGCAGGCGACCCCGAACCTAGAGGGTACCTGGTTTACCAGCGGATTTCAGGGGGCCATGACAGAGCTGCTCCACGCCGTCGATGCAGATCGACAGCCCATCCACCACGCCGCAGGTAATCTACGGTCTCTGGCACTATGCTTTGCGGCCCTGGCAAGCGCCGATGACGAGGGCCGCCCTAAAACGCCGGGAACCGTTCGCACCGGAACGCCCTAAATCTCAGACGAAAGACCATTGCAATCGGACACGACGTGGTCTACCATGAGTGGAAATCCAATACAGCATCCTACAGGAGATACGATTCATGGATAATCTTCCGGAAGTGAGTCGCCGCAAATTTCTGGGCACCGCCACAGGTGCAGCCGCCACATTCATGATTACCAGCCCAAAGACAGCCTTCGGGAGCGAAGCCAATTCCCAGTTGAAACTRGGGYTWGTAGGATGCGGMAGCCGMGGYCCCTGGATYGCCAATTTTTTCCARCAGCACACCAACACGAAATGCGTGGCGGTGCATGATTATTTTCGTAACCAGGTAGAAATTGCCGGAGCGAAACTCGATGTGCCGGAAGACCGCCAATACATTGGGCTGGACGGGTATAAAGAATTGCTGGCCAGCGACGTGGACGCGGTTGCCATAATCAGCCCGGCGTATTTTCATCCGGAACATGCCGTGGCGGCGCTGGAAGCAGGTAAGCATGTGTACCTGTCCAAGCCCATCGCGGTCGACGTGCCGGGATGCGTTGCCATCGTCGAAGCTGCCCGGAAACACGAGAAGAATCTCACAACGCTGGTAGATTTTCAGACCCGAAAAAACCCGGCGTACCAAAAAGTGATACAAGCCGTACACGRAGGGGCGATTGGCGATCCGGTATGCGGGCAGGCATTCTACTATGCCCCCAGGCTGTCGATCCGCACCAAGCCGGGAAGCGATGTAGCCAAACTTCGCAACTGGTTTTTCGATATTGCCCTGTCCGGCGATATTATTGTTGAACAAAATATTCACACCGTGGATGTCGCGAACTGGATGCTCCAAAATCATCCCATATCCGCCCAGGGTGCAGGGGGGCGGCGGGTACGAACGGATGTGGGTGATTGCTGGGATCACTTTATTGTGACCTACACCTATCCCAACGATGTCCTCATCGATTTTTCATCCGGGCAATTTGTAACGGGGTATGGAGACATCTGCACGCGACTGTTCGGCTCCACCGGAACAGCCGATGCGCATTATTTCGGCACGGTGTCTCTGACGGCGAAATCCAACCGGGTCTCGCCGGAAAAGACAGGGAATATTTATGTTGAAGGAGCCATCAGCAACGTGAAAGATTTCCACGCCAGCATCATGAGCGGAGAATACCTGAACAATACGCAAACCAGTGCCGACAGCACGATGGCATGTGTGCTGGGCCGTATGGCCGCGTACGAAGGGCGCACCGTTACCTGGGACGAGATGATCGCCCGAAACGAACGGCTGGATCCGCAGCTTGATCTGCCTGATGACGGCCCGGATCAACTGCCCGAGCGGGTATAGAACCTACTGCTTAACCGCGATGGCGCTGATTTCCACATCCAGATCAAACGCGATCTGTACGCCGCCCACACAGGCCCGTGCCGGAAATTCGTTAGGGAAATATTCCCGATACGCTGCATTCATTTCCTGATAATCCTTCATGTCTTTCAGGTACACCGTCACATTCACTACGTCATCAAAAGTATAGCCGTTATCCYTCAGCACACTGCCCAGATTGTCCATGGTCTGTCGGGTCTGTGCGGCAATATCGCCGTCCATCATCGTGCCGTCGGGAAGAGCGGCAATCTGCCCACTTAAATAAAGGGTCGAGCCTGCTTGCCGGGCCGGACTGAACGGAAGTCCCTGGACTTGGGCCAGAGCCGCACCGAGCGAAATACCCAACACCAGGAATACCCCGGCAGTCCATACGATACGTTTCATAATTACTCCTCCAATGAATCGCGAATCATCCCAGATTACATAAAAGCGGGTTATACCCCGTCAAAAGGTTTTCCATACCGTCCCATTGTACGTGYGCTGTCCATGGTAAATGGAAATAAATCAGAGGGGTAGCGTAGAAATTCCACATGACCGTCCAGATACAGCACATTACCGCCGCCTGGCGCATGAGAAAAATCAATTACTTTGGTAGACACATGGTCCCACATGAGAGGCACCACAGTAGATGCCGAAACCGCCCCGCCGGCATTGTTAATATCGGTAATTAAAAAACGTTCGATACCCTGTCGTAAGCGAGCGAGGATACTACCGCCCAAAGCCTGGGTACCTTCGTAAGTGGAAGACACCTGAAAATCGCTGTCACTGGCGGCACCGTTGGAGAGTACATTCGCTTGGGCAAATTCACCCCACGGCGTGTTGTCATTCAGCGACTGCTCCGAGTGACGTCCGTTTATTTCCGTACCCTGAGTCCCCAACAGCGGCCCAAGAATATTGACATCCTCCAGCAGCAGATATCCGGTGTAATGATAAGGCTCCTGACCGATTTCCTCCGGCTCAATGATGCCATTCCCGTTTCCTTTGCCTTCGTCGTATCGGGCTTCCGGCGAAGGTGTGGCAGCCCACGAGGGGCACCAGATAACATCAATATCGGAGATGTATTCCGGATACATGGCAGGACCGCTAAACATCATTTCCGGAGCCAGGGTTCCGAAAATGGTAAAGATTTGCCGTTGGGGAAATTTACCGCCGCGACTCTCTCCGCTGTACATAATGAGGGACAACCCCATCTGCTTCAGATTGTTTTGGCAGGAGGATCGCCGGGCCGCCTCGCGGGCTYGYKSMASKGCWGGYARAAGKAKRGMKRCCAAAATRSCRATGATSGCAATRACMACCAGYAATTCGATGAGWGTAAAMCCTTTACTTCTACGTCGGTGCATTTCGATCCCTTTGCGTTGAGATTAAGGGGTTTAGTATACCGAATTACCGATAGCGAATTATCCATTTCAGCGGACAGGCCGAAATACAGAACCAAATTGATTCAGCGGCACCGCTCATGACGGCCTGCTTTGGGGATTGACTAAGTTACATATTATATATGATACGAACTTCGCAGACGATGACGATTAAGCATTCAAATATATAAAATCGTGATACCCAGCTTGTGATATGCCAAGCATTTTTACAGAAGATATTGCCGCACTTCACTACGTTTCGTTCGCAATGACAATACAAGCTGGCTTCAACAGTTTCGACTGCTTAATCCCCATTGGAAAAAGCTGTCATGGGCTGAGCAATCGCCGGGATACTTAACGTGCGCGGGGCATCTATGCCGTATTTAAATGTTCCCTTCAATCGACCGTCCGCACCTCGAACCCCTTCAAATATGGATAAGGTGGCACTGGCTTCCGGCGTGGGAAGCTGAGCCACCAGCCGAAGATGATCGCCGTCCCATTCAACCTCATCCACGGTAATGGTGAACATATTCAGACCCTGCGACAGGTACATCATCCCGGTACCTTCCTTCGGCGCATAAAAGCCGAAAGGTAGAAAGCCTGGGACAAAATAGGTGTCCTCAGCAGGGTGTGCCGCCAGCAGCATCTTTATTTTATCCCCATCGGGCAGCGTTTCGTGGTACACCGTATTCGCCGGAATGGTCTCCACAAAACCCACGAACATCTCGTTGAACGTATCCCCTCGATATCTGACTTCTTTGCCAGGATCCGGGTTTGCCGGATTATCCGCCGAGTTGTCCCACGCCGCCGTCACTTCGATACGGCTTCCTGCTGGGGCATCAATAGGCTTGTCGGGGTAATACTGCCRTTGCCAGCCGTAATTGAACTTGGGTACATCCAGCAGCGTTTCCCGGGTACCATCCGGGAGCACCAAATCATATCTCATGGACTTGCCCCGAACGTGCATGTGCGGGCTGAACGCGACGATCTGCATGTCGGTGTCCAGCACATTAAAACTTGTTTCTACATGATTGGCTGCACCGGGAGGAATGCGTATGCCCGTATTGGTCACGGCAAGCGTTGCCACTTCTTTTTGAAGCTCCCCTTCGCCGAAATACAATCCGATTTTCGTCTGATCCGTGGTAGCCTCGCCCATGGGATGATAATGCGAGTCCACCAGAATACGCGCCTTGGATCCAAGGGGTCGCCCTACACCTTCAGGAAATTCAAACGGCGGCATGCCTGCTGTCCATATAGCGAGAATCCCGCCTATGGAACCTGCACCACTGGCTTGCGGTTTGCCATCAATGGTTTTATAGGTGGCTTGAAAATGATGGGTAACACGGCGATCCCCTGCCAAAAACTCGATAGCCTTAATCCACTTGGGCTCATCGAATTTCACTTCTATATGCTGCTTCAGAAAAAGGTCTTCTCCGTCAGCCGGTATTGCCACTTCGTCCAAGGTGATAATGTGATCCGGTGTACCCAATTTCCACCCATCCTTGAATTCCGGTGCGGCGGGGAGGTCTTTCGGGTTGCCCTGTTTCGCGCCTTGATCCACCCAGGTCAGGATGGTGTCTATCTCTGCTTCGGTAAGCGATATATCATTCTGCCAGGTGTGATTTTCCGACTCACCGCTCCAGGGCGGCATGTCTTTGTCTCGCACCGCTTTGGCAATGGATTTTGCCCAGGGCCGCGCTTCCTGATACGTGATCAGCGACATAGGTGCCACTTCGCCAGGGCGATGACACGTAACGCAGTTCTTGAAGAAGATAGGAGCCACATCACGCGTATAGGTGACCGGTTCCGCCTCGGCTTGCGCAACAGCAGCAAGCACTCCAGCCAATAAAAAAATTACCATTCTCATGATATACATCCCTTGATAAAGCGCCAATGACAAATTAACCATTAAAGCGGAACAAATTCAACACACGTTATACTTAACTAATTTTCAACGCATTCAACGATACACCCACGGTTATCCTCAATACAATTTCCGGCCTTTTTAGCATATCGAAGAAATACCCGATTCCACTATACCGAATCATCATAACATGCGGACTAGCAGCGCGGATTCTTCCCAAAAGGGTATATCTGTTGGCAATATCTTAATAGATTGAGTGCTCTCGCTGTAGATTCGGAGAAAACTTCGATTACGAATACTCTGGCAGGCCAGATGGGTGGAGGATTGGCGACATTGCAAAGCGGAACTCAACGTGAGAAGGAAAAATGGCGGAGAGGGCGGGATTCGAACCCGCGGTACGCTATTAACGCACACACGCTTTCCAAGCGTGCTCTTTAAGCCACTCAGACACCTCTCCGCAAGGATARGTATTGTAATGCTTTACGGCGATAGGGGTCAACTTGGGAATATTTGGGCAGGGCGGAGACGTTGCTCACTTGCAGACCGGAGTAGTATACTATCGGCTCTTGAAAAGTAAGCATACCCATGCTCTTTAGCAGCATACATACAGGAGATTTCCATGAGCAATGTACCTGAACTGACCAGCGCTAACTTTGATGATACGGTAAAAGAAGGGGTTACCCTGGTGGATTTCTGGGCCGAGTGGTGCGGTCCATGCAAGATGATAGCCCCGCTCATCGATGAACTGGCTGCGGATTTTGACGGCAAAGCCAAGGTAGGAAAGATCAACATCGATAACGAAGGCGATCTGGCTGCCAAATTTAATGTCTCCAGTATCCCCACCCTGCTAATTCTCAAGGACGGAGAAGAAGCGAACCGATTTATAGGCGTTACATCCAAATCTGATTTGGCTGCTGCACTGGATTCCGCCACTTCCTAAGCTGTCCCGAAGAGGCCGTATTATCTGGACCCCTTCGCATTAAGCGTGATTCCGCCACAAGGCCCAGAAAAACATCGCTGGTCCTTGTGGCTTTTTTTTAATGTATACCCAAATTTAACTCTATCGTAAGGAGCAAGAAAGCTATGTCCGGTAAGAATGTCGCTGTAGTCGGCGCAACAGGTGTGGTGGGAGCTCAACTGCTGAAAACGCTTGAGTCACGCGATTTTCCTGTAAATACCATCAAGCTCCTGGCATCCGAACGATCTCGCGGTAAACTCCTTACTTTTAAAGGCGAGGAAATCCCTGTTGACGTTTTATCCGAAGATTCCTTCAAAGGCATGGATGTTGCCCTGTTCAGTGCAGGGGGCGGCACCAGTACCATTTTCGCGCCTCATGCCGCGAAAGCCGGGTGTGTGGTCGTGGATAACTCCAGCGCATGGCGAATGGACCCCAAGGTTCCGCTGGTGGTRCCCGAGGTRAATGCGGCGGACATCAAATGGCATGAAGGGATTATCGCTAACCCCAACTGCTCCACCATCCAGATGGTGGTGGTGCTCAAGCCACTCCACGATGCAGCCCGTATACGACGCGTTGTCGTGTCAACCTACCAGGCCGTATCCGGAGCCGRAATAGACGCGCTCCGGGAACTGGAGGACCAGTCTCGCGCTATCCTGGAAGGGAAACCTGTTGTTTCAAACGTGTTCCCTCATCAAATCGCATTCAATTGTCTTCCTCAGATCCCTCAGAGTGAAGCGTTTACCGATAGCGGATATACCACCGAAGAACTGAAGATGGTGAACGAAACCAAGAAAATCATGGGAGACGATTCTATTCGGGTCACCGCAACCACCGTCCGCGTTCCTGTACATACAGGTCACAGTGAATCGGTGAATGTGGAGACAGAATCGAAACTTACAGCCCAGCAAGCAAGAGAGCTGTTGGCTTCCGCTCCTGGTGTTGTGGTGCAGGATAACCCAGCGGCACAACTCTACCCCATGGCTTCAAACAGTGTGGGAAGCGGGGATACGTATGTGGGTCGTATACGAGAAGATCTGTCCCATCCCAGCGCGCTGGATATGTGGATCGTATCCGATAATCTACTCAAAGGGGCTGCATATAACGCGGTACAGATTGCTGAATTACTTTGAGTTCGTACAAACATCCATAGCAAATTCACCTACCGATTCCAACTCAAATATAATCGATATATTAGTGGTATCCGGTCGGTGATACAGTTCATGCCCTCGCCCCGATATAATGGTGGGTAACGTAAAATCCATCTCATATTCCGTAGGGTGCAACACTGTTTTCGCCCCTCCCGCAACCATATTGAGAAATTCGCCTACACAATCCTGAATGTCGTCATCCGTTACTTTATCGATAGGGTCGACGCCCAGTAATTTTTTAACACAATAAACGGCTACCGGAGCAGGGAAACTCAGCGAGGCCGATCCGGATAGTTTTCCTGAAAGACCTATGGTTCCCGAAATATCCCCAAACATGATGTGATTCTTTTTTATATATACTTCTTTGCTAACCACATTTTCGTTCAGCATGGTAGAAAATGTATTCAACGTAGATTCAATAAACGGGCATACAAAATCTGTCTCGATATGCTGCATAAATCCCCCTTAACCCCTGCATAAATACTACCCGGAAAAAATATTATTCGCCAGTCTGCTGGCGATACCAATCTACCGTCCGCTCCAACCCTTCACGCACATGAATCAGCGGTTCATATCCAAATATATCTTTCGCCTTGGCTATACTTGCCAATGATTTCTGAATATCCCCTTGCCGGCTTTCTCTAAAAGAAAAATCTGGTTTAATACCCATGATTTCGCAAATAATCGTTGCCAGTTCAAGTACCGATGTAGTCTTTCCACACGCCACATTAACCATTCCGGCAATGGGCTCTTCTGGTTCACAGGCCAGTAGATTAGCAGAAACTACATTATCCACAAAACTGAAATCACGGGATTGCAAACCATCCCCGTTAATAACAGGCTGCTCTCCCTTCAGTAAGCGCTTTATAAATAAAGGAATTACCGCTGAATATTCCGAATCAGGATTCTGGAATGGTCCAAATACATTGAAATAACGCAGCCCCACCAGATCTATATCATATAAAGATGAAAATACTCGGGCATACGACTCCATAGCTGCTTTACTCACCGCATAAGGAGATACGGGATTCAACGGCATTTCGTCCATCGTAGGATAGGTGTCGTTATTTCCAAATACCGAGGAGGATGACGCAAAAACAACCCGCTTTACCCCTGCATCCCGGGCAGCTAGAAACACTTTCATAGACCCTTCTGAGTTAACCTTATTTGTGGGAAGAGGATTATCGATGGATCGAGGGACCGATCCGATGGCAGCTTGATGAAGACAATAATCTACCCCGTCCATAGCACGCTTTAAGAGTTCTTCATCACAAATACTCCCTTCAAAAAATTCGACCTCTTTACTAACCGGATCAATATTTTTACTAAACCCCGTGTAAAAATTATCCAATACACGTACAGTATCCCCTCGTTCCAATAGTGCGCGAATGAGGTTGCTGCCTATAAACCCGGCTCCCCCGGTCACTAAAAATACCGACATATTCGTTCCCCGAAGTACCTACTATAATATTTATAACTCAACATTTATCCACAGAGAAATTAAAATAATTGACTGTTCATAATCCATAATATAAAATTCAATTAAATCAAATAATACTAACGGGGTGATATATAAACGTATATAAATAAACAACTTACAATATATATTAAAATAAAAAAAACCACAAAAATCTGAATTGTTCAGCCTTGTGGTTTCTTATATTTAAATTATACGTTTTTTATAACAAGTTATCCACAGCCTTAAATACGTATAGGCATTACTACATTCGTGTAGTTATCGTCATGATCTCCACCGGAGGGTTTTATTATCCCTGGACTCATAGCATCYTTAAGGACAAGCCCCGTAGCCTCTGTATCTATATGGCGCAGCACATCGTATACGAAATCAGGATTGAACGCTATTTCCAGATCATCACCGTCATATTCCACCGATAATTCTTCTGTATATTCGCCCACTTCCGGCGTAGTAACAAGCAGCTTCATTTGACCGGAGGTTAATTCGATACGAACGGAATTAAACTTGTCATTAGTCATTGTGCGCGTACGCCGCATAGCTTCCATAAACTGCTTGGTATTGATTATTGCTTCTTTGTCGTGCTTCTGCGGTACCACCATCTCATAATTAGGGAATGTTCCCTCAATAAGTGCCGTCACCAGACGAATAGAATCAAACTGAAAACCAGCCTGGTTTTCGGTGATTAGAACATCTACATCACCTTCATCATCCAATAAACGCTCCAGTTCATGAATCATTTTACCCGGGATGATTACCTTGATGTCTACTCCCCCTACAATCCCTTCTTTCTGACTGTACAGGCTCATTCTACGGCCATCAGTAGCAACAGCTGTAAGGGTGCCGTTCTTGATTTCCAGGAGCAACCCAGTAAGGTTATACCGGGCCTGATCGGTACATATCGCAAAGGATGTTTTATTGAATATATCAGCCAGTATTTTCTTGGGTAACACCAACGGCTCAATATCATCAAAATTACGTACTGGCGGGAATTCATCTGGAGACATGCTGTACAGCTTGGTGTGAATTTTCCCGCAGGTTAAATTCACGATACTGCCGTCCTGTAATTCCAACACAACATTCTCATCCGGTAATTCAGGGATAATAGACGATAGGCGCTGTGACGAGATCGTCATAGACCCGCTCTCCGCCACATCACAATCAACAGTAGATTCAATACTCACCTTAAGATCGGTAGCCGATAATTTAAGGGTATTATCCGAAGCTTCCATGAGTATATGAGAAAGTATRGGTAAAGCTGATTTAGAAGAAACCACCGATTTAACTTTATTGACAGCATCCTGGAGGTCTTGGCGAGCAATACTTATTTTCATTTATTCATCCCCGTCTATACTAAGGTTTTTTATCTATAAAATTAGACGTAGTAGTTGTAGGCACTGTGGAAATCTTAGTATCTCACTAACATGTTATACCTAAACGATTTAGTGAGATTAAAACATGTTAGGTACTGGATCGGTTTATCCACACTATCCACAAAACATAGAGAAGCCAATATTACGCCGCTAAAGCAATGTGGATAATTCACAGCCTGTATACACATCTATACATCAAAATTATCAACATGTCCACATAAAATTGTGGACAAATTTATGATCGCATCAACGCATCCAGCCGTAGTATGGAAAGGGATTGCTGAACGTACCATTTGCCGCTAATCCATTCTGCTGAGATGCTAGCAAACCGGATCTTCAAATACAAGGGTATCCATAGYGAATCAAGTACGGATTATTTTAAGGAATTCTTCCGCGTTTACTTCGCCTTTTTTGACTTTCATCCGGCATCGGTCAGCCATGGTTTTTAGCTTGGCAGCCTTGGCTATTTGCAAGACCGCTTTATTTTCGCTGATCATAGAGCGAACCGAATTGTTGATTTCCAGAATCTCGAAGACTCCTGTCCGTCCCTGAACGCCTGTATGGTAGCACTGATCGCAGCCCTTGCCCTTGTATAGCCGTGCCGTGGATTCCGGCAGCTTAATGGATTTCAACAGCGTTTTGGTTGGTTTATAGCTTGTTTTACATTCAGGGCAAATTTGACGGATTAAGCGTTGAGCAACAATGGCGGTCAACGCGCTTGAAATCAGGTAGGACGGAATATCCATATTCCGCAGCGTCGCAATAGCTTCCGGCGCATCGTTGGTATGCAGGGTGCTGAATACCAGATGCCCGGTCATGGCGGCGCGAATGGCAATGCGCGCCGTTTCCGGATCGCGAATTTCCCCTACCAGCAGCACATCAATATCCTGCCGCAGCGAAGCACGAAGGACGCTGGCAAAGGATAAATCGATATCAGTATCAATCTGCACCTGATTGATTCCTGAAAGCTGGTATTCCACCGGATCTTCCAGTGTAACTATACTGTCGGTCATCACATCTTTTTCATTCAGGCAGGAATATAATGTTGTTGTCTTTCCGCTGCCCGTCRGMYMGGTCACCAGCACCATGCCGTAAGGCTGGTCAATAGCCTTGCGCAGAGTTTTCTGATCATCCGCCTCCAGCCCCAAATCGCTTATGCCTGATAATACCGAGGACTGATCCAGCAACCGCATGACAATGCGCTCACCCAAAAACGTAGGCAGTGTGGCCACCCGCACATCAAATTCCGCATCCCCAATATCCATGCTGATATGTCCATCCTGGGGGTGGCGGGTCTCGGTGATATCCACATCGGCCAATATTTTAATTCGAGATATAATCGCATTTTCAATATCCGATGGAATGCTCATCACATCATGGAGAACACCATCTATCCTGTAACGTACTCGCATTTCCGGTTCCTGGGGATCCAGATGAATGTCCGTTGCCCCGGARTTKACCGCACCRTGGATTATGGTTGATACCAGCTTGATGACYGGSACCCCCTGRGCCTGYTTGGCAATTTCGTCAAAACGTCCTGGTTCCACTAGGGTGTCATCCATGGTAGTCTCTTCCTTTTTTTGAGGCACTGATACAGGCGCAATAGCTTTTGGCTTCGATTTCGGTTTTGTTTCAGGCTTGGCGGCAGTTTTTTTGGGTGCAGCCAACGACTTTTTTCCAGCGGTTTTCTTGCCGGAATACCGGGCTGTAATTTCCGCTTTCATGTCTTCTACGGCAGTCATCAAAGGAATAATACGTATCCCCAAGAGCACACCGATATCCTTCATTCGTGCTGGGGCCTGTGGCCCGGAAATGAGTACAGTAAGGCGATTCCCGGCTAACGTATAAGGGATAAACTCCTTCTGAATGGCCATACTTTCCGGTACATGATCCAGGGCATTTCGTTCGCTGATGGCATCTGTCAGCTCAATATAGTCCAATTCGTACTGTGTGCTCAGTGCCTGGGCAATGGCCTCTGTACTGACCAGGCCCTCCTCCACCAAAATCTCACCCAATAGTCTGCCATTTCGTTTTTGAATCGATAATGCGCTTTTGAGCTGGCCTTGGGTGAGTGCCTTGTTTTTTAGCAGGGTCTCGCCCAGGCTGGAGTGGGATTTTCGGGCACCTTTGGTGTGGAATTCGTATTGCAGTACATCATTTACAGCATCAAAGTTCAGTTTTTTCATTTGAACCAGCTGCCGATACCAAGGAGTACCACTTTCCTTCTCACGCTTACGCGCCTCAGCCAGATCCTCCTCGGAAATGACCTGATCTTTTACGAGTCGCTCTGCCTCATTGCTATTCTTGGATTTTTGTGCCACCTAAGTCGTTCTCCCCAAAAGTATGTTACCTAAATCTTTCATATCTGGGCTCAAAATACAACTTTTTCCATATCTTCCTAAATGGAAAGGTGCTCCATTGACTTCGACCCCATGCCTCCCTATAATGAATTGCAAGGGTAGTTGAGCTTTTTGAAGTATACAATTGCTTAACACTTTTTTAATATATAGTTTTAACAGTTTAAACGGATGTACATGAGGAGCCTTTCGAGAAAGGAACGGTTCCGGAAGTGGCGCTACGCATACATCGCAAATAGATTTAATGGCTTCCATGAATTTGGAAGCGTTTGTGCATATCCCAAAATAATAAGAGGTATGGGTTTGACAAAGCGGATTGAGGACACTACTTGTTTGTTGGCATGTTGTAACCATCAATAGTATTTTTTTGTCCATAAATATCATCTTTGTTCCTGCACAAGACGCGATATTTTAGCGCCTTACCGGATTTCTTTTTCCTATCTTTGTAATTCCTTATGTCTCCTTGGCCTTCAAGGTCATACAGGAGAACTATTTATCATGGAAAATGGACCTATAGAACTAGGCTTGGCCGTAGTTGCTGGCTTGGTGCTGGGATTTATCGTGGCGACCATTGCCGCACGTATCAGCAGCAACAATGCGCTGAGTCGAGCCAAAAGAGAATCGGCACAGATAGTATCCGATGCGGAACGTGAAGCCGCTTCCACCATCAAGGAATCCAAAACAACCATCAAAGAGCAGGAGATTGATCTGCGTGAAAAGATGGAAAAGGATTCGCAACGTCAGCGTTCGGAAATATTAACGCTGGAAAAACGTATCATCACCAAAGAAGAAAATATTGACAAGCGCATGTCCGCGCTGGATGCCAAGACGGACGTGCTGGATGCCAAAGAACGGGATCTGGTTCAACGGGATGCCGACTTGGGCACAGAGCGCCAGCGCATCGAAGATGTGATTCTGGAACAGATTCAGACGCTGGAAAAAGTATCGGGCATGACGGTGGAAGCGGCGAAAAATATGCTCATCGACAAGCTGGAAAATGAAGTGCGACNCRAKNCCGMMCTGCNGWTTGANGAMSCWSSWAGMCGRWRWGSTSGRNNAAKCRRRMRMMWMGGSSMRSWRSGNCCWGYMCRMWGCKRWTCAGCGTTGCGCATCCGACCACGTAGCCGAGCATTCCGTATCCGTGGTGCCATTGCCCAGCGAAGAGATGAAAGGCCGTATTATCGGTCGCGAGGGACGCAATATACGTGCTCTGGAGACCGCTACAGGCATCAATCTGATTATCGACGATACGCCCGAAGCCGTTGTTCTCTCAGGATTCGACCCCATTCGCCGGGAAGTCGCACGAATTACGTTGGAGCGCCTTATTTCTGATGGACGCATCCACCCGGCGCGTATTGAAGAGATGGTGGAAAAAGTTACCAAGGAAATGGACCAGAACATCAAAGAATGGGGCGACGAAGCCTGCCTTGAAAGCGATGTTCACGGACTGCACCCGGAAATCGTAAAACTCATGGGCCGCTTAAAATACCGTACGTCCTACGGGCAGAACGTGTTACGTCACTCCCAGGAAGTATGCTATTTGACGGGAATCATGGCGGCTGAAATCGGCGAAGATGTACAGGCCGCCCGCCGTGCTGGCCTGATTCACGATATGGGCAAGGCTCTGACTCACGAAGTTGAGGGGTCCCATGCGCTCCTGGCCTACGATATCTGTAAGAAACATGGCGAATCCGAGCTGGTAGCCAATGCCGTGGGCGCTCACCACAATGAGATACCCCAGAATTCTGTTATTGCTGTGCTTGTGCAGGCCGCAGATGCCTTATCAGCTGCACGTCCAGGTGCGCGTCGGGAAATGGTGGATACGTACATCAAGCGATTGAAGCAGTTGGAAGAGATTGCAAATGACTTTGACGGTGTAGAAAAAACCTTCGCTATTCAGGCGGGTCGGGAAGTACGTATTGTAGTATGTCCCACTGACATTAACGACGCGCAAGCCCAGCAGTTGGCCCGTGATGTGGCTCGAAAAATCGAAAGCGACGTTACCTATCCAGGGCAGATTAAAATTACGGTGGTTCGTGAAACTCGCGCTACCGATACTGCTAAATAGCGATTTATACCATTCCTTTTTGGGTCGATAGCTGTCTTATAGATGCTATCGGCCCTTTTTCTGTGCTACAGTCTGTCCCATGGTCATTCTGTTTATCGGCGATATTTTCGGTCAACCGGGCCGTCAGTGTGTGCGGCGGTGGATCCCGGAAATTCGGGAAGAATTTTCAGTTGACATTATCGTCGCTAATGCCGAGAATGCTGCAGGCGGCTTGGGCGCTACCCTTGATATTCTGGACGAATTGAGCGGATACGGGGTGGAGGCGTTTACCTTCGGGAATCACACCTGGCGGAAAAAATCGATGGTGGATACCATTGATAGATTCGCCAATGTGGCTCGGCCAGCGAATTATGCGGTGGGAGTACCCGGTCAAGGCTCCGTGGTGGTCAATCTGCAAGATGGCAGAAAATTGGGCATCATCAATATAATGGGCCGGGTGTTTATGGAGCCTATTGACTGCCCATTTGAAACCGTTGAGCGTGAAATAGGCATAATGAAAGAGGAAGTGGACACGATTCTCGTCGATTTCCACGCTGAAGCCACAGCGGAAAAAGTGGCTATGGGCTGGTATCTGGACGGTACATGCTCGGCTGTGGTGGGTACGCACACGCATATTCCAACTGCCGATGAGCGGGTGCTGCCCCAGGGAACGGCRTATATTACGGATGTAGGGATGACGGGTCCACAGGATTCGGTTATCGGCGTTAAGAAGGAGTTAATCATCAAGAAGTTTCTTACCGGCATGCCGGTGACCTTTGAGGTGAGCAAGGATAACCCGGGGCTGCGCGGGGTCATGATTGAAACCGACGACGCAACGGGGAAAGCAGTATCGATTCAACGCATTGCGCGTGACGGACTRTAGGCTAACAATCAATAGGAACATCATTTTTATATTATGCATTTTAAACAAATCGAGATGATCGGATTYAARTCSTTYGCSGAYCGMACYGTSRTYGRCMTGGAWYMAGGKATSACCTCKGTRGTGGGMCCYAAYGGCTGCGGGAARAGTAAYATYCTSGAYGCGMTRCGCTGGKSWYTRGGYGAGCAGAAASCCAMRGCYYTGCGYGGSGCGCACATGCAGGATGTGATCTTTAATGGCAGTGAAGAGCGGCAACCTATGAGCATGGCGGAAGTGACGCTCACCTTTGATAATGAAGACGGAACACTCCCTGTAGATTTCACTGAGGTGCAAGTCACTCGGCGGATCTACCGTTCCGGCGAAAGTGAATACCTGATCAACAAAGCATCGTGTCGGCTCCGGGATGTGCAGGAAATGTTCATGGACACGGGTATAGGCACTAACGCCTACTCCATGATCGGCCAGGGCAAAATCAGCATGGTACTCAGCTCCAAACCCGAGGATCGACGTTACCTGTTTGAAGAAGCTGCGGGCATCATCAAATACAAAGCCCGGAAACGGGTGGCCATGCGCAAACTGGACCAGGCGGAGCAGAATCAGGTGCGCCTGGGCGACATCATTCACGAACTGGAACGGCAGATGCGGTCCCTGAAACGTCAGGTGAATGCCGCTACCCGGCACAAGGAACTGACCGATCAACTGAAGATATTCGAAATTCGCGCATCGTGGCTCAAACAGCAGGATTTGCAGGTACGTATTGGTGATCTGAAAGAAAACTTCGACAACGTCCAGTCTGAATTCGATAAAGGAAGTCAGGATTTGGGAGAGCTGGAGTCCAAACACGAAGAGCTGAACCTGGGTAAGCTGGAAGTAGATCGCGACCTGCATGTCCGTCGTGAAGGTGTTCATGAGATTGACGTGGAACTGGAAAAGATCGCCCGGCAAGTCGCCCTGGTTCGCCAGCAGATCAGTTTCTCCGATGAGCATCTGGAACGTGCAGGGGAAGAACAATCGACGTTGCTAACCCAGGCTGGCACATTGGAAGAAGAAATTGGAAAACTACAGGGTCAAGTAGCGTCTCTGAAACAAGAGCACCTGGAAATGGAACAGGTCATTGCGGCGAAGCAGGAAGATCAACATGCTTCAGTGGAAAGTGTTACTCAAACCGATGAGTCATTGGAAACCATTCGCGCAAAATCCGTGGAGTCACTGGGACGAAAAGCACTAACCCAAACGGCCATCGAAACCCTGACCGTGAGTATCGAAAATATCGAAGAACAATTGCAGACGCTGTATGCACGGCAAGAGTCCAGTACCGCTCGCAACGAAGAACTGGTACAGGAGTTGGAATCCAAGGAACATGCCGAGACGGAAAAAAAGAGTTCGCTGGTACAGCTTGAAGATGAAAGTGCTGTTGCCCGGGAGCGTCAGGAAGTCATGTCTGTCGAGATAGCGGAAATCAATACGCGTTGGCAAGGGCTGCGGGAAACGGTGAGTCGTTCGGAAGCGCGATTGGCATCATTGCGGGAATTACGCGATTCCTACGAGGGCTTCGCACATGGTGTGCGTGCCATCATGCAGGCCAAGAAAAACGATCATGCCCAAGTGCGAGGCATCGTAGGTCCCGTTGGCGACCTGGTTTCCACCGAGCAGGATTTCGAGCGCGCCATCGAAGCGACCCTGGGCGGCAGTATCAATAATATCGTGGTGGAACAGGCCGATATGGCCAAAGGCGCCATCGCGTATCTGAAAGAAAATAAATCCGGACGGGTAACCTTTCTCCCTCTGGATACCATTCGCGCTGGATCCAATAACGCCGTCAGCCGTGTACAAGGCGAACCGGGGGTCATCGGACCTGCCATCGACCACGCCCAGTTCGACGATCAATATCGGTCTGTCATGGAATACATTTTTCACAACACCGTTTTAGTGGAGTCCATCGACGACGCGATTCGGCTGGCGAAATCACACACTATCATTCCCCGTCTCGTGACCCGTGAAGGCGAAGTTATTTCGTCGTCCGGCGCTGTCACGGGGGGCCGCACGAAACACGACAGCCGTGGCCTTCTGGGGCGCAGCGCGGAAATCGGGGATCTGGAAACGGAAGTGATCCGGTTGGACGAAGAAATCCGCACGGTATTCGAGGCCGGTCAGGAAAAGACGAAGCAGCTCAACGAAGTAAAAACAGTGTTGGCTGATTTGACCGAACGAGAAGATTCACAGCGTCAGGAGCTGACGACGCTCACCATGGAAATCAGTCAGGACAGCAAAGAACTTACCCAGTTGACCGAGTCGCTGGAAACGATCAACCGTGATCGGGATGCCTTGTATGCCCGCCGTGACGATTTTGAGAATCAGCGTCGGGAAAGCCAGGTGAAAGTAACGGACATGGAGACCGAAGACGAAACGCTTCAGCGGGAAATCGCAGAAGCCCAGGAAGCGGCCTCGCGGGCTCGTCAGGCGCAATCCCTTCTCGCCAGCGAGTTATCCGATATGCGCGTGACCATGGCCAATACTACCAAGTCGCTGGAAGAAACCGAACGGGCTCACCTGCGTCTGCAGCGGGATCGGGAGCAGGCATTAGTGGAAGCAGAAAAGCGCTCTCATGACATACAGGAATTTGAAGAGAACAAGGTGACGCTGGAAAAGGACATTCTGGAACACACCGAACGGGTCGGGGCTATGTCGGAGAGTAAAGACGAGGCCAAGTTGAAAGTTTCCGAAGCGGAAGAGCATCGCCAGAAACTGTTGGACGAGTCTGAAACGCTGGATTCTACCCTGAAAACCCTGCGCGACAAGGTTCGGGAGAACCAGTCACAGGCTCATAAATTTGAAATTGAGTTGCGCCACGACGAAGATCAGCTTCTGTTTTTCCAGGAACGCATCCAATCCGAATACGGTATCGAGTTGAACGGGCTTACAGCGGAAGATGTAGGCACCGACGAGCTGCCGGAAGAGGAACGGGATCGCATCGTAAAAGAAACCCGCACCAAGCTGGAGCGGCTGGGCAATGTGAACCTCATGGCTATCGAAGAGTTCCAGGCTCTTACGGAACGCAATGATTTTCTGGTTGGGCAGGAAGAGGATCTGCGTAAGGCTCGTGAAGCGCTCCTGGGCGTTATCGAGCGCATTGACGAGACCATCAAAGTAATGTTCCTGGAAACATTCAATGCGGTAAGCGAAAACTTTCGGGAATATTTCCGGCGTTTGTTCAATGGCGGTCAGGCGCGAATCTACCTGGCTGACGAGAACGATCCGCTGGAATGCGGCATCGAAATCGAAGCACGTCCTCCAGGGAAGAAGCCCCAATCCATTTCACTGCTGTCTGGTGGCGAACAGGCTATGACCGCTATCGCTCTCTTGTTCAGTATTTTCAAAGCCAAGCCCAGTCCGTTCTGCGTGTTGGACGAAGTGGACGCGCCGTTGGATGATGCCAACATCGGCCGGTTCATCGACATGGTGGAAGAATTTACGCAGAACACCCAGTTTATTGTGATTACYCACAACAAACAGACCATGGCGAAGGCGAACGCCTTGTACGGTGTCACCCAGCAAGAGCGTGGCGTTTCCCAGATCGTTTCGGTAAAGCTGAACGAGGTGAAATCCGAAAATGCCGCCTAATCAATAGTGGTTCGAAATCCGGGGCAGCCCAGGCTGTTCCGGATTTTTATTTTTTATGCACGTAGATTTTGATCCTCCATAGTAATTTCGATTGGGCCTGGAACGAGAAGGACAGTGAGAATATGTGATGAAATTCAGGTGTGATAGTATGGAAGAAGTCACAGCAACTTTACGAGGTGAGGCATGAAAAAATTATTTAAACTTGTGTTCGTAGGAGGCTTTATACTCCTGCTTGTAGGTGTAGGCGGCGCGTATTTCTATCGCAATACCATCGTTAAAACCGCCATCGAAGAAGCCAGCACCTTCGCCCTGGGTGTGGAGACTACGCTGGATTCCGCCAACCTGCAATTGGGCGGAGGGAGTCTCACCATGGATGGACTTACCGTGTCCAACCCGGAAGGTTTCAAGAACCCTACGTTTATGGAATTGGGTCGGGGTCACATCAAAATCGATGCCGGGTCATTGCGGGAAAAACGCATCGAAGTACCTATACTTTCCCTGGAGAACATCGCGCTGTCCATCGATAAATCCGAAGGCAAGGCAAATTACGAGGCCATCATCGACAATCTGAGCCGATTCGATACGGGAGATGCTGCCCCCGTGGAAACAGACTTCGTGGTGGTGATCAATGAAATCGTCATCAAGAATGTAGCCGTCACGGCCTCCCTGCTCCCCATCGGCGGAGAATTATCTCGATCAACATTCAACATCGACGAAATCCGTATTGTGGATCTCCGTTCCGACGAAGGGATGACGATCCCGGAAATCGTGTCTATCGTCATGAAAGCCCTGCTCGCCAACGTATTCAAATCCGGCGGCGGCATATTGCCCGACGAGCTGATGAACGGTTTGGGATCAGCCTTGGGTGGTCTGGGCGATTTGGGGTCCATAGGTGTCGATCTGGTGGACAAGGCAACCGGGGAAATACTGAATTCCACAAAAGACGTTGGCGATACCTTGAAGGATGCCGGAAAAAAATTGTTCAACCGGAAGAAAGACTAAGCACCAACCATGTCTTCTTGTCATAGGCTTGAGCAGTAATGTTACTGCGAACGGAGCGAAGTGAAGTGCGGCAATCTCATACATCCGCATTGTTGAATCATCCACACCCGGCGGGTACCATAAAGTAGCTATGCGCCTTTCAATCAAACGAATACTCGTAGGGATGGGTATATTTTTCATCACGGTCGGTTTGGCTGTGACGGGGTACATGGTGCTTTCCAGCGCCAGCTTTATCGACGCATGGTTCATGGTTATCGTGACCATTTTCAGCGTGGGGTACGAAGAAGTTATTCCTGTAGTGACCCCATTGGAAAAAATGTATACCACTGTGGTCATTGTTCTGGGCTGCAGTTCATTGCTGTACATCATTGGAGGATTCATACAGATGGCTACCGAAGGGGAGATCGCCCGTGCATTGGGCGAACAACGCAACACCCGGGAAATCGAAAAGTTGAAAAACCACGCCATCATTTGCGGATTCGGGCGTATGGGTCAGATAATTGCCCAGGAATTGACCCTGTCTCATTTCCCGTTTGTCGTYATTGATTCCGAGATGGACCGTGTTAAAGAAGCGCGCGAGCTGGGGTACCTGGCGTTGTCCGGCGATGCAACGGAAGAAGACACACTTAAAAGTGCACAGATTGAATGTGCCAAATCGCTGGCCACGGTGCTTCCCAATGATGCCATGAATGTGTTCATTACCCTGAGTGGTCGCAACCTGAACAAAAGTTTGAGTATATATGCTCGAGGCGAGGTGTATTCCACCGAGGCAAAACTGGAGCAGGCTGGAGCCGATCACGTCGTGCTCCCGGCAGCCATCGGCGGACTGCGACTGGCCCACATGATCGTTCGACCCTCGGCCTCCCATCTGCTGGAAACGATAGAAAGTTCCAATATGATCAATGACGATCTGGAACAACTGGGCGTTCGGCTCAGCGAAATTCACATCAAAGAAGGCTCCGAGTTTGTGGGGAAAACCTTGGGTGAGCTGGAGATTATGGGAGAAGGCGGCTTCCTCATCGTAGCCATATATCGACATGATGGATCCGTCGTGAAAAAGCCCACCTGCGACTGTACATGCCAGGCTGGCGACACCGTCATCGTCATCGGGAACAACGACCGCCTCCCCCGATTCACCCTGAACGAGACCCCGGCACAAAAGATCGTACTCGGCGGCGGCCTGGCCGATGAGGAGGAGTGACTAGAGCAGGGTCGGCATGATTTGGATTGTACAATTCACTCGCGATACGCGCAGGTGAGTACATACGAGAAATGACGCACAAATGGACGTGAAGGAAACTCCAGAGTTTAGAGAGTGGCTTGCTGAGCAGGATGTTGGATTTGTCAATGAGCTAAAGCGGATCCGGGAGCACGTGTTTATCGGTGATAGCCCCGCTATCGGGGCTTATTGCAAACCCCTCAAAAACAAGCTATATGAGCTCATAATTCAGTTCAAAGGCGACCCGTGGCGGATATTCTTCTCTTGGGAAGGTCAACATTGTGTTATATTGTTATGTGGAGGAAACAAACAAGGCAAAAAGCAAATGAAGTGGTATAGAAACCAGATGAAAATCGCTGGTGGTTTAATGGAGAAATATAAATGAGCGAATTGTTGGATTTTGACGAGATCTATGCAGGTGATCCGGGTGCTAAACAGCACGCTCGGCTCGGGGCTCTGGCGTTGCGCATCGATGAAGCCTGCACCCGGATATCAGATGAAGGTGCCAAGGTGTTACTTGGAACACTCCGAGATACACTGGATATTCTATGGCGTGCCGACTACGTTCCGAACGAAAGTGCCCTGGAAGCGATTAGCGTGCAGGTAGATAAGGCAATCGCTGTTGAGAAAAAAATAGAGATAGCTTCTCGTCCCTTGGCAGCTACTAATCGGGCAGCGTATCTTCAGCATGTAAGAGTACGAATCGCCAAAGATTTTGTAGTCTTGCGACGCAGCACTGCTGAGGATCTGTTTGCTGCTGAGGGAGCCTTTGATGAGCTGGAAGATATACTGGAAGAGGAAGCTGATAAAATTCAATGAATAAGATCCTATCGAATTAACACCCGCATACCGAGGCTTATTTTTCCGACAGGGCGAAGACGATGATGGCATCGGCTTGCGGCGGTTCTTCCCGGGAGCGGCGTACGTAGCGGCTTCCTCCTGCGGATACGGCGATATACTGTTTCCCATCAATCATGTAGGTGGCTGGTGCGGAATTAACCCCGGCTCCGGTTTTATATTTCCACAAATGATCGCCCGTCTTCGCGTCCCATGCATCAAAGCTGGCGTCGCTCTGTCCCGAAAASACCAGGCCTCCGGCGGTAGTCAACACGCCGCTGAACATAGGCAGATCCGTTTTTGTTACCCACACGACGCGGTATTGCCTCCATGTCCTTTGAGCAGATCGGTATCCGTAATAGACACAGATTTATTTCGCTGCCCCTGGGCCGATACCGTTATGATCAGTAGAGCAATGGCACGTATCATGGTAAACTGGAGTTTCAACATATACCTCATTGTGTTAAGTCTAATTGTATTGCAAGTAAAAGGCGCGTTGTATTGGTATCACAATATTTGCCGCCGAAAACGGACAGGAAAATGAGTTGAAAATCACATGTTATGGCGCGGCGCAGGAAGTAACGGGCAGTAAACATCTTCTCGAAGTAAACGGGTATCGCATTCTTCTCGACTGCGGGCTATTCCAAGGACGCCGTAAAGAAACGGATAAAAAGAACCACGACGTTTCGTTTAAACCGGAGGAACTGGATGCCGTAATTCTCAGCCATGCACACATTGACCACAGCGGCCTGCTGCCCCTGCTGACCAAGCGAAAATATGACGGAGCTATCTACAGTACTCCTGCCACCCGGGATCTCTGCGATATTATGCTTCAGGACAGCGCCCACATCCAGCTACGGGACGCGCAATGGCTGGCCAAGAAAAAGCAGGAGTATGTGGAGCCGTTGTATAGTCCAGACGATGTGCTGGACACCATGAAACAATTCATCTCCATCCCTTACGACCGCCGCTTCGAAGTCGTGCCCGGTGTACAATTCACCTTTTATGATGCAGGGCATATCCTGGGTTCGGCTATGGTTCTGCTGGATTGGCAGGAGAATGGCCGGACAGTTCGCTTCCTCTATTCCGGGGATATCGGTAGACGGAATCTACCTATCTTGCGCGATCCAGACTACCCGGAGGCGGCGGATGTGGTGCTCATGGAGAGCACCTACGGCAATCGCGAGCACGATGACCTGATTCATATTGAGACCCAGCTCCGGGATATTGTCCAGAAGACCTATGATCGGGGAGGAAAAATTATCATCCCCAGTTTCGCCTTGGAGCGTGCCCAGGAAATCGTATACGTGTTGAAGATTTTGGAAATGGATGACGMWAYCMYYRYRMNTGCCCGTGTATGTGGACAGCCCCCTCGCGGTGAGCCTGACCGAGGTGTTCCTTGCGAACACCGAAGTATTCGACAAAGAAATCCGAAAAGTGATCGAGGAAGAAGGAGATCCTTTCCAGTTGAAGCAAATTCATTATGTACGCGATGTCCAAGACTCCATGGCGCTGAATACCATGCCTGACCCCTGCATAATAATTTCTGCGTCAGGAATGTGCGAGCACGGTCGCATTCTTCATCATCTGAAAAATCACGCCACCGATCCGAAAAACACCATATTGATTGTAGGTTTTCAGGCGGAGCATACGTTGGGTCGTCGCATAGTTGAGAAGCAATCATCTATTAAAATATTCGGTAAAATGTACCCTCTTCGCGCAGAGGTACATATTATGAATGCCTTCAGTTGTCATGCTGGGCGCAGCGAACTAATTCGATTCGCTCAGCATTATAAAAAATCGGCCAGAGAAATATTATTGGTGCATGGAGAGCATAATGCCCAACTATCGCTCCAGGATGCTTTACAAACGAGTGGGTTGAAAAATATATCCATTCCCAAGCATGGAATTACTCATTCTATTGAGTTTTAGGGCTTTTCAAGATTATTTAAAAGAGGAATTTCCTGCTGATTTGTGATATTAGGCATTGAAATTAGCATAATAATTGATTTATACAACGTATACGACGATTAAAAAGTGTCTTTAGTGTTTTGTAGATCAGGTATTCGGATCAGGTATTGTATATATATGTTAAGATTTTAGTAGGAAATTTTCTTTAGAGTTGGGTTATGAGGATAGGGAGGTATTTGAAGTATATGAATGCTCGCCTATCTATCCTTGCTCCTTTTGCCATTTTTGTTCTGGTGATGGTAATTTCTGGAACCTTATGGTTCGCATCGTATCGCCTTGAACTTCGTCAGATTGAAAACGAAACCCGGATTATCACCGAGCAGATCGGGTTTCGGATTGATTCCTGGATACACGATCGTACCACTACGTTAAACCATCTCATAAAAGATCTGGACTTGGTTTTAGATCCGGATTTAGAAGAATTTCTTAAGCATGTTAAAGCTCACACCGAACTCGTCCCAGGGTATCAAGCCATCAATTGGGTAAACTCGCAAGGCATCATTGAGGTTATCTTCCCTATTACGGGAAATGAAGCGGCACTTGGTAAAAACTTATACGATCACCCCACTCCATCCGTGCCCCAAACCATCAACAAAGCCATTCAAACTCAACGTGTTGCGCGTACCCCTGCCACCATCGAACTCTTCCAGGGCGGTCGCGGATTTGCTTTGTATTGGCCCGTGTACGACTCGAAGGAAGATCTCCTGGGTTTTGTTAATGGAGTATTCAAAGTTGATGAGCTGGTGCGATACTGCCTTAACGATGATATTGTTAACCCGGAACGATTTCACTACAGACTTTCAGAGTCCGATTCCGCTACGGTGTTCGATTCCATTCTAGGCTATACCGACGAACTGCTTCCGCCATTTTCATCACCCCATAAATCCAATGCTACGGTAGATGTAGCAGATCGAACCTGGCTTCTGGAAGTAGAACCTATCCCGGAAATTTTACCCGGAGCATCCTTTGCCAATTATGATTATATTATCCCCACAGGATTGATTCTGGCGTGTGTACTGGCCTGGATGACATTTATCATTGTTCGGAAAAACGATCAACTTCACTTAACGACCAAGAGATATCTGGATCTTTATGAAAATGCTCCCGTAGCCTATTTCTCTATTGGCCTGGACAAAAAAATTCACCGTGCGAATCGATCGGCGTGCTCTATGCTGGGGTATTCCAAAGAGGAATTGACAGATCGATCTGTCATCGAATTATATGCTGATACACCAAACGGAAAACAGAAGGCACTACGTGCATTTGAAAAAAGCTTACTTGGTGATGGGATTCAGGGCGAAGAGTTAGAGATGGTGTGTGCGGATGGTTCCATAATCAGTATTGTATTATCTGTTACGTGGGTAAAAGGACTGAATGGGAAAATAATCGAGTCCCGTTCAAGCATAATGGATATTACGGAACAGGTTCGTGCCCGGGAAAAACAGGTGCTGCAGAATGAGCGTCTCCATCAATCCCGAAAAATGGAAAGCCTGGGGGTATTGGCCGGGGGAATAGCCCACGATTTTAATAATCTGCTGATGATCATCATGGGAAATACAGAGTTAATCCGAAAGCAATTGCCAGAAGATGCCGAAGTACAGTCCTGTGGGGAAGATATCATTATTGCGTCACATAAGGCAGCCAAATTGTGTAATCAGATGCTCATGTATGCCGGCAAGGTACCGTTGGAATTCAAGCCTATCGATGTAAATGAAATTATAAAAGGAATGCAGCGGATATTTGAGCCGCAAACCCAGCCTCAAATAATATTGGAATACAAACTCACTAAAAATGTACCGGATATCATGGCTGATATATCCCAGATTCAGCAGTGCATTCTGGATATGATGACGAACGCTATGGAAGCCCTGGAAGATCAAAGCGGTAACATAACCCTCTCCACAAAGATTCGCCAAACGCCTGTTCCGGAAGGTACAGAAATTCAGATATTGGCTTCAGAACAGGATGGTCCCTTTGTGGCTATATGTGTCGCGGATACTGGGCCAGGGGTTAATAACGACCAATTACCTAAAATGTTTGAGCCCTTCTCCAGTACCAAGTTCATGGGCCGTGGTTTGGGATTATCTTCGCTCCATGGTATTGTGAGAAGGCATAACGGCGCGATTCTGGTTCGAAGCCGAGAAGGGCATGGGATGAATATAGAAATCCTGTTTCCCGTATCAATACCTGCTACCAGTTAATTCGCACCTGAAGAAAATAATGGTGTTCTATATCCGCGAATAGTTGTTTCTTCATAACAGGAGATCACCAATGCACTCCATGACACGCCGTACTTTTTTGGAATCCACCGCTCTGCTGCTCGGCTCGGGATTCTTGCCGTATGGATTACAGGCTCAAGAAAAAACGGTTCGTCCTGCACCCTACATGCCTGCACCCAAATTTGTGGATACCAACGGCATCCGAATGGCAGTATACGACCAGGGCGAAGGAGTGCCTATTGTGTTCTCCCATGGTTTTCCGGAACTGGCCTTTTCCTGGCGGCATCAAATGAAAGCCCTGAGCGGAGCCGGATTCCGAGCCATCGCACCGGATCAACGCGGCTACGGCCTCACGGAACGTCCTGCCGATCCCACTGCATACACGTTAGGGCATCTGTGTGACGACTTGGCAGGTATGCTGGATGCGCTGGAAATCGATAAAGCGGTATTCTGCGGCCACGACTGGGGCGGCGGCGTAGTGTGGTCCATGGCGCGGCTCCGTCCCGACCGCTGCCTGGGTATCATAGGCGTGAATACCCCCGCACAACGTCCCCCCGGACTCCCTCTGAAAACCCCGGCGGAACCGCCTCTTATCACCATGTCCAAGAATTTCTATATTAACCAATTCCAAAAGCCGGGCGTTGCCGAAGCGGTATTGGAAAAAGATGTACGCCGGACCTTTGAGCGTACATTACTCAAAGGGGGTATTTGGAATGTGGATAAGTTCAAGGCGCTGCCCAAGGATTCGCCGGAACGTCAACTGGATATCCTTACCCTGCTACAGCAGGAGACCGTATCCGGCGAGGTCTTTTTACCGGATGATGTGATGGACTACTTCGTAGAGACCTTTGAAATTACAGGATTTACTGGCGCGCTGAATTGGTACCGGAATATAGGCCGAAGCATGGCGGGGTTTGGCAACGCTCAATGGAATATAGAGGTACCATGCCTGTATGTTGGGGCAGAGCATGATGTGATCTTACGGCCTTCCTCAGCGGACGGTATGGAGGATTACATCGCTGATCTGGAAAAATATACCGTGATGGACTGTGGGCATTGGACGCAGCAGGAAAAACCGGATGAACTGAATCGGGTTATTATAGARTGGATGACCMGGAAATTCGGAGMCTMGAAATAATACGGYATAGAAGTATGTTACGCGAGTACATACATTTAGTATRAAACAGAAAATAACACRGAGAGGAACGTATCATGTCGAATCGATCGGTCACCTTGCGCGGCAATGCGCTGGATTTGGAAGGCCCTGAATTACACGTAGGAGAAGCTGCGCCGGATGCCACGCTGAAGAAAGACCTGGTGAATGATTGCACCTTGAGCGAATTTAATGGGAAACCACGTATCTACAGCGTTGTTCCCTCGTTGGATACACCTGTGTGCGCCGAGCAAACCATACGCTTCAACCAAGAAGCAGCAAAACTGGATGGCGTTGAGTTCATCACWATCAGCTGCGATCTTCCCACGGCTCARGCCCGTTTTTGCGGAGCKGAATCCATTAACGCCGRGAGCCACTCYACCCTGAGCGATCACATGTCTGGCGRWTTCGGYACCGCGTACGGCACGCTCATTCCAGCCTTGCGTGTACATTGCCGCGCCGTATTTGTAGTGGGCAGTGACGACAAACTGGCCTATGTGGAGTACGTGCCTGAGATCGCTGAACACCCAAATTACGATGCCGTGCTTGCCTGTGCAGGCAGTTTATAGCCAAATTATCCAGAAAACGTTTGGAAATAAGGCAGTTTTAGGCCTATTTCCGGTGACGAACTGTTTTATTTGAACTTTATTCAGTTTTGATTTATGATGATCAGGTTGAAATTGAAGTAGAATGATACAAAATAGAACTGGTAAATAGGAGATAGATATGAAATGGGATACGTTTTGCGCCTTCACTGGCGCGGTTGCCGTTACGCTCGGTGCGAGTGCCGTTGCCGCTGCAGCACCCCCCACATTTTCCAAGGATGTGCTGCCTATCCTGCAGGAAAATTGTCAGGAGTGTCACCGACCCGGCGGCGCGAACATGGGCGGCATGGTAGCCCCCATGGCTTTCATTTCCTACAAGGAAGTACGCCCCTGGTCCAAAGCCATCGCCAAAGCCGTGTCCACGAAAAGTATGCCCCCCTGGGATGCCGCTCCGGAACACAGTGGTGAGTTTCTTTATGAACGCGGGTTGACCGACGATGAAGTCGATACCATCGTGAACTGGGTCAAGGCCGGCGCACCCCGAGGCAATCCGAAAGATGCACCAAAAGACATCGAATGGCCTTCCAATGTAGGCTGGACGATTGGCGAACCGGATATGATCCTGTCCATGCCGGAACCTTACTTCGTACCCGACGACGTGGTGGATGAAACAAAATATTTCGCCGCCACTTTGACGGAAGAAGAGCTGCCTGCAGATCGCTGGATAAAAGCCGTTGAATTTAAACCAGGCAGCGAAGTGGTGCATCACATTATCGCCCGTCCTTTCGGCGGTATTGCACCAGGCAACAAAGCATTGGTTTATCGCGATGGCTATAGCGCCAAAGTAAGTAAGGGCGCTCGGGTCGTGTGGAATATGCACTACCACAAAGAAGCGGGTCCCGGCACCGGCATGTGGGATCAATCGTCTGTAGGCGTAAAGTTCTATCCCGAAGGCTACGTGCCCGAACATGTATTAAGCACGGTTCCATTGGGACCTATGGATTTCGTGATTCCTGCTGGCGAACCTGATTATGCCGCGTCTGCGTGGCATACGTTCCAGAAAGATTCGCTCATCAACAGCATGATGCCTCACATGCACCTGCGCGGTACCAAGGTGCTGTATCAGCTGTTTTACCCTGACGGCAAAGAAGAAACCCTGCTGAGTGTGCCGGACTACGACTTCAACTGGCAGACCTCCTACCGCTTTGTGGAGCCGAAACAGGTTCCTGCAGGTACCAAAGTGAAGCTGACCGGATGGTGGGATAACTCCGAAAATAACCAGTTCAATCCTGACCCAACMAAAACCATCACCTGGGGTGAAGCCACCGACGAAGAAATGCTCTTCGGCTGGATTTCCTATACCCATGTGGATGARGATGCTTCAGGACAACACGGAATCGTACGCCAGAGCAGCGACGACTAAATCGTCTATCCAATAAAGAACGTAAACGAAAAGAACCAATACGGCGGTGAGGAAAAAACCTCACCGCCGTTTTTTTATCTGGCTTTTTCAAAATGTGTTACCCATGTCGTCGGTCTATTCTGTTACCTATCTACCCGGTTTGTACCAAAACCATTCCCCCCTCGAGGGGGGATCAAGGGGGGTGTAAAGACCACGATTAAAAACCCGCCTTGAAATTACACGCAACGGCGACTACTATCATTGCTGATATGAATTCAACGCAAGGAGCTACAACAATGCGAGCTATAATATGGGCGAGTGCAATCATTTTTTCGGTAGGTATTCTAAGCTTCACACAAATCCATAGTGTGGATGCCGTGGACGACGGCTGGATTTCCCTCTTTGACGGCAAAACCCTGGATGGTTGGACGCCTCGCGGCAGTGCTACCTGGTCGGTGGAAAATGGCGTGATGACCGGCGTGTCCAAAGGCGGGCAAGGTCATATCTATGCGTCACCGGAACTGACCGATCTGGAAGTAAAAGGTGAATTTCGCATTGTGTCCAAAGAACGAAGTGCCAATAGCGGGTTATATTTCCGGGCGAATCCTCCCAAAGATAATCCCGACGGCTATCCGGAAGGATATGAAGCACAAATTTGTCATTCCCAGGATGCGTATACAGGTTGGCTATGGAAACCGGGTACGCCTACAGGCAAAGCATCGAAGCTGCTGTCAAAAGACGGCGAATGGTTTTCCATGCGAGTGCTGGCCGTTGGGAATCAGTTGCGTATCTGGGTCAACGACGAACTGGTCATGACCTACGAAGATGACGAATACAAAAAAGGGTTCATCACCCTGCAATGCCACAACGAAGGCATGACCGTTGAAGCCCGAAACATGTACTACCGCGATCTGGGGAAATAGCTGAAGGCCAATGGAGCTGCGGCAGGATTTGGCACTGTAATTATTTCAAAGGCTCATTGGATTGGATTCCATGTGCTTTGATTGCGGCATCATTCACTTTATCCAGCGGCGTATATTGAGGATGATTATACGCATGGGTGGGGTTATTAGTCCGCGCGTTGTAGCAGCTGATGAGTACCCAGCGCGGGTTGTCGCTTACATTCGGCGCAGAACAATGCAGCGTGTTACTGTGAAAGAATAAGGCATCGCCAGGGTTCATCTCGCAATACACCAGGTCAAGAACCTTCACCAATTCATCCACCCGTTTCATATCCGCTCCAGATTGCTCCCCCTCATTGCCGTGCTGTATACGCCCCGCTTTATGGGAACCCTTGAGGACCTGCAAACAGCCATTCTCCCGCGTGGAAGGATCGAGGGAAGTCATGCAGCTGAGCATGTTTGGGAACAGACATCCAAAGTCGTACCAATATCCGTAATCCTGATGCCACTCCCAAGCACCACCCACGCGGGGCTCTTTCATACTGAGTTTAGAGTGGTAATGATATACCTCGTCGTCGAGCAAGGCCTCGGCCGTATCCACAACGCGGCGACACCGTGAAGCAAGTCCAAACACATCGTTRCCGGGATAATTCCAGAGAGCAAGTTTACTTTTTCTACCGGAGGCATCTCTGATACCCCGCCCGTTTTTTAGCATGGCCTTGTCATTGCGGGCTGTGGTGAGCAATATATCTACTTCTTCCGTATCGAAAAGATTCGGAACGAATAGATATCCGTCTCGGTGAAAGTCCTTTACCTGTTCGTCTGTAACACGGAACGCCATAACTATTTTCCACTCAATTCKTTGKYTAYCRTATKRAAWYMWMSKWKKSSCGKKGTSKCSGGGTCTCCCGACCCAGGCACTCGCCCGACCCGGCACGGGTCTCCGCACTCGCCCCTATATACCGCACAACCCTGTTGCATCCCGACCCTGCACCACTCACCCAGCCGTCCTGGGAAACAATAGGTCACAAAAATGTATAGAGACGTTTTAGTCATAAAACAATGACGGTTTGCAGCTTCGCTGCATCTGAATGACTCACAGCCGAGGGCGGCTATGCTACAACGTAGCTCGATTATTTTCACATATATTTTCCTCGTTGTGGCGGGGTCTTCCATGAGAAGGTCATGTCAAATTTATTAACTGCCGTGGCAGTTTTTCCGTTGCTTCCCGGTTTTTGCCTATTTTATTG
>NVWG01000026.1 GCA_002746185.1 Candidatus Hydrogenedentota bacterium
AAAGCAGACACATAGTCCCGCTGAGTTTAAGCACAACAAAAATTATAAAGGAGGGTCTCAAAATGACCCAAATAAAGAATAAACCTTCTGTATCTTTCCCTTATACAAAAAGTGTGCTTGTCTTGTATTACAACAAGCGCGTGCTTCGTGCAGCGGGTATTGAAGCCCCCCCGGCGACTTGGGACGCCTTTCTACAACAATGTCGGCAAATCAAGGAACGAACGGGTAAACATGCCATCTCTATTGATGTGGACTGCTCCACCATCAGCGGCATGATTTTCAGCATGGGCGGAGTTATCATTGAAGATGGTATATCTCAATATGATTCTCCTGAATCCGTGCGGGTGTTCACCTTAATCGAAACCCTGTTTAAAGAAAAACTGGCTTTTCAGAATCCGCCCCGCACGTTCAACGACGAGACCGCTTTTTCCAACGACGAAATCGCATTTCTTCTGCGAACCAGCGCACAGTACAGCTATCTGGAAAATCTGATGGAAGACCATGACAACTGGGGAATTGCACCCATTCCACAGGCTGACCTCGATAATCCAGGCACGGTACTGTCCGGCGGCAACCTGACGATATTCAATACAACTCAGGAACAGCAGCGAACTGCCTGGGCCTTTATTCGATATTTTACTTCTCCGGAAATTTCGGCGCGATGGGCTTTGGGAACAGGTTATCTGCCCGTACGACTGTCGGCGGCACAGCACCCGGACATGCAGGCATTCTGGGCTCAGTGGCCGGACAACCGAGTAGCATTTGATTGCCTCATATTTGCACACCCAGAGCCGAATCTGGCTGGGTGGCAGGAAATCCGTGGGCTTGTAGAAAATGCCGAGACGGAAGTGATCACCGGGTTGAAATCAGGCGAACAGGCAGCCCGAGATCTGAAAGAAAAAGCAGACCGAATCTTGGCTCAATCTCGAAGAATTGACTAGATATTACCCCTGATGTTCGGCGGCAAAATCCTCTAATGCTTCCTCGATCATCTGGTGATGTTCACGGTTCGTAATAGCTTCGTCGGAATGGCGGCGAAACATATTCCGTCGATCTCCGTCCGAATTATTTGGGCGATTTTCCCGTCGATCCGTTTTTATACGCCGATCACGCTGTAGGTCACCTTGGTGATCCCGGTAGTACCCTTCTGGTATGACATCAGACACGAATAATCCCCCTATGCCCCTCAAGAGAGGTGAATTGAGGCTTCCCCAAGCCTCGGACATTTATACTTAAATTATACGAGGGGTTCTCAAATCCGTCAAGAATAAGTCTGAATATCAATAAAAGCTCAATATTATAGGGCGGAATTGGAACTATTTGCTAATGATTGGGGCCAACCACTGAAGAATTTGAGGGGTAGCTGTACTGTGGGCATCTAATAAATCGGTACCGTGAGCCGAACCTTTATAGGTGCGTAATTCGCTGTACCCCGATGCCTTGTCTTTCAGCGTGGCCGACGATGATGCGGCATAGCTGTCACCCTCAGCGGATATGAAGAGCAAGGGGCGATCCCCTATTTCAGTTATTGTGGATCCGATAGCCAGGTTTTTATATATCAATCCCGGGGAAAGCATCACGATTCCTTGAATATCCGGATCGCCATTCGCATAAGCCAATCCTAGATTCGCTCCTATACTGGCACCCACCACGAACAGGTTTTCAGGATCGGCGCCGCGTGCTACTAACAGATTCTTGGCATAGCGGATATCATCCAGGGCATCCAATACATCTTCATCCCGCCAGGGATCCCCTGAAGATTTCGCCTTCCAGTTTTCACTATGACTGCGACCATGACCGCGCATGTCATAAGCCACACACAGAAAACCTTCCTCCTGAGCATATCGGGCAAATTGTTTCCAGGCGGTTTTATCCGAGTTGTACATGTGCAGCAGAATGAGACCAGGGGGAGGAACATCGCTATCTGGCACATACAGATCACCCGGCAGGGAAAATCCATCTGATGTTTCCAGGAGCACTTCTTCTGGAGGAAGCCCGGTGAGCTCGGGCGTTCGCTTGCATCCGGCTTGCAATGCAGGGAGACCCAAGATTAAAAGCCATAAAAGAGCAGTATGTGATTTCATTTGAAACATAAGGGGGCATAAAAAGATATAGGGCGGAGGACAACTATGCCCTCCGCCCTATTCAAATCAATAAATACTCAGCCAGTAAGATTTTGCAGCTTCATGGCCAATGTCATGTCGCCTTGAATCTTCAGCTTTCCAGTAAGAAATGCCATCTGACCATTCAGTTTACCATCGACGATGTCCRGCCAGTTTTTCTCATCTACGGTAATGGTGATATCCGGAGAATCCGCTTCGCCTTCGCCAACTTCGATATTTTCGTCAGATAATTTAGCGTACCATTTCCCCGCACCAGTGATATCCCACTGGTAGGTTGCGTTGATACCCTTCACTTTTTCCGGATCCAGATTTTCCTGCATCCCATCGAAAAATTCTTTTGCAGTTGCAGCCATATTGCCTCCTGTTACAGTGGCCCGATACTCAGTTGTCCGGGCAGTCCATCGTTCCAACACTCGACTAAAACGCCGATATGACGCTAAAAACGTCATTCCTGTATATATGTTAACAAATTTAGATGTCCTGCGTACAATTTCCTATTTGAGAATGTCTATATAGCACCAACGAATACATCCACCAAGTAATTTACAATAAATGTGGTGTCGTTTTATGCGAACTGGAAGTCAGTACGAGATTGAGACGCATGTTTTTATCCCTTCAACGAGTTCAAAGTTTACGCTGAGCACGTCCATCGGAAAACAAACACCACGTCACTAAATTTGTAAATCACGATCCCAATTTAGATACGCAAGTGAAATTTTTTTTACTCTCAAAATGAATTCGCGGCAATTTAGCGACACTAAAAAATATATTTTATGTAAAAAGTGCTTGCCTTTTATTTATTTTTCTGTTAAACGATATAGATAGACAGTTGAATGCAACATGCGTTTGTGCTCTTTTTGGGGGATACGAAAAGTAATTTTTCTTTTTTACTTCATGTGTTCAGTATATCTTCCTTACATTTTCGATGACAATAATTATTTCCTATCATCATCGGTACATGCCAGAGCATGGACACTATTTCAACGAGGCGGTGTAGAAAAAGAATTATTACGGGATGCGTATTGTCCCTATCCGCCTCTTGAAAGCCTTGCCCGCCGTTAAAGGTTTCGCTACATTAACCTACTTGGCAAGGTTCCTCTCTTTGACGTAGCTCGGTTGTATGTTTGAACTATACAGCCGTAGTTATAGTACGCCATGAGATGTCCGGTTTTGGGAAACGAATAGCTGACTGGAAACAGCAGCATTTCCCCGGGGACACGGCCTGTCGTCGTGATACTTCCCTGCCGGAAACATTTGTGTGGAATGGAGTGGCAACTAAGGAGAACTAGTATGGCCGCTGCAAAAAAGAAGGCTGCTAAGAAAAAACCAGCCAAGAAAAAAGCTGCCACGAAGAAGGCTGCTAAGAAAAAGGTAGTCAAGAAGAAGACTGCTAAGAAGCCGGCTAAGAAAAAAGCTGCCAAGAAGAAGGYCGCTAAGAAAAAGCCRGCTAAGAAAAAAGCWRSSMWGRWGWMSGSCKMYMRGMRRWARYYWKYYRMKAMRMARSSCRMMMRGMRSAMKGMTGMYRMGMWAAAGAAGAGAAAATAGCTCGATTTGCCTGATTTTGGGGTGGCTTCCCAAATCGGGTGAACTGTTCAGTTCTTGGGCATCGGCGATATGTCTTGACATATTCCGACTAACCATTGAACTGACATCCCGTTACARACGGATACGTATCCAAACCAAAGACCCGCATTTTGCGGGTCTTTATTTTTTTATTTCCAGGTTCTCTACGTATTTTGTTATAACGTAGACTGTTTCCTAAAGCTGAACTGGACGCTTTCATGCCCGATCTATACAAGACCCTGCTTCATAACGCGGTGGCTGAATCTAAATCTCCTGGCGCGGTATTGTACGTCGGCGATCTGCAGACAACACACGCTCATATCGCCGAGGGATATCGACAGCTTATTCCGAAGAAAAAATCGGCGCGACGGGACACGCTCTACGATCTGGCTTCCCTGACGAAAGTGGTGGGTACGATAACAGCGATCATGCAGCTTCGAGATCGGGGCCTCATCAATCTGRATCAGCCTATAACAGATTTCGTTCCTCTCCCCCCATTTCATAAGATGACGCTCCGCCATCTTATGACCCATACGTCGGGACTGGTAGCGGTGGAGCGATATTTCGAGAGCATGACATCCCAGGAAGAAATGTTTCAGAACTACGCGGTGGGTGGCATCGAGTCCGACGTAGATTGGGAGCATCGCTATTCTGATGTGGGTTATATGCTGCTGGGAAAAGTGGTGGAGCAGGTTTCCCGGGAATCGCTGGAGGTCTACTTTGAGAAAAATATTTTCGCTCCGCTGGGCATGAAGCGTACCTCCTTCAATCCGCCCGAGGAGTGGCGTAAAAATTGTGCCGCTACGGAGAACGACCCGTGGCGCGGTAAAATAATGCTGGGTGAGGTACACGATGAAAACACTTGGGCTGTTGGCGGGATAAGCGGCCATGCTGGATTGTTTTCCACAGCAGACGACCTGGCCATCTTTTGCCGTGCGTTGCTCAGTGGCAAGCTGCTTAATCGAAAAACCGTTGCCGAAATGGTCACCATGGGAATCAAGCCCTTCTATCCCTGGCAAGGTCTGGGGTGGCAGATTGATCCGTGGTCCAGTAAGAAAACAGGCTTTTTGCCTAGCCGAACGACTTTTGGTCATACAGGCTGGACGGGTACATCAATATGGCTGGACTCGGATACGGGTCTTTTTGTCATTCTATTGAGCAACACCTGTCACCCAAACAGAAGAAGCCGGGACAACGAGACTTTGCGCCGTGTGGTACATACTGAAGTGGGGAACATGTTCTACACGGAAACGAACGCCCATACTGGTCTGGACAGACTGGTGCGGGAAAACTTCAAGGCTATCGAAAACAAGCGCATCGCGTTGCTCACCAATCACGCTGCGGTGGATCAGCGGGGCAAGCATATTCTCGAGGTGCTGGATTACGCTCCGGAATTGCAGCTCGTACGGTTGTATAGTCCTGAGCATGGGATTCGGGGTCAGGCGGAGGCGGGTGAGAAGGTGCATTCGCAGACGGCGACGGTACCTGTGATTAGTCTTTATGGTGCGCAGAAGGCCCCATCGCGAGACGAATTGAAAAAGATAGATTTGTTCGTGGTGGATTTGCAGGATATTGGCGCACGGTATTACACGTACATGGCGACTATGCGGCGGTGTATGCGCGCCTGTGCCGAAGCGGATGTACCCGTTCTTATTCTTGATCGACCCAATCCGCTGGGCGGGGAAGTGCTGGAGGGGCCCATTGCGGTGAATACAGACAGTCTTGTGTGCTGTTCCCCTATCCCCATTCGCCACGGCATGACTATGGGAGAACTGGCAACGTGGTTTGCTCGGACGGATCTGAGGGAATCGCGTCTGACCCTCTCGGTAAAGCTGCTGGATAATTGGCAGCCGCGCCGATTGTTTTCGGARTGCCAACTGCCCTGGATTGCCCCTTCGCCCAACATCCCTACACCGGAAGCAGCGTTGTGGTATGTCGGTATATGTCTCTTTGAAGGGACGAACCTGAATGAAGGGCGAGGGACGGATACGCCGTTCGAGGTTGTTGGCGCACCTTGGTTGAATGGGGAGGCTGYCATCAAGGATATTCCGGAGAAAGATATTCCGGGGGTGCGACTGGAGGCTATTACTTATACCCCGGTTTCCATCCCGGGCAAATCCACGTCTCCCCGATTTATGGATGAGGCGTGTGAGGGAATCCGACTTCACCTGGAATCGCCTAAAGATGCTCGACCATTTCGCACGGCTGTGGCACTTTTGGCGGCTATTCAGAAGAACCATCCGGATGAACTGGCATGGGATGGATCGCCGCCTGTGGACTTACTGGCAGGCGGACCGGATCTACGGCTTCGGATACAGCGTGGCGAATCGGCAAGYGMCATTGTGMAAGCYTATGCGGATGCSGTGGARGATTTCGACAARCACCGWCCTCGKCTTTAYGATGAGGATGGTATTACCACGAATTAAAAACGGTAGCACTTTAACCCTGTATAGGTGCATCCGCCTTATAGACCACCGTATAGAGCAAATCTCCTGATTTGGCTCGACTGCTTGGTTCATGACTAAGCACGGTCTGCACCGAAACGACATCGACTTTTTTCTCGGCAAGCCATTCATTCACCAATTTATCCAGATCAGCGGTACGGTCTTCGTAGCCTTTGAACGTTTTTACGAATATCATGGTCACGCTCCCTTCGGTATCTACTATCTACTACCATAAACCATCGTGTTTATTCATTCCAGCCTTGTCTTTTGCCTCAAATCCCCGAAATCGGGTTACCGACCATTTTTTTAATCGGAGGCTGATGGTAGCCCCCGACTGGGCAGGGGCATTGCACTGTGAGATTTGGAGACCCGTTCCGGGTCAGGCTTGTGCCTGGGTCTGGAGACCCCGCCACAACGGGTGGTGAGTATTACTGTAACGAAGCGCGGGCGGTTCGCGAACCGCCCCTACATGCGGAGGTGTATTCCGAGGGTAGAAACGGTGGAGTTTTACTCATTAAAATAATGAGTGCGGCTCTTTTCTATCTTGGGATGCGGATTCCCATTGGCTCCACAAGTAATCGGCATCGAATGTATTGTGTTTATTTAATAGAGGGGCTGCTCCGTTGTGCAATAATTTTGCTACTGCGGGATTATCTTCATTGGCAGAAAAACAGAGGGTATGGACTCCCTGGTTCAACGCTGTTGTTGCGGCATGAATGGTACCGCCGGTATTTTTGGGTTCAATGGCACATACCATGCTAGACAGGGCGCATATCTGGGCATTCCGGGTTAGGGCACCTTGGGCGGACCACAGGGCGTCGGGCTGAAATCCGCTGAGGAGCACTACGCGGCCTTCGTCCAGACCCTGCTGTATGGATTCGGAAAGCTGACTTGATAGCAGCCCTTGGGGCAGCAYYMYKRTKSWMWKYCMAWYTWSSSWWWSCAGRGCGGCATCATGTGCGGTGCTGTCCACGCCTGATGCGCCGCCACTCACCACCACGACCCCGCGCTGCGCAAATAATTCCGCACAGGCCTGGGCTATCCTAAGACTGGTGGTGACCGTTTTCCGCGCTCCCACGATGGCCACACTGGGCTGATCCAATAACTCGACAGGCCCCGACAGGGACAGGACGGGAGGTGCGGCATCGCTCAAACCGTCACGAAGTGCAACGGGATATTCGGGAGTGCCGTTAACGACAAAATAGCCTCCTGCCTCGGTCACGCGGGCCGCCAGCACTCCAGCACGGCGGAGCAGCCCTTCATCTACCTGAACCAGCCAGTCGATTTCCCGTGCCCATTCCACGCCCAGTTCTCCTGTCAGTTCGGGCGAGGTCTTGCCAAACCAGTCGTTCAGCGTCACCTCCCGCGAAGAAGCGAGGGTGAGGAGACGGTTGGCATTCACATAGCCCACTCCTGGAACCTGAAGCAGGGCGAGTATGGCTATGGCATCTGTCATGATCGCAAGAGACCTAGATATTCTCGAAGTTGCCGCCCCGTCCCAGTCCTTCAGCGAAACGGGCGGCACCGGATTGGGATTCATGCTTCAGCGCATCCAGACCGCGCTGGAATTCATTGGCCATGGCATCATCCAGCGGCATGCCGAATTGCTCATAGGCGGATAGTCGGTCGGAATTCATACACACCTGGGGAAAGCGGCTCAGTTGACCTGCCAATTCGATTGCCGCCGATTTAGCTTCGCCTTTAGGAACGACGCGATTCACCAACCCCATTGCCAACGCTTCGTCGGCATGAACAGGTCGTCCGGTAAGGATCATATCCATGGCATGCCCCAGCCCTACGAGACGGGGGAGCCTGACGGTACCGCCATCCACCAGGGGGACACCCCATCGACGGCAGTACACGCCCAGTATGGCATCTTCTTCTGCCACACGCATGTCGCACCACAACGCCAGCTCCAGACCACCTGCCACGGCGTGGCCCGTGATGGCACCGATAACAGGTTTGGACAGAAGCATGCGTGATGGCCCCATGGGACCGTCGMCGTCGGGGTCAGTACGATTTCCCTCTCCCGCTGCCACGGCTTTCAGGTCGGCTCCGGCACAGAATCCCGTCTCCACGCCGCAAAAGACCCCCACAGCCGCTTCGGGGTCGGCATCGAAGTCGCGAAATGCGTCGGCCAGTTCCAGGGCGGTTTCCCGGTTCACGCAATTGCGCACATCGGGGCGATTGATGGATACGATAGTTACGGGTCCTTCTTTTTCGACTAAAATGGCCATGCCTGCTCGCGCTCCTAAGAGTGATTGCCAAAATACAAACCATACGGGTCAACACGGTAAAAGTCCAATGTAACGAATTCGCGTGGCGTGGGAATCTTGGGGTATGATAGAGGCCGAAGTAGATATGGGGGCGATGACGTGAAAAAAATCAACAGCTACTTGGTTTTGGCTGGATGTTTAGCGATATTGACCGGGTGCACCACCTTACCGAAACAACCTGCCATCGAACATGCCTCTATTGAACCGTCCATACTGAATCCCGGTGATGCGGCCATTATTACCGTAACATTTCAGGATCAGTTCGACATTATCAGTCGGGTTGAGGGTGTGGTGAAGGAAGACACGACCATCTCATTTAAACTGATGGACGACGGTGTGGACCCGGATGTTGAGGCCGGGGATAACATCTGGACCATGAAAGTGGAAGTGCCTTTTAATGCGCCGCCGGGGGAATTCACGTTTGAAGCTCAAGCGCTGGATTCCAATCATCAGGTCATCGTAGTTCATGACAAAAATGGCGAGGCAGCGCCCTTGCAAACCTCATTCGCACTGGAAATCACGTACCCGGAAAGTCCCTAACCCCGGAGTCTCACTCTATGTTTTTACCAATCCTAATCAGCGCCGTTATTGCTGCTCCCAATATTGTGATCATATCTATGGACACGTTACGGTCGGATCACTTGAGCTTTTATGGTCACCCTCATGACACGGCCCCTGCGCTGCATGCGCTGTCGGAACAATCGCTTGTTTTTGACAACATGATTTGCGAAATCCCCCTGACCAGCCCGTCATTCAGYGCCATGATGTCWTCSCARTATCCACGCCAGACTGGCACAACGCGCAATGGGTTGCGTCTCCCCGATGATGTACCTACGGCAGCGCAATCTTTCCAGTCGGCAGGGTATGAAACGATGTGTGTAACGAGCAACTGGACGTTGAAGGACAAGCTGTCGGGACTGGATCGAGGCTTCGACGTATATGATGACAAGTTTCACAAGAAGCGATGGGGGTTCATCAAATCGGAACGTGATGCTGACGAAGTAACGGCACTTGCGTTGGAGCTTCTGGAGAATCGTGACACGGACAAACCGTTATTCGCCTGGTTTCATTATTCCGACCCTCATGCGCCATACAAGATGCACCGCAAGTACAAGGTGTCCAGTAAATCGGATTACCCGAAAGTGAAGGGCCGGAAGATCCGGGTTAGGTACGATTCTGAAATCCGCAGGACGGACCATTATATTGAGCAGGTACTGGATGCTCTGCCCAAGGAAAATACATTTATTATTTTTCTGTCGGATCACGGAGAAAGTATTTGGGAACACGATTACTTGGGTCATGGTCGTCGAATCTATCAGACCGGAATGCATATCCCGTTTATGGTGAGCGGGCCGGGAATCACGCCGGGCCGCACCAATATACCTGTGCGTGGGATTGATGTCGCCACTACCCTGTTGGGTATGGCAGGATTAGCTGCACCGGAAACCATGTTGGGCTTGGACATTCTTAATACTGAAGTACCTTTGGATCGTATTCGGGTGGTGGAAACATACGGGGGCGCAGTACCTAATTTTGGAGTAACCCGACAGATCATGGCTGATAAACCGCCACAGCGTCAGGGCGTAGTGCTGGATGGATGGAAACTTATCCTTGACGGTTCCGAGCATGAGTTGTTTCATATTCGACAGGATCCGATGGAAACCCAGGATGTGGCACAGGATCAGCCGGAAAAATCCGCCGAACTGCTGGCGCTCATAGCGGAATGGAGCGCACGGGTGGCTTTGAACAAGGACAACGAGGCGCAGCTCAGCGAAGACGATATGGAAGCACTGGAAAGTCTGGGCTATATCGATTAGGAATGTCACCCGCAAGAATCTGCAATCCCCACTCTCTCCCACGTATAATAACGGCTGTTCGACAGATGCACCATAACCGCAACCCGAAGGCTCTGGTCTGAATTCTATGGCTTCACCCATCAACGCCGCAGCACCCTCCGAACCCACACCGTTGGATTCATGGAGAATGTTTGATCGCATTGCAGGCAGCTATGATGTGCTTAACCGAATCCTGTCATTTCGTCGAGATGTAGCGTGGCGGCGAACCATGGGCAAGAATCTGCCGGAAGGCGATACGCTGCATGTACTTGATTTAGCTACGGGCACGGCAGACGTCCTGCTGGGACTTTTTAAGGAACACGACCGCATTGAGCGAGGTGTGGGCTTGGACATGTCGGCGGGGATGCTGGCGCAAGGGCATCGCAAGATTCGCGACCGACAGGTGGACCGGGAACTGACTCTGRTGCGCAGCGACGCGCAGGTTATGGGACTCCAGTCTGACATCTTTGACGCGGCTACCATGGCCTTTGGGATTCGCAATGTACCGAATGTGGTACAGGCACTGACAGATATCCGACGTGTGCTGAAACCGGGGGGTCGCGCGCTTATTCTGGAATTTTCCATACCCCGTAATCCGCTTTTCAAGGCAGGGTATCTTTTCTATTTTCGTCATGTGCTGCCACGTATTGGTGGTTGGATATCGGGTGATCGTGCCGCGTACACCTATTTGAACGAAAGCGTGGAGGCCTTTCCGTATGGGGATGCTTTTCTCGCCTTGATGCAGGAAGCGGGGTTCGAGAATGTCCAGTCGCTGCCCATGACCTTTGGCATTGCCACTCTTTACCTGGGGGATAAGCAGGTATAGCCATGGCGATTTCAGGAACAACGCAAATTGACGAGGTGCGCGACCGCTTGCGCGAACGGGTGGCTAAGGTACTATCCGATTTTGACGGTCTGGCGGATCAACCGACGCTGATTCGCATCGAAGTCCCGGCACCGGAAATCGATCTGCTGCCTTGGTTGACGGCGCAGGAAAGCGCATTTAAGTTATTCTGGTCGGATCGCAGTGGCGCGTTTGCCGTGGCGGGWGTRGGYTCGGCGTATACRTTCACCGGRAGCGAGCAGGCYGATAAACGAAAAATTCTGGCAGGYATCCACAGCTTGTTGAAAGATCAATCTGGTCGATTGCGTTGTTTCGGAGGTTTTCGTTTTGATCCCAACGGCACCACATCGCCAGAATGGGCGCCTTTCGGCAATTATCGTTTCGACATCCCTCTGCTGGAGGCGGGCCACGACGCGGAACATTACTACTTGGCGTGCAACGTGTATAAACCGAATGTGGAGTTATCGGAGACCTATGCGGATACGGTGCTGTCTTATTTGGACGAGCTTAATTTTGACACGGCACCCGATTGGATTGAACCTAAATTCGTGAAGCGGGAGGATCTTCCCTCCCACGATTCCTGGACGAACAGCATCCGGAATATGTTGGATCGATTTGCGCCGGAAGGGTTGGAGAAGGTTGTATTGGCACGAAAATCGAATTATCAGTTCGACTCGCCGATGGACCCCATACAGTTACTGACGCGGCTTCGACGCAGCACCTCTTTTTCGTATCACTATGGCTTTCAGCTTGACGAGCAGATTGGATTTATCGGCGCGTCGCCGGAACGGCTGTTTCWTCGAAACCAGGACAAGCTGGAAAGTGAGGCTTTGGCGGGTACGCGGCCTCGGGGCACCACGTCAGAAGAAGATGATTCGCTGGGACGGGAACTTCTTCAATCTGAGAAGGACTTGAGAGAACATCGTTTTGTAGTGGATCGTATTGCGGCGCAGTTTCGGGAGCAATGCTCCTCATGCCATCATACGTCCCACCCGGAGCTGCTGAAATTGAGACGTATCCAGCATTTATTGACGCGCATCACCGGGGATCTGAATGCGGGAACGGATGACGGAGAACTCATCGACACGCTGCATCCCACGCCTGCGGTGGGCGGAGTGCCTACCGATATGGCCCTGCGGGTTATTCAGGAGGAAGAATCCTTCGACCGGGGCTGGTATGCCGCACCGGTTGGATGGGTCAGCGCTGAGGCAGCGGAATTTGCTGTGGCTATCCGGTCTGCACTGATTCACGATGACTCGGTGTCGGTGTATTCTGGGGCGGGTATTGTTCCCGGATCCAATCCAGAGAGCGAATGGAACGAGATCGAAAATAAAATTGCTGATTTTGATAATCTCTTTTAGGATGGGGAGTCCATTTTTCTGAAATGCTATCGTCACTACCAAATATGAACGCGCTGTGGTCCCACTTGATAGTGGAGGAATGCGTGCGCCTGGGTGTGACTCAGTTCGTAATTTCGCCCGGCTCGCGATCTACGCCGTTGACGTATGCCGCCGCGAAGCATCCGGGGGTAAATACCACGGTACATTTTGATGAGCGCGGCGCGGCATTTCATGCGTTGGGCATCGCTAAAGCGACGGGGCATCCGGCCGTTTTCATTTGCACATCGGGGACGGCGGTGGCCAATGCCCTGCCCGCTGTGGTGGAAGCGGATGCGGCGCAGGTACCTCTTATCATCCTGAGTGCGGATCGACCGCCGGAGCTTCTGGATGCAGGAGCCAATCAGGCCATTCGGCAGCCCGGCATCTATGCGAACTATGTGCGTTGGGAAACTACACTCCCCTGCCCTAACCCGGCTATAGCATTGCCTTTTGTACTCACGACTATCGATCAGGCTGTGCATCGCGCTATTGCTGCGCCTTCAGGTCCGGTGCATATCAATTGCATGTTCCGTGAACCCCTCGCCCCGGAGCCGGACTGTATCAATAGGGAGCTGCACATTCGGGCTGTGGAGTCATGGGGCAATTCCGGTGCTCCGTATACGGCTTACACCATCGCGGAACAGACCTTGTCTGATGATGACACTGAACCGTTGAGAAAAACGATTGCTGACACAAAGCGTGGCGTGGTCGTTGTGGGGCAGTTGTCCTCTCGGAAAGACCGAGCCGCCGCTATTTCTCTTTGTGAGCAGTTGGGCTGGGTGGTATTTCCGGATATCGCCTCCGGACTGCGTCTACGAAATGATCTCTCCACGGGCATACCCAATTACGATCTGCTTCTGGATACTCAGACCGGGGGCATGCTGCATGGTATTGATACAGTCCTTCATGTTGGCGGAGCTGTCACTTCCAAACACCTCATGACGCTGCTGGRGAATCATCCACCGCGTGACTATATTCGCGTGGCGTCTCATCCTCTTCGACATGATCCGATCCACCGGGTGAGCCGCCGGGTGACGTGCTCTCTACACGCGCTGTACACCGCTCTGGCAGATGTTCCCGTTTCAATAGACACGGAATGGACAAGTGCTCTTCAAAACGCATCACGGGCACTGGAGGACGGCCTAAAGGATGTTTTGAGCGAAGACAACCTTTCGGAACCGTCTATTGCGCGATGTCTCAGTGAACTTGTACCTGATGCACACGTAGTGTATCTGGGCAACAGCATGCCTATCCGGGATTGGGACCGATTCGCCGCCACTAAAGATAATCCTCCCATCGTAGCGGCAAATCGGGGCGCCAGCGGTATTGACGGCACTATTGCCACAGCGGCAGGATATGCTCGCGGTACCGGGATGCCGGTTACGGCGGTCCTTGGCGACCTGACGACGCTTCACGATATCAATTCATTGGCTCTGCTGAAAAATACTGACCTGCAGCTTATACTTGTGGTCATCAATAACGATGGGGGCGGTATTTTTTCATTTCTTCCTATGGCGGACCATCCTGAATATTTCGAGGAATTTTGGGGGACGCCTCATGGTCTGACTTTTACTGAGTTGGCGCAGGCCTTTCAAGTGCGTTATGCTAACCCCCAATCTATATCCGAGCTGGAGGAATGCTATTCATCCATTGCTTCCGGCAGCGAATCGGCTCTCATAGAGATACGAACGAATCGAGATGACAACGTGGCTTGCCATCGCAGTCTGACGGCCCGTATCACGAAATTACTACCATAGAAAGAGGGACTTATGAGCACTGTAACTATGCATGTAGGGGATACGTATACCGTCCTTGAATTGAATCGTCCCAAGGCCAACGCCATTAACCTGGATCTGGTGCATGATCTGCATCAGGCCATCACTAAATTGGCTACTTCTGATTCGGTGAAGGGTGTGATCCTCACTGCCAAGGGTTCCATATTCTGTGCGGGACTGGACGTGGTGGAGCTGTATGATTATTCAGAAAGCGAAATGGATACATTTTGGGTCGATTTCACTCGATTGCTGCGTGATTTAATTGCCTTTCCCAAACCTCTCATCGCGGCCATCAACGGGCATAGTCCCGCCGGAGGGTGTGTATTTTCGCTGTGCTGCGATCACCGAATCATGGCCCATGGTGACCACACTATCGGACTGAATGAAGTGCCTGTAAGTATTGTGGTGCCGGAAGTGATCGTCGAACTGGCCCGGTTTACTCTGGGCGACCGTAAAGCTTCTCAGATGCTCTACAACGGTCTGCTTCTCCACCCGGAGCAGGCGCGGGAATTCGGCCTGGTAGATGAAACCTGTCCGGGCAACGAATTGATGATCTGGGCTGAAACCAAGATGAAAAAATGGGTTGACATGCCGGAGGACCCATGGCGTGCCGCGAAGAAAAGCATCCGGAAGCCCTTGGTGAACCGCGTAGCAGCGATGAACCAGGAGGAGAACGTGGGCGGCACGTTACGCGCTTGGTGGGACGGAGATAATCGGGCGAAAGTGGGTAAATTGGTGGAAAAATTACGGGCGCGGTAACCCATTTCGACGTTCATGCTCCATCCAAGGTATTTTCTCTGGGTTCATCTATACGGATTCGATTGTTTCGTACCGCTCAATCTCCCTAAGTCGTTGAATTGGAACGGGTAAAATGCTACGCTCTTCGGTCTAGCTATTGAGGGATACATGGCATAACTATTGCTCTTTGTCCCATGATCTATTGAACCTAATTTGGCGTATTGTCCGTTGTTAAGGAGATTCTACAAACTATGATTCAGGCACAAGGCCTATCCATGATGTACGGCCCCGTGAAGGCACTGGACAACGTGTCCTTTGAGGTGAACGACGGGGAAATCGTGGCGTTGCTGGGGCCTAACGGCGCAGGCAAATCCACCTGTATGAAAATTTTAACCACGTATCTGCATCCCACGGAGGGGACGGCCACGGTAGCAGGATTCAATGTGCTGGATAATCCTCTGGAAGCCCGGGCGAATATCGGCTATCTACCAGAAACGCTCCCGCTATATATGGACATGGAGGTGCGAAGCTATCTGAATTTCGTAGGCCAGGCGCGAGGACTCTCCGGCGCGAAACTGAAGGAGCGCACGGAGCTGGTGCTGGAAGAGTGCGCACTTACTTCCATGTACCGTAAAGTTATTCGAGAATTGTCCAAGGGATATAAACAACGCACCGCGTTAGCCCAGTCTCTTATTCATGATCCCAAGGTTATTATTCTGGACGAACCGACCTCCGGGTTGGACCCGCATCAGATTCTGGAAATCAGAGAGCTTATTCGCAGCCTGGCAACGGGTCGTACGGTGCTGTTATCGACGCACATCATGCAGGAAGTAGAAGCCTCTGCCGACCGGGTGATTATTATCAGCCGTGGAAATCTGGTGGCCAACGGTACGGTGGACGAACTGCGTAAACWRGCCAGTGAACATGAYCGGGTWCGCGTGGCRGTGAAAGGCGACGCGAAAGATATTGAACGAAAACTCTCGGGYATACAGGGAGCGCARGAAGTRGTRYCCGGYGATRCGRTGGAYGGRTATGCGGCATTTACCGTGCTGGGCTCWCCGGGAGCGGCACTKTGGAAGGAAGTRGGCAGCATGGCGCGMACGGARAACTGGGAAYTKCGTGARYTGGTAGACAGCCCSCTCACYCTGGAGGAAACATTCCTCACCTTGACGGAACGTGCCGGGAAAGGAGGTGTGGAATGAGCAATGCCATCACCATTATGAAGCGCGAGTTGAATGCGTATTTCACCTCCCCCATCGGCTACATTTTCATGATTGTATTCATTACGATCAGCGTTGGACTCTATATTACGTCGTTTTTCTCCTTCCCTGTGGCTGACATGCGCCCCTACTTCGGCAATCTGCCCCTCATGCTGTGTATTTTCATTCCTGCGATTACCATGCGGGTCTGGGCGCAGGAACGAAGCGAGAATACGTGGGAAATGCTCCTTACGTTTCCCATGAAGGCTTGGGAATTGGTAGCAGGGAAATTTCTGGCAGGGGTGGTATTCTTCGCGCTTACATTGGCCGCGACAGCAACCATACCCGTCATGCTGGCTTCGCTGGGCAACCCCGACAATGGCATGATCGCCACGTCTTATTTCGGCACATTGCTGCTGGGATCGTTTTATCTGTCTATCGGGATTTTCTTCTCGGGATTTTTCAAGGATCAGATTCTGGCGTACATCATTACGCTGCTCACCTGCTTCGGCATCTTCATGGTCGGCACAAATTTTATCGCCGCACACATTGACGGTGTGATCCCCGGACTGGGCACGCTCCTGACCAGCGTGGTTGGGTTGTCCGATCATTATTCCGCATTTACCCGAGGCGTTATCGAGATTGCGGATATTGTGTATTTCCTGGCGTGGACCGCTATCTTCCTGTTTCTGAATGTGCTGTTTATTGATGCTCGGTCACGGGCAGGTGCCAAGGTCATGTTCGGTACGGCAGTGACCGTAGCTATCGGCATCGGCCTCATGGGTAACTGGCTCGCGTCCGATACCAGCCTGGGCCGTTTCGATATGACGGAGGACAAAGTCTATACGATTTCTGATGCGTCCAAGAATATCCTGAGCGGTATCGATACACCGGTGCAGGTGAAGTTGTATATCACGCCGAGAAGCGAGATGCCTACGGGCCTCACGTCGTTGCAGCAGGACATTCAGGACAAACTGGAAGAACTATCCGTAGCTGCCAAGGGCAATTTGGAATTTTCGGTGATCAACCTGAATGCGTCGGAGGCTATCTCCACCGGATTGGAGGAGGAAGAAGAAGAGGAAGATGCGGAGCAGGCTGTGGAAAAACGCTTACTGGATAAAGGTATTCAACCTTTTGCCGTGCAAGCCATGAGCGAAGACCAGGTAACGAATAAACTTATTTACTCCAGCCTGGGTATAGCGTACAAGGACAAGAAAGAAGAAATTCTCCCGCAGATTCTCCCGCAAAACCTCATAGAACTGGAATATCGGCTGGTAAGCACTATCTATAAACTTACCCAGACAGAAAGGCCGATAGTGGCGTTGGTAGCCCCGAAAGAAGCGATTAACATTCCGCCGGACCTGCGTCGTATGTATGAGCAGATGGGTCAGACCATACCGGAGACGGACGATCCATACGAGATTCTGGAACAGCTCCTGGACTACGAAAAATATGATGTTCGCCGGGTAGACCTGACGGCTGAAAGTCCTTTGCCTGCGGAGTACGATACGCTTCTGGTTATCAATCCCCGTGCGTTGAATGATCGACAGCATTGGGAAATTAACCGGGCATTGGTGGAAGGTCGTTCCGTGGTCATGGCGGTGCAGAATTATGAGTGGAACTATAATCCCACACCGCGAGGAATCAGCATTGACTCCCGCGAAGAGAACCCTCAAGTCAATACCCTGCTGGAAAGTTATGGTCTGGGTGTGAGTAAAGATATCCTGATGGATCAGAATCACACTACGTTGAACGTGCAGTCGGCAGGCAATCCGCTGGCCGGATTGCTGAGTATGGGTACGCCAGTGAAGCTCCCAATGCATATTCTCCTTACCAACGAATCCATGAACGATGCCACGTCCATCACCAGCCGCTTGTCCACCATCTTTTATCTGTGGGGCACAGGCCTCCTGCTTGATGACACAAAGCTCGCTGAATTGAACCTGAACGCGCAGATACTCATGAGTTCATCGCATAGCTCCTGGTCGGTGGCACGAGACGATGCGCTGACGGCAGATGCGTTCGAGGAGCCTGAAGCGTTCGGCGGTCCTTTTCCGTTGATGGCGTTAATAGAGGGGCAATTCCCCGATGCCTTYGCCGATGGGGAGCGTCCGGCCTGGCCTGTGGCRCAGCCTCAGCCTGGTCAATTCCCGCCGCCGCCTGCTCCGRCAGAAGAAGGCGCAGCCGAGGCATTAACTCCTGCTCCGGGCAAGCTCATTCTTATTGGATGCTCGCAGATGTTTCGACGGGATTTCCTGCAGGCGGGCAACGTAGACCTGTTTATGAATAGCGTGGATGCGGTTACGCTGGGCGACGATCTGGTGAATGTAAGAGGCCGTAAACCGATAGATCGCCTCATTGATATGCCGGATAAATCCACGCGCAGTTTCTGGAAATTAGTCAATTATGGGCTGGCCAGCAGCGTTATCGCGGTAGTGGGCGTGGTCGGCGCACTGATACGCCGACGGTCGCGCAACGCGTATACATTGGCTCAATCTTCATCGCAACATTAACCGAAATACGCGCTTGGCGTATTGGAGATATGACATGAAACCCAAATCCTTACTCCCCTTGGCATTGGTATTCGTTGTGCTGGGCGGATTAGTCCTGATGAAACGTGCTGGCGAAGAGACGGTAACCCTGACGGAACAGGCTCAGCTAACGGCGTTGGTGCCGGATAATCTGGACACGGATACCGTTGGCAAATTGAAAATTTGGTCGGGAGTCRATTCAGGCGAAGGCATTGTATTAGTCAAAACGGCGGAAGATACCTGGGAACTGGAAAGCCATTACGGTGCRCCAGTGGATGCGAAGAAAATTGATTCATTCATGCACGTAGTCAATACGATGGAAGGGGAATTCCGGGCCGAAGCATCGGATGACCAACTGGCGGATTACAATTTATCGGATGATTTGGGATTCCACGCTATTGGATACGGCGCAGACGGAAACACGGAGGCCTTTAATGTGTTGGTAGGGAAATCTCCCAGTTCCGGCGATGTATTCATGCGATCAGGCGGAACCAACGCCGTATATGTTGTGAACATGAATCTGAAGCGGGAAGCGGCTATCTATTCGGATGAACCTTCTGAATTGCCGAAAGCGGATCACTGGCTGAACAAATCTATTCTGGCGCTGAACACCGAGACCATTTCCGGGCTGGGTATTGTGTTTCCAGATAAGAGTCTCACAGCAGAAATAGAAACGATTGTTATCGAGGCGGAACCGACTGAAACCGCGGAGGAGTCAAGTGAAGAGGAAGACGCGGAGTCAGAAGAACCCAAAGAACCTCAGACGGAAACGCGGTGGAAACTTACGCAAGGCGGCATGGGCGAAGATCCGCATCAGGCTCCTTTCACAAAGATTACGAGACGCTTGGCGGATTTGAATGCGTCCAAGGTAGTGGATCCGGGGAAGGCTGGGGATTTCGGCATGGCTCCCCCTACATATCGCCTCACGATACAGCAAGAGGGACAGGATGACATCGTGCTGAAGGGCGGGCGTCCTGATCTGCGCGGTCCGGCTTACCTGTCCGTAGAGGGCGACGAGAAAGGATTGATCTATCAGGTCACCAAGCTGTCCTTTGAAGAGCTTTTTGCTCAGGGCACGGATTATTTTGAGATGCCCGGTCTCCTGCTGGAAGACCGATCCCTTACAAGCATCAGCTATACCTGGCCGGATGGTCATACCGAGTTGGCCAAAGTGGATGGGCAATGGCAGGTGAACTCGCCCAAGGCCGATTTACCTATTGACTCCGCTGCACTGGAAGCGCTGGAGCGGAAGGTGTCGGCGTGGCAAGCGTTGGATTATGCCGATGATGGCGCGGATACGGGTCTGGAAAATCCGACACATACAATTACGTTTGCCACGGCTGATGAAWCGCATCGTATTGCTCTGGGCAAAGATGCGACGCACACGAATGGGCGTTATGCCCGGCTGGATGACGTTGCGCATACACTGGTGATGCCGAAGACGGAAATTGACTCTATTTTTGCCGGGCCTACAGGTCTGTATCGTACCGCATTATTTGATGTGGAGGAAACGGAGCAGGGAATCACGTATATAGAGTTGAGCCGAGGTGATATGGCGTACATTCTGGATAAGGAAGAAGACGGCTGGTATATGGTGACGGATGAGGAATCGTTCCTGGCAAAGGAGAGTACGGTGGCGATGCTGCTGGACAGTCTGACGCTGCTGGAGGCGGAAGATTTCATTCYGGATGAGAACCGTGCCCCCGGCGAGACGTACGCTTCGGTACTATTCAAAACGGAAAATGACGTGGAATACAAAGCGGCTATTGAGGCTGTTGGAGATGATKSAAMMWRYCMRACYMSKATNTCGGRMWATKCWNCGGCYWKKGTACTCAGCAAGCCATCACTAAACCGGGTGTTTCTTGATGTGGACGCATTCCGTCCCGAGCCAGAGGAGCAAGAGCCTGAACCGGAGAGCCATGATTCCCACGACGGTCACAATCATTAGAGCGTTTTAACTAATTATGGCTGCGCAGATGCGCCGTGAGGACAAGGCTGGCAAGGAACAAAAGCGCAGGCATAGCAGGCTATGGCGAGATTTTGTGACGCAGCCAGCCGATGCCGCAACAAGTAGATGCGTAGGTATAATTAGTTAATATGCTCTAAAGTCTCCCTATGCTGAATAACGTATTTGGATAAACATTCCTTCAAATTCGGGCCAGTCTATAACATTCTTAGGTACGCTGCTTTTCCGCAGGATCATTTTTTGAATTTCCATGTACGTATTACATGCCAACCTTAATTGAAATTCATTCGAATATTTCGCCGGGATGGGTGTAGGATATAGCAGGAAGCAAATCAAGGGTTTAGGAGACATGCCATGTTATACGGTGGAGTAGGAGCTCAGGTTACGAGCAGGCAGACCTCGTCCAAAAAAATTGACCATGAGGGGCGTTCGAGAACGAGGGAGTTGGAGCGGCGGCTGAATCGGGTGGAACTGATGAATCAGGCGTTATGGGAATTGGTGCGGGATGCGGCGAAACTCAATCCGGATCTGCTGGAAGCACGGATGAAGGAAATCGACATGCGTGATGGTATTAAGGACGATAGTATCTCCATCATTCCCCTGCGATGCCCTACGTGTAAGCGAGTCTCGTCATCAAAGAACTGGAAATGTCTGTACTGTGGATTGGAATTTGATCGCGGCGCTTATTGATCGCCTTTCAGGATCTGGATACGTTTTTCGATATCCGTCCGTTCATGGGCTTCCACCGGGAACATCTGAAGCAGGGTGGTGTATTCGAATCGGGCTGATGCGGGCTTGCCCATGGCTTCGTAAATCTCTGCCAATTCCATGGTTGATTCAAGCGTGGAAGGGCTAATCTGTTTGAGAATATCTATGGCTTCCCCATACCGTTCCAACGTACGCAGGGTACGAGCCAAATCTAAACGGCAAGAATCACCCTGTCCCTCTAAATCACCATCCAACGCCGATTTGAAATATTGCAACGCCTCTTCCAGAAGCCCTGCTGCCACAGCCACTTTCCCTATGTTCCAGGATTCCAGCGATGACAGATGAGTTTGCTCGGTGCGGTGCCAATCAATGAGCCGTATGGATTGTTCTTCCAGTGATGATCCGGCTGATGCGGCATCTATCACAGCTATCAGTTCTTCGATGGCTTCCTGGTACTTGCCCGTATCCAGATGTATATCCGCTAATGTTATATGTGCTTCGGATCGATCCGTTGTCCATTCTGCACCATCATAGGGAGGAGTGCTGAATCGCTGCAACGCCTCTTCGATTAGGATAAGGGCATTCTTATTCATGTTATTCTTTGCCGCCACTCTCCCCTTCAATAACAACATGGATGGTACATTGGGATTGGTGTCCAATACCCGTTCCGCTGTCGCCTCCGCTTCTGCGTATCGCCCTGTTTGGTATTGCAGCTTACCAAGCTGCATATAATGCATGGGTAAGGGTGTCAATTCCAGCAGGATGGTCTGCTCCATTTCTTCTAAAGCGCCAGACAGATCTCCACGCCCTTCGGCCAATAATGCCCGGGCCTGATGAACACGCCAGAAATGGGGCACGCTGGCGTGAGCCCGATTAAGTAATTCTTCTGCTTCGTCATAATCCCCGGAATGGATCAGGAGGCGTGCTAATTCGATGAGGGAAGGCACATGATTTGGGTTAGCTTTCAGACCGACCCGGTATGCGAATCGCGCTTGGTCTCCTTGCAACAGATAGGCGCTTGATTGGCCTAGTCCGTAATAAATGTGATGGTTATAGGGATTCCAGTGTATCGCTTCTTGAAACGCCCATTGGGCTTCATCCCATTCATCATTGTATAGAAGGACATTACCGCTATGCTGCAGCACTTGCGCTACAACACTCCGCCCTGTAAAGATGAGATGCAGCGTCACTACAAACAGAGTAATGGTGAGGAGAGAAAAAATCGCTGCCGTCTGCAGCCGTGAAGAGTGGGTATCCGGGTGATCCGAGGGTGTATCGTGTTTCAATACCATATCTCCGGAATCGCGCTAGTAGATGAAACCATCATAAAACAATGAGCCGTTTGGTTTTAAAATATTAGTAAGACGATTTGCCTGTCAACACTACACCGACGGTCTTAAGAATTATTTTCAGGTCCAGCCAAAGCGACCAGTTTTCGATGTAATAGGTATCCCAATTCAACACTTCTTCAAAGGAGTGTTGGTGGCCTCGGTTAACCTGCCATAATCCGGTTAGACCCGGCGTGGTACTTAAACGGCGTTTTTGTTTTTCGGTATAGGCCGCTACTTCCTCTGGGAGAGGGGGACGGGGACCTACCAGACTCATATCGCCCCGGATAATATTAAGAAATTGGGGAATCTCGTCCATATTGGTGCGYCGGATGAATTTTCCAATTCGGGTAATCCGGGGATCATCTTTCATTTTGAAGATGAGCCCATCGGCTTCGTTCTGCTCCATCAATTCTGCTTTTTGATCTTCYGCGTCGTTGCTCATGGAGCGAAATTTATACATRGTGAAGGTRCGGCCGTTTTTACCTACMCGCACTTGATTGAAGATAACCGGGCCTTGGCTTTCCCGTTTAATGAGGAATGAGATAATCAGCCATAGCGGGAATGTGATAGCCAATGCTATGGAACACAGCACAACATCTTCCAGGCGCTTTAATAAACGCGGCAGCCCTTCAATAGAAATTTCGTTGATCTGAATAATGGGCTGGCCAGCCAGWTCATCCAGCTTACGACCATGCGTCAAAATACCGTAGAAGTCCAGCGCCAGTTTCACTACTACGTCCCGTTTATGGCACTCTTCGACGAATTCCACCAGTTCCATGTGCAATGACTCTACATCGGCAACCACAATTTCATCTATGCTGTAGCTGTTGATTACTTCGAGAATATTGCTGGGCGATCCCAAATATTTGAAATCGTCATCGGCAAAAGCATCTTTATCCTTTACATCGGCAACGTAGCCCAATACCCGGTAGTCCACAATGGGGTATTCCCGCAGCTCGGCCAGAAAATTCTTTGTGGCCATACTGCTTCCCTGGATGGCTAAGCGGCGCTGTCCAATACCGCGTCGAAACATTTCTTTGCGTACATACGTGAGCAGTGAATGCGTCGAGGTCATTACCACAATGTTCAGCATCCAATCCATGGCGAAAATCATACGAGAATAGGAGAAACTGCGATGTTCGTATACACCGCGATACATAAACGCGGCTACGATAAGCACCACGGATCCCAATGTAACCGCTTTGCACAGGTTGTAGAGGGAGTTGGAGGTTTGCCCTTTGATTGATCGTTCGTCATATACGCCGAACATATTGTAGGTAAACACACGTACAATGGGGGTAAACAGTATCAGAGCAATGTAAGGTTGAAACAACTCATCGGTACGCAGGACTTCCCAATCCAGCACATAGCCTTCAGAACGCAGCACAAAGGCGATGAGAAAGCACAACACAGCCACCGCCATATCCATCAGGATTAGCGGTGTTACGCGTAAAAGATATTTTGTACTGTTGCTCACTGCCCTTTATACCTCAGTCTACTTAGTATACCTGACATATTCTAAAAATGTGGTTACCGATTGCCATATTGTTTCTCGTAATATTCCTGAAAATCGCCTTCTCTTATTTTCCGCCACCACGATTCGTTATCCCGATACCAACACACGGTTTTTTCGATACCTTCGTCCCAATCCATGGCGGTATCCCAACCCATGTTTCGTATTTTGGAACAATCGATGGAATAGCGCCAATCATGACCGGGACGATCRGCCACCCATTTTATGAGGTCTTCTCCTTTGCCCAATGTACTGAGAATTTTCTTGGTCAGTACGATATTTTCCCGTTCATGACCGCTGGAGACATTATAAATTTCGCCCACGATTCCATTACGCAAGGCAAAGTCGATACCGCTACAGTGGTCTTCTACGTACAACCACTCACGAACATTCATGCCGTCTCCGTAGAGGGGTACAGGCTCGTCGTCAATAGCATTGGTGACAAATAGAGGCAGCACTTTTTCGGGGTACTGATACGGCCCGTAGGTGTTGCTTCCCCGGGTAATAATTACCGGGGTTCCGAAAGACAGAAAATGGGCCAGAGCGATAAGTTCGCCGCTTGCTTTGGAGGCGGAGTAGGGATTACGTGGTCCTACGGCATCTGTTTCGCTGAACGAGCCTTCCTTGATGCTGCCGTATACTTCGTCTGTGGAGACGTGCAGTACACGATGGGTACCCAACTCGCGGGCGGCTTCCATAATGTTGTAAACGCCATTGACGTTGGTGGAAATAAAATCGGCCCCTTCCATGAGGCTGCGATCTACATGACTGTCTGCGGCGAAATTCACCACGGCATCGCAGCCGCGCATAGCATCACGCATGGCATCAAAATCGGCGATATCCCCTTTNACAAAGGTATGGCGATCCGGATCCAGTCCTTCAAGATTATCCARATTCCCGGCGTAGGTCAGCTTATCAAAACTCGTAATACGCACGTCCGGATAGCGATCCARTTGCAGTCGYACAAAATTGGATCCGATAWATCCGGCTGCYCCCGTTACCACCAAATGCTTCATGTACGCTTCTCCATTTGCTTTTTCTGCTCTCCCGGTTCTGTCCGGGACTTCTTACTTGCCAACGTCATACACAGTGTTTCGTAGTCGTCTGTAGCGCGCTCCCAACAATATTCTTTCGATACCCTCGCTCGGGTTCGCTCTCTCCAGGACGCGACCCGTTCGGGGTGGTCCACTGCCTCCTGTAACACTTCGGCAGCAGCATTCACCTCACGGGGAAACGCTTTCCCGGCATCGCCCACGACCTCCGCATTAAATATAACGTCCAGATAGAGCACGGCCGCGCCGCACCCTAACGCCTTGAGCAATATGGGATTGGTTCCCCCCACCTGATGACCGTGCACATAGGCGTAAGCGTTGCACATGATTTCCCGCAAACGCCGCCGCTCGTAGATGCCGCCCATAAACTGAATTCGGGGGTCGCTCTCTCCCAACTCTCTCAATTTTTTGGAGTAGGCGCCCTCATAATGGGTACCGCCTACAATTACTAATTTCTTATCCGTCTTGACCTTTTTAAAGGCCTCGACTATTAAATCCGTGTTGTTTTCCGGCTCCATCCGGGCTACCACCAGAAAATAATCATCGGGTGTAAGGCCGTACTCCTCTAAAAGAGCCGGTTCTTCCGACTCCACCAGGTACGTACCGTACGAGGCGTAGTGGGATTCTTTATTCCACTTTTCTTTATAAAATTTTTGTATTCCATGGGAGTCGGCAATGATGGCAGGGGCTATCCATGTACTGAACCTGGCGGCCCAGTAAATGTACTTACGCCCATACCACGGCCATTTGCCGCGTTCCCAATCCAATCCGTCTACATGCACGGCAAACGGGATACCCCTCAATCGGGGAAAAATACATAGCGGCCCATTTGCCGGGTTTAGCACGATCAATACGTCGGGAGCGTGAAACCATATATGCACCATAGATGCGAATGTGTGGGATAAGGTCTCCACCGCCTGCATCCGTATCCGGGGCATAAATATTTTCCGGATCCCTCTATATTCCAACTCTGTTTCATCGCCGTAACCCTCTCGACAATAAACAGTTACCTCATGTCCTCGCTCTACTAGCCGATAACCGATTTCCGTTGCGGCAGTCTCAAAACCACCGTATAGCGCCGGGACACCTCGACCGCCGACAAATGCAATCCTCATTTAGAAACGTAACTCCCTACCGTGCCTGGGCAGTCCAAGCCCAATAGCACCAAAGTATACCATAAAAATGAGGGTGCATAGAGGGAGTAAGGCCGTACAGAATGCACTTATTCCCCAATAATGACAGCCTATGTTATGTATAGCTGACTTCATGTTGCTGAATCAAGTTTTATTTGAATGTATTTATTGGAGAGAACAACTTAATCGTATTTTACCGTGGCAGAGATTCTTTACGTGGAGCTATTTTCCGGCYAATAGCCTCTCGTATATAGCTATGAGTGCTTCGTAGTGACCATCGGCACGATCAATCACAGCCTTTCGGGCTTCTCGGCCCATCTGGCGACATGTTTCGGGGTTGTCGTATAAATCCCGTATTTTTTTTGCCAGTTCAGCGGCATTCCCCGGCTCAAAGAGTACGCCGCTGATGCCGTCTTCCATGGTCTCGGGGATTCCTCCTATGCGCGCGCCGATGACGGGTCGTTCCAATGCTTGGGACTCCCATATAGACACCGCACCGGGTTCGTACCATTCAGAAGGAAATACGAGGAATCTGGCGCGAGCCATAATGCCGTGGAGGGTGTCTGCATCCAGATACCCCAACAATTCCACATTGGTCATGTTTTTTTCAGCGATATACTGTTTCATGGGTTCGAGCATGGGACCCTGGCCTGCCACTTTGAGGGTAACGTCCGGTACATTTTCCATGGCCTCTAGGAGTGTGAGCAGACCTTTCTCGGGAGCCAGGCGGCCAGCATACAGGATATGATCGTCACACTCGTCTACAGGGGTATAGTCGTCCAGATTGATGGTGTACGGGAGCGTAATGAGTTGGTCTTCCGGTACGCCGCCTCGCGCCAGCATGTCCTGCATGAATTTGGTAGGACAAATTGCCACATCCACGTTCTTCTCCCAGATACCCGTCCATTTATGGAGATACATGGCTCCGGCCACCAAGGCACTAGCGGAAACGGAATCCTTGAGACATCGCTGCTGCACGGCGTGAAGATAATTTCCGTCGAGACACCGTGTGCAGTTTTCTCCGGTACGATCAATATAGAGACGATAGTTGGGACAAATGCGTTTGAATTCGTGAATGGATTGGACAACGGGAATGCCTGCTGCCTGAAGCTCGGGCAGAATGGAGGGGGATATTTGATGATCGATGAGGTGGATATGGGCAATGTCGGGTTTGATTTCCCGGATCAATTCGCGGATTTTACGGCGGGATTCGAGARAATAGATCGTTTTCCCTACTATGCGAACGCCTTGGCGTAGTTTCTGGGCGTAGGTGGTGGTTTTGTAGTCAATATGGCTGACGAAGTATTTCGCTTCGGGGCTGGGTTCGTTTCGCTCGGGATCGGTCATGGAAAAGAAATGGACTTCGTGACCGTGGCTGCGAAAGAGATCCGCCACATCGAACATGTAGCGCTCTACGCCGCCGGCAACCCAGAAAAATTTATTGATGTGAAGAATCTTCACGGGTTCATCCTCTTTTATTCCGGCGACTTCAGCAGGGTGCTGCGAATTGCCTTGGGCAGTATGGCCATCGCCAGATAGCCCCATACGTTTATGGCTAGAGGATTGTACCAGAGGGATCGAAGGGATGCCCTCATCGTTTCATACCTGTTCCCGTTGTGCAGCCATTGCCAAGCACGAATGCGATACCATCGTGCCAAATATTTTCGCCACCCTTCGGGGYGAGGAGCGGATTCCAGAAGATTTCGCAGGGCATTCCCCACGGGATCGGCAGTATCCATATTCCGCTTAAACTGTCCRTCTTCGAATTGGCGAATCCAGTAGACCGCCAATGCCTGMGTGGAATAAGCAATGGGGTATCGRTGGGCCAGCCGTGCCCAGGTCAGCAAATCTTCTCCCGTTGCGATGCCTTCCGGGAATCCGCCGATTTCTTTCAGGGCCTCTTTCGATATCATTACAGCGGAAGAACAGATGGGCGGCATGGAGCGAGCGGCTATAGTGAAATAGGGTTCCAGCAGTCCTTCGGTGCCGCGGAAGCCGTGAAGGGAAGGACGAGTAATGGAATCGTCGGAACGATGATATTCGTAGGATGTGGCGGCGACGTGACTTTTTGGGTACGTTTCCGCCAGATGCAAAACTGTAGCGAGAAATTCTGGTTTCCATTCGTCGTCGTGATCGAGAAAAGCGACCCAGGGCGATTGCGCGGATACAACCCCGGCATTGCGTGCGGCGGATACGCCACGATTTTCCTGCTGGAGCAATTGTACCCGGCTGTCTTTTATAGCACGTACGATTTCCGGCCCGGCATCGGTGGAGCCGTCGTCCACAACGATGACTTCGAACTCGGAAACGGTTTGGGCCAGCACGGAGTCCAGGGCGCGTTGAATGGTATCCGCGCCGTTGTAGAGGGGGATGATTACGCTGACTTTGGGGGCCGGGGATTCCATACCGCTGCGCCTTTCCGGGCTAYACGTAATCCTCGATGAGGGGCAGGAGGGCTTCGGCCTGTGCCAGATCGGATTCGGTTTTGATGATGAGTCCTTCGATGCGGTCGATGGGATAATAGTCTACCGTGCCTGCGTAGGTGGCGGTGCGACCTGCGTCGTGGGCTTGGGTGAAAGTTTCGCTCCGCCATCCGGTGATACTCCAGGTTACACGCTGGATGGGTTTCAAGTCCTGGGAATTGGTTTTCACATCGTAGGTGAAATTAACGGGATCATCCTGAAATGCACACTCGATCAATTCCGGCACATAGCTCAGTAGAACATCGCAAGGGTGCAGCACCATGTGATCTACAAAGGCCTTTATACGCCCAGGACCTAGCAGCGGGGCGATGGAATGAACCTGAAAGACGGTTTCGCAGGGGTGATGCTGGATGAATTCGTAGACGAAGTCTTCGGAGGTGGCGGTGTCGCTGGCCAGTTTTTCGGGACGCTGGTGAAATTGTGCCCCTTCTTCTTCAGCCAGCGCGCCGATTTCGTCGCTTTCGGAATTAACCCATATTTCATCGAAACATCCTGCGGCTTTGCATTTTCGGATAGCGCGGGTAATGAGGGGGACACCGCCCAGTTCTTGCAAATTTTTTCGGACCAGCCGTTGACTGCCCAAGCGCGCGGGTATCATGGCGATGTTCATGGGGATACTCCCAAATCACGAAGGAGATTTTCCACGGCGGTGCGTTCCATGTACAGACGGCAATCTCTCGTGTAGGTACTGACGTGGGGGGTAAGGAGCATTTGAGGATATTGGATCAGCGGGCCGGAGTAGGGTTCCTGAGCGAACGCATCGAACCAGCCTCCAGCTACAATACCCGAATCCAACGCCTGACATAACGCCGTTTCGTCCACCAGTTCACCACGGGCAGAATTCAGCAAGAGCATTCCCTCTTTCATGGCTCCGAATGCTTTCTCATCCAGCAGACAGGTATCGCCGCTGGCGTGAAGGGATAGTACGTCGGCCCAGGCGAGTCCATCATCCAGATCAGCGACAACACGATCCCCGGGTATATCGCTAGTCATCGGATCGAAGGCTTTCCATTGGGCACCGAAGCCGCCTAGTATCTCCCCCACTCTTTTTCCGATACGACCGTATCCCACCAGCAGGACGTTGGTGTTTTTTAGTCCCCTGCCTATACGTTTTTCCCATTTGCCTTGATGCAGCGCGTCGTTGGCGGACACGAGGTTTCGCAGAATAGCGAGCAGGGCGGTGAGGGTCATTTCGGCTACGGCATCCACGGGGCCGTCGGGGGTATTGGAGACGGCGATATCCAAATCGTCTGCCGCTTTCCGATCCACGTTGGTCATGCCGATGCCCACGCGAGCCAGAGCTTTCAAATCGGGGGCGGATTCCAGTACGGTGCGGTTCAGAGGTTCTAGGCCTGCGATGAGACCCTGCACGCCCTCAAGATGGGCGACGATTTCGTCCTGGGTAAGACGGCGGCTGTAGGGGTTGGGCACGATTTCGCACCCGGCCTGTTCGAGGAGTCTCAACGGCGTGTCATCTTCCTGGGCGAAAGAGGACGGTCCGATGGCTACACGCGGCTTATTCGCCATGACCGGACTCCTGCCAGAACGTGTCGTCGTTTTTGTAGATGGCGAATACGGCTTCCATGGCTTTCAAGGCATCCTGAGAGGAGCCTGGATGAACGGGGGTGTTGTTTGCAATGTTGTCCACGAAATCAGCGATCTCCAGTTCCCACGAAGGGTCCGTATCGAAGTAGATGGTTTCTTCCCGGGGTGACCCCGTATCGAATCCGTCGTCGAATTTGCGTCGCGCCACGGTAATGGTTTCATCGCCGTAACTCCGGGTAGAGGACAGAATACCATTTACGGATAGGTAGCCGTCGGACAGGGTTATCTCCAGATTAAAGCGATGTTTCCATTGGGTACTGGAGCTGTGGAGCATGCACACGCGGCCTTCTGCGGCCCGGAGCAGGGCGAAGGCATTATCTTCCACGTCGATATCCCAGTAGGACTTGGACACCATGCTTTTAATTTCGACGAAATCACCGCAGAACAGACGAAACAGATCCAGCATGTGGATGCCCTGATCCAACAGTACGCCACCGCCTGCTGTTTCTTTTTTGGATCGCCATGAATTTTCGAAATCTTCGCCGCCACACTTGCCGTAGATGCCGCGAATCCAGAGGATATGTCCCAGGCGGTTGCTGTCGATGATGCGTTTCGCTTCCTGGATTCCTGCGTGGTAGCGGTGATTAAATCCGAATTTGAGTTTCAAGCTGGGGTTGCGCTTTTCGGCTTCCATGATGACCTGGATATCTTCTACCGTGCGGCCTGGCGGTTTTTCGCAGAAGACGTGCTTGCCAGCATCGAGGGCAGCACATACGAAATCCGGGGTTTCGTGATTGGGCGTAGCAATGAAAATCGCATCCACATCGGATTTTAATATTGCGGCGGGATCGGATTCATAGTCCAGATCATCCAATGCTTTCGTGCTATCTGGATCGGCTCCGGCAACGACCTGAACACCGGGATGTTTACACAATTCTTCGTACCGGATACGGCCCATCTTGCCCAGACCGATGAGGCTTACGCGTAGGGGATCATGCGTCATGGTCGGGCACCGGGRTTTGGGGAGTGAATGTCATCGCAGCAATCAATGGGCGAGCCGTCTGCCCCGTTCCTGCATGACGTAGGTGATTACGACGTGCATGATCACGCTGAATGCGTCTTCCACCGGGCCGTATTCGTCGCGGGTGGACGGCACGACGATGGCGTGATCGCATTTTCCGGCAAGGGCTCCTCCGTCCATGCCGCTGATGCCTACGGTGACGGCGCCTGCTTCCCGGGCATAGTCCATGCCGCTGAGGATATTGGGGCTGTTTCCGCTGACGGACAGGGCTATGACCAAATCGCCGGGTCGCATGAAGGACTGAAGCTGTACGGTAAATATTTCATCGAACGACACGTCATTGCCGATGGCGGTGATGGAGCCGGGATTTTCGCACAAGGAGATGATGCGGATGCCGGGTTGGCCGGGCACCACGCTGTTGGGTCCCAGATCGTTGGCCCAGTGATTCGCCACCGCGCCGCTGCCGCCGTTCGCCATGACGAAAATAGTCTTATCCCCCGTCACAGCCTCTTGGGTAAGCTCAATGAGTCGAGGCAGATCATCGCCGGGAATGGCTTTGATGACATCAACCATGTGGGCCAGATACGCGTGGGAATATGCAGCGGTATCGGAAGAAGCTTCGTATATTGTTTCTAATTTATCCATGGTTTAGTTGGTGACCTTTCGTGCTGCCACGCGTACGTGGGAGCTGAGTCGATGTTTTTGCAGGAATGTTTGAAAATCATCACGGGCCAGATCGCCTCGTTGATGAATCATGTAATCTATGAATGGGGACAGCTCGATGGCGGGGTCCTGTTCTACGGCTTGCGACACCAGTTCCAGATCCAGTTGACCTGGTGTACTCAGTTCAATGACTTCAAACCCGGCATCGTGCAGTAGGCGGGACAATCCTTCCACAGACAGCAGATTCAAATGTTCCGGTACGAAAATATACGGGGCTTTGCCGCCCAGCACTTGCAGATCGAAACCGCYGCTGGTACGGGTAGTAAGAAATAGCAGTCCGCCATCCGCCAGGCGAGCATGAAGCTGTTCCAATATTTCTCTGGGCGAAAAGAGGTGTTCTACCTGTTCCAGGAGTGTTACGGCTCCCCAGCCTCCTTCGTTATTTCCGGCGAGGCGCACGTCCCGTTCTTTCAGCTCCGCTTCCAAGCCCGGCAGCGGGTCAAGCGCAACCAACGTATCAAAGAGATTCAGTCCTTGGATTTCGTCGAATAAGGATGGCGATACGGTGCCCACATCGGCAAAACTTCGGGCATCCGGATTTCCTTTTTCATCCACGAGGCGCCCCATCCAGTTCGCCATATTCCGTAGTAAGTGGGCACGCCGTGCTTCGGCTGTTTTCCGCGCGAAATGTTCTACTCGATACCGACTGGCATTGGATTTTGCATAGTAATCGAGCAACTGCTCTGCCGACGGACGGGGCGAGACGTAGACACTGCTGCAATTAGCGCATCGAGAATAAGAAAAGCCCTGCTTCGAGAAGGCCGGGACCGCGTCGGGACATGCACAGGCTGGACAATCTACTGCGGCGCGTTTGCTTTCGTCGCTGAACCAGGATGCAGCATCTTCCATGGAAAGTCTGATAAATTCGGATAGCAGTGAAGGAGGCCGAATATCGGCATCGTGCAGACCAGTTGTGACTACCACATGTTTCATGYGCGCCTCGATGAGGTTGCGACTTAAAAGAGAGTAATACCATCTATTCTAACGGCTTATGGGATTAAATGAAAGTGTACACGGGCAGCGTCGGAATTTAATACTCTTCGCCGCGAT
>NVWG01000027.1 GCA_002746185.1 Candidatus Hydrogenedentota bacterium
TCAGAGTTATTTTCCTACAACATTAACCTTTGATTATACTGATAGTGAACAACTCGATTTCAAGGGGCACATGCTCGATGACTATACCCAATCCCCGCGACAAGCGACCGCGCGCGTACTTCCGACTGCAACTCCGTCACGCCGTCCATGGAGGTCGACAATGGTTTTTCGACGAGCAGATGAATCCCCGCCTGAGCAAGGGTCGTTGCGATGGCAATATGGGTGTGCGCCGGAGTAGCGACGACTGCCGCATCCCACGATTCGAGCAGCGCAGCGTTCAGAGATGAGTAGGCCCCGCACAGGTCGTATCGTCCTGCAACACCTTCGCGTGTTGAGTTGGAGGGTTCGCAGACGCCGACTTCCGCGCGTCCTATCGACAGGAAACAGCGGACATGGCGTTCGCCGATCGATCCTGCTCCTACGATCAATACGCGATGCATCAGCAATTTCCTCTTGACACGCTCATGCTACAGAGTCTCCCATCCGCCGCGTTCGGCAGAAGTATACGCAGCATCCATAATTCGTTGAATTTCCGAAGCCTCGCGAAGGGTCGGCTGGGCGACTGCTTCACCGCCAATCGCAGACAGAAAATTGTGTAGACACGCCACGTGCGATCGAAGCCATCCCACATTCAATGCCGGAGCCGGGAAGGCACCGCCGGGTGCCGGGTAACGACCAACGGTTTCGATTTTCGTGAAGCCGCGATCTCCTCCAATGGATTCGGACGCATCACCGACCTCATACAGCTCCACCCAGTTCGGATCCATGAGGTTCAAGCGTATCGCACCTTTTTCACCGTGAATTTCGAGACGCAATTCGTCGTTTGCGCCTGTAGCGATTTTCGAGGCTTCGATACTGCCTAACGCGCCGTCTCGCGTACGCAGCAGCATGATTGCCAGGTCGTCGGTTTCAACATCCTGCAAATTTCCTGTCTCGGGATGCTTCCGCTGCCCAATCGCCGTGTGCGTATCCGCGAAAACGCTTCCGAAAGGGCCTATCAGGAAATGTGTTAGATCGAGCACGTGGGATCCAAGGTCATACAAAACACCACCGCCACCCTGCGCCTTATCCAGTTTCCATTTCAACGGCTTATCGGGATCAATAGAACTGGAGTGCAAATAGGTTGCTCGAAAGCTGTATATCTTTCCAAGTCTACCTTCGCTAATCAATTGTCGTGCGCGCATTGTGCAGGGATAGAATCGATATTGTAGCGCGACCTGTGTAACTAGATCGTCCGGGGCTTTATCCAGCGCGGCCAAAATGGGTTTGCAATCCGCGTAGCTACTTGCTACGGGCTTGTCGCAATAAATATGCTTTCCCGCTTGCAACGCCTGAATGATTTGATCGCGATGCAGTACATTCGGTGTGCAGATGTGGATAATATCAATATCGTCGCGTTTCAGTATGTCCTCGAACTCTGTCGTACCAAATTCGAATCCGGCTAGGGCAATCGCTTCCTCTATGGTCTCCTCACGGCGAACCACTACCGCTTTCATCGCAGTCTTAATCGGAGACGCTCCATAATAATAGGGAATCGTATTGTACGCGTAGCTATGCGTCTTGCCCATGAATCCAAAACCCACCACCGCTACACCGTATGTCCTCTCGCTCATGACAGTAACTCCTTTTCCACTTCGCCAATCGCTTCATCTATCATATCGAGTCCTTTAAGAAGCGTGTCTTCGTCCATCACAATCGGCGGACTCATGCGCAAGATATGTCCGGCTGGAATCCATGCCAACCCTTTCGCAAACGCTTTTTGATACACCAGTTCGCCCGCCATGTCGAGAGGTTCTTTCGTCGCTTTGTCTTTCACGAGTTCGATTCCCATAAGACAGCCCTTCGCACGAACGTCGCCGACGATTCTGTGTTCAGCTTTCATTTTTTCCATGCGCTTCATGGCGATCTCACCCAAACGCACAGCATGATCGAGAAGATTCTCTTCTTCGATCACTTCCGTCGAAGCCAACGCGGCGGCGCACGCCATCGGATTTCCGCCGTAACTGCTCGAAGCCGAAATCGACTCGAAACTTTCCTTATATTGATCACGCACAGCCACACAGGTTACCGGAAATCCGTTGCCAAACCCTTTTCCAATCGTCACCACATCGGGCACCACACCCCAATGCTCCGAACACAACCATTTTCCCGTGCGTCCCCAACTGGTGAGCACTTCGTCCATCATCAGCAGGATTCCAAGTTCATCGCAGAGCGCGCGCACCTTCGGGAAGAAATCATCCGGTGGCATAATCGTGCCACCCCAGCCCTGGATGGGTTCCAAGACGAATCCAGCCACATCGCCGACGGTTCCTTTAGAAATGTACTCGCGGTAGAACGAAATATACTGATCCGTGTCAATCGTTCCGTCGTCCTTTTCCCACATGGGACGATACACGTCGGGACGCGGCACCATGTGCATCCCCGGCGCGCGCACGGCTCCGTATACCGACGAGCGCACATGCCCGAGCGAGACAGATCCATAAGTTTTCCCGTGGTAATCGTAGAAGCACGAAATCATTTCGTTCTTACCCGTCGCCGCACGCATTACCCGCATTCCCGCTTCCACCGCCGTCGTGCCGGAGTCGTAAAACTGAAATCCGTTCAAGTCGCCCGGCAGTATCTCGGCCAGTTTCTCGACAAGATGCGTCTTGATCGGCGTAGTAAAATCGTGGGCATTCATCAACGTGCTTGCATGTTTCGCGATCGCCTCGCTAATTTTCGGATGGCAATGCCCCAGTGTGGTCACGTAAATACCCGACGAAAAATCGATGTACTCATTTCCATCCACATCCCGGAGCGTGCATCCGTTTCCGGATTCRAAGGTGACTGGGAACAATTTGACCTGACCGCTCAAGCCTTTGAAGTATTTCGAACATCGGGTGTGGTAGTCCTGAGACTTCGGTCCCGGAGGCGGAACGTCAATCTTTGGAGTTGCATCCAGATCCACTTTTGCCCAATCGAGCGTTGAAAAAGGTGTTGCCATTAGTATGATCCTTGATTTCTAAAGGGTTGTTTTCGATTTCGACTTAGTAGCCTTTGTCCCATTTCGGTTCGATATTCGCCGCGACCGTTTCCGACACCCAACAGTCCGTGCGTAGTTCCTGATGGATCGAAGTCGGCACTTTAGGTGTTACCGGACCGTGCAGACACAGCCGCGTCATGAGACGCTGCCAGGAGGTGAACGATCCGTCCACGGTAATGGAATGAATGTCGATTCGATGTTTTGCGCCGATCACTTCGGCCGGACCAATCGTCGCAGCCTTGGGTGGCACCTGAGCCAAATCGCCGCTCATGCCGAAACTACCGTGGAGCGAATTCTGTGCGATGGTGTAGGGACTCAAAGTAACCATCTTGGGGCCCATGGTTCTCCACTCGTCCAGTTCCCCGGCGTATTCCGGGCAATCCGGTTCGATAAACGCCAAATGACCTGTCCAGCCCGGCCCACTGTAGCAACAATCCGCACCGCCATGGTCAGCGATCATCTTCCCGTAGTCATGGATATTCTTGTCGTTTGGCCCCAGCACCTGATCACGCGGCGGACGTAATTCCGGATCGATCTCGTTATAAAAATGCTTGAGCATGGAGTACATGAATCCGTGCTCCCATGTTTCAGGTGCAGTAACACCATCCTCGTTCGCATATTCATCCATATTAAAGGTAAATAAATTTTTGCAATCCACGCGGCATTGATTGATCAACTGCGCCACCCATCGGTATCCCGGCCACGGTTGAGGCATGATCAACACACATTTCCGGCCTTCATCCGAAGCGGTCTTGATGCGATTGAAAATATCGAAGAGCCACATGAACACCAAATCTTCATCGGGAATTACTTTAATCTTGAAGTCCGGGTTCGCGTGGATTTCGATGTCCTCGCGCTTGATATTCCTCACACGATCCAGCACCTCCGTATCGCGGAACGGAACACTCAGTGCGGGTTGATACTTAAACATAGACATACGGTCTCATTCTCCTTCTTCTTCGATATCGTATACACACAAACCCGCAACCCATGTTCGCAACGGTCGAAATTTTCCGTCCTGCTTCTCCCAAAGCACCAAATCCGCATCTGCACCGGACTCCAATACGCCTTTTCCCGTCGCACCAATTACCCTTGCGGGATTACACGTCCCCATCGCCCAAATCTCTTCGTCAGGCAGATCCAGCCATTCCGTCAGATTGGCGATTCCCTCGTTCATGGTCAACGCGCTTCCTGCAAGTCCTCCGACCATCGGATGATCTGGATCTGCAATTCGTGGCGCGCCGCCGGGTTCGATGTGAACGGGGTATCCCCACGGCGTGTCATAGTCCCCCGGAGGCATTCCCGCGCCGAACGACKCATCTGTGATCAGCGATACGCCCTGCCATCCCTTCGCCGCGACCGCCGCACGAATCGCCATCGGGTGTACGTGAATACCGTCGCAAATAAAATCGCATGTTGCGTGCGGGTCGCCTAAAATGGTCTCAACTACACCCACCGGACGCACCCCGGGATCTGTTTCTTCGGGTACGGGAAAAACATCGTAAAAATGCGTGGCATGACGAGCACCAGCGTCGATGGCTTTCAGAGTCTGCTCGACACTTGCACGCGTATGCGTAATGAATGGAGTGACACTGCGCTCCACGAGCCGCTCGATTACGGGAATAATATTTTCGACTTCGGGCGCGACCGACATAACTACGGCGCGTCCGGCGCATGCACTCAACATATCATCTAGCAGCGCAACATCACCGTCGCAGGTTTCGCAGGCCGCACCTGTCACGGCCACGAACGGCCCTTCCAGATGAATCCCCAGGACTGTTGCACCTCGTGCTTCGGGGATCGCTCCGGATAACTCGCTCAACAAATGCAGATAGTCTTTGCCCAGTTTCGGCACTACGGTCGGCACAACCGCCGTTACGCCGTATCGCGGGAGTATAGTCGTGGCCGTCAATAAATCTTCAGGGCCGTTGTCATAGCAATGGGTATGAATGCCGTGCGTGTGGAGATCAATCAATCCGGGTGTCAGAAGATTTCCTTCACCATCAATGGAGTTGTCCACTTCGGCAATTTCCGGTTCACCCACAGCAACCTTCGTAATTTTTCCATCGATAACGCGCACGTATCCCGACTCTATACCGATGCCTGGCCGTACCCACCGCACGTTATGAATAAGCAATTCACTCATGCGAGACGCGCAATCCGGTGACGCGCCTTGAAATCTACGGTGGACTCAAATCTAAATACATCAGACCGATAAAATGTAGTGAATAAGCCAGCAGGCGATCCGCCCGACAGGTACACGATATTCGTTTCTTTGAGCACGGGGGTTCCGGTTCGCACACCCAACAATCCTGCGACCGATTTTTCCGATCGCACAGCTTCAATGGACTGCGAACAATAGTCCAACTCAATGTGCTGCGCCTTTTCCCAGCGAGACAGAAAATCCACTTCGGCCAGATCCGATTCATTCAAATTGTGCGTGAAGCGTTCGACCAGATACACGCGATCGGTAGCCACAGATTCGCCGCGTAGCGTATCCACACGCACCGCTTCCAATACGCACTCACTCGGAAGCAAGTGCAACACCTCCGCGACATCGGTCGAAGCCACTACGGTACATGACGACTCCACACGACGCACCAGCTCAGGCGCGTGGGTTTCAATACTGCCGAAGAAATCTGTATTGACCAACGGCACCTTACGCACAGGATTTGCGTTCACAAAAGTCCCTGAACCTTGTCGCCGCTGCACAAGTTTTTCCACTTCCAAAATCTTGAGCGCATGGCGTACCGTAATGCGGGAGGTGTGAAACTGCTCACATAGATTCTTCTCGGTAGGAAGCCGCTCGCCCCCCTCCCATTCACCGGTCAGGATGCGCTCTCGCAATGCCATCGCTATTTTGCTGTACGCTGTCATGGATAGATTGAATCGTTACGTCCGTGGATTGAATTTAGAATAAGAATGAATTATAATTCATTATAACAACATAATCAATATTGAAAGTAACCTGTTTGTTAAGGAATTTCGTGGATACTACGCTCACAGCAGGGGCATCAGCGGCCGATATCACGCCAACGCAGTCGCTGCACTTGTTCGGTTACCCCCACGTCGAGCGGTTCAGCACAGGTGTGAATGACCCTCTCTTTGCATCCGCGTTATATGTCCACGATGGGCAACACGCCTCTCTTTTTGTTTCCTGCGATATCATTTTCGTACCGAAGACGTTGGTCGCACATGCACGCGAAATTATCGAAGAATCCACTGGCGTTCCCGCTTCCAATATTCTTATCGCCGCCACGCACACGCATTCGGGTCCAGGAACAATTCGCTATTTGAGTAACGAGGACGACTCGACTGTCCCAGAGCCAAGTGCTGATTATTTGAAACAACTGGGAGCGGGAATCGTGGCCGCCGCGCAAGAGGCAGTCTCGACCGCGCGTCCCGCAGAAATTGGAATGGTGTTGGCAAATGGAAGCGGTGTCGGTGCGAATCGTCGCGTTCCCCAAGGCCCTGCCGATCCCGATGTTCCGGTTCTTATTGCGCGTGACTTGTCCAATGGCGAAGCTATCGGGCTCATGCTCATCTGCGCAATGCATCCGACCGTATTACACGAGGACTCTACGCTCATCAGCGGTGATTTTCCTGGGCAAACCCGACAGTATCTTCAGCGCGAAGTCCTTCATCTAAATTGCCCAATCGTATATTTCATGGGTGCATCTGGAAACCAAAGTCCACGCCATGTCGTCGAAGCCAACACCTTCGCAGAAGCGAAACGCCTCGGCAATCTCCTCGGCAAGTCCGTTGCGAATGCGATTTCCGAAATCGAATATTCGAATTCTATTTCTGTAGGCACGTCACTAGAACACGTCGCTTTTCCCGTGCGCTCCTTCCCAAGCGTCGGGGATGTCGCAGCAGGTTTGAATACCGCAGAAAAACGTCTCGCCGAATTGGTGTCACAAGGAGCACCCGGCCCGGAAGTGCGCACCGCAGAATGCGATCTCTTCGGGGCGCAAGAAACGGCCACATTGACACATGCTGCTCAATCGGGTCGGCTTGAAGAATATGCAGCGGCATGTCTCCCAGCAGAGATTCTATTGATGCGTGTAGGATCTTGGTCATTTSTCGGTTGGCCCGGCGAAATTTTCGTAGAATTCGCGATTGAACTCAGAGAACGATTTCCGAATGCCTACATCATTACCCTTGCAAACGGTGAATTACAAGGCTATCTCGTAACGGAAGAGGCCGTAACGGAAGGCGGCTACGAAGCGTCAAACGCGATTTTTCAAAGCCCGGAAAGCGGCCAAATTCTCTTGAATGCCACGCTGNATCTACTTGGGCGAGTCTCGCCATGAATATTCTGGTATTCGACTTGGGGACGACAAATTTCAAGGCAAGTGTCTTTGATGAACACGGCACGCTACTCKCATTGACGCGCCTCCCGGCACCAATCGATTCCAGATTACCTGATCGGTGTGAAATACCACTTGAGACATTTCACGCCACCATCGCACGACTCTTGGTACAGTTGAACGATGAATCCACAGGTATCATCAGGAAAATCGATGTAATCACCTTCGCTACCCAAACCAACAGTTTCATTCTTCTCGATGACAACGATAACCCTCTCACGCCAATTATTCTCTGGTCCGACAATCGTGCGCTTGGCGATGAGCAATCGTTAGCATATCTACACAGTTTACCTGACCTTTGCGCGACGACTGGCGTACCCGCCCTAACCCATCAGTTCATGATCGCGAAGCTCGCATGGCTTCGAAAACACGAACCGGAGGTTATCGAAAAAACAACGCGACTTTGCCTCATCAGTGACTATTTTACACTGTGGTTAACGGGACAACACGTCACGGAACTCGGAGCGGCGGGGCTTACGGGACTGCTCGACATCCATAAGCGAACCTGGTGGAATGAGGGGTGCGCAGCGTTTCGCGTCCCACTCGAATGGCTGCCGCGCGTCGTTCAGGCAGGTACCGACCTCGGTATCGTCAATAGCGATATGGCAGCCCAACTCGGAATATCGGAGACCTGCCGATTCGTCGTTGGCTGCCTCGACCAATATGCCGGAGCCATTGGTGTTGGGAACGTCGTTCCGGGCGGAATCTCTGAAACAACCGGAACCGTACTCGCAACAGTAAAATGCGTAAACTCATTTGCTACAGGGTTTCCCCCTGAAGTATTTCAAGGCCCGGCGTTCGCCCCCGGAATGTATTTCCAAATGACTTTCGGCAACACCTCCGCCAATTGCCTGGAAGAGTATCGAAACACGCTCGGAAATCAGCCCTCCTTCGCAGAACTCGATTCCGAAGCAGAGCAAATTTCTCCCGGGATCGAAGGCTCCACACGCGCCCACGCGGTACGCAAAATCCTCGAAGCAGTATCATTCACGCTTGCAGATCAGGTGTCAATGTTGTGTCCAGAGACCCGGCCCGCTTACGTTTCCTGCGCCGGTGGCGCGGCTCGAAGCCAATTGTGGCTGCAACTAAAAGCGGACGTACTCAACTGTGAAATGATAAGCACGCAATGCCTGGAACCGACGAGTCTGGGCGCTGCAATATTGGCGATACATGCGCTATCGGGAGAATCTGTTTCTCAGATTGCCGGGAAATGGGTCAAGCCAAACCCCGCATTAATTCCTAACGAAGCACGACACCAACACTACACGAAACTCCATCCACGCACCATTGATACTAAGTAAATTCAGGAGAGAAATATGGCGAATGTACACAAAGACTTTCACGGCGCGCTCAGCTACGGCATTCGGTTCCTCGCCGAACGCTACRGTGAAGAACAGATGCGCACCTTCCTGCACAGACTCGGGGCTACGGTCTACAAGCCGCTCGTCGAAGCGATGCAGCAGCGCGGTCTTCCGGCGATGCAGGAGCATCTTGAAGGCATATTCCGTGCGGAAGGCGGCGACGTGGAGTCGGAAATGGACGGCAACACACTCGTCTTTCATGTGCATCGTTGCCCCGCCATCCAGCACATGAAAGATCAAGGCTACGACATCGCGCCGCATTTTTGCGAACACACGCGCATCGTCAACGAAGCGATCTGCGGCGATGCTGGATATGCGTGCAGCGTCGAATACGATCAAGAAGCGGGACAATGCGTACAACGGTTCTGGAGGGCCGAGTCATGATTGCAAGCACAGAATTCATTTGGGTCTACAACGAGCTTTTCCGCTTTCTCGAAGAACAAGGTGATGAAGAAAATGTTGTGGAATTCTGGGAGGGCATCCGCGAGAATTTTCTGGGCAACCTGCGCGAGTACATTCGGGAAGACGGCATCCAGGGAATGCATAAATACTGGTCACACACCCTTGGCGAAGAAGGCGGACGTCATCACATTACTGCCTATGACGACGATATGTTCGTACTCGATATGCACGACTGCCCCTCAGCGAAACTGGTACATCAGAGTGGGCGCGTCGAACCCTATACCAAATACTGCGAGCATTGCCGTTGGCTCTACCCACCGCTCATTCGTGAATTCGGCTACGAAGTCGATTTTGATATCATCAGTTGCGAAAAAGGCCGATGCCGCATGACGGTGCGTACGCCAGAATCAAACCAGGGAGAATCTAAATGATCGCACTTATCACCTGTATAGCCATGTGGAGTCTGGGGCCCATTCCCGCCGAAGGATTCGAAACCGTTTTGACACTCAATCCAGGTCCGGGCAACCCTCGAAATTCGGAGGGTGATTTCATCCAACTCAAGGACGGGAGTATTCTGTTCGTGTATTCTCGATTCACAGGAGGCCCTGTCGATCATGATCGSGCAATCCTTGCGGGACGCATTTCTCATGACGACGGTAAAACCTGGAGCGATACTGACCGCGTAATTTTGGAAGGCGAAGGCGATATGAATATCATGTCCGTGTCCATGTTGCGGCTTCAGGATGGCAGAATCGCGCTATTCTATTTGCGTAAAAACAGTCTCTCGGACTGCATTCCGTATCTGAGATTTTCCACTGACGAAGCGAAAACGTGGAGTGCGCCCATCCGATGCATTCCAGATGACGGTTACTTCGTGGTAAACAACGATCGTATCGTACAATTACCGTCCGGGCGAATCCTTATCCCTACGGCACTCCATAACGAAGGTGCTGAATGGGTACTTCGCGGCAAAGCTATGTGCTATCGCTCCGACGACAATGGATTGACATGGCAGCGGTCTACCACGGTTCTTGAAGCACCAATCGACAGCCGCAGTGGTCTACAGGAACCCGGTATCATACAACTGAGCGACGGACGTTTGATGATGCTGTGTCGCACCGATCAGGGCTACCAAATGCGCTCTTACTCCGAAGACAATGGCATTACCTGGTCACCGGTCGAGCCCACAAACATTCTGTCCCCMGTMTCYCCAGCMWCCTTCGARCRGCTTGAWGATTCSGGTGARYTMTTGATGGTCTGGAACAATCACGACGGTATCGCACCCGAACTGAAATCGAAGCGTACCCCCTTGACCACCGCACTGTCCGCCGACGAAGGCGTTACGTGGAGTCGATTCAAAATACTGGAAGACAATCCCAAAGGCTGGTATTGCTACACGGCGATGGAGCGGGTCGGTGATCACATTTTGCTCGCGTATTGTGCAGGTGATACAACGGTCGGCGGCCTGAATCGAACGAAAATCATTCGCGTATCTATAGAATGGTTGCGTAAGGACAAGGATTGACAATTTACGGCCTTATCTTTTGGAACAAGAATGGACGCAATTAAGTCACTGCACCGTAAGCAGTTAAATTACTAGCGGATGCAGGATTCTAACCTACGAGGTCATATGGGCTGAATCTTGTCAAAAACCCGAACTAACTGATAGTCGCTCATGGCAATCTTGTTACCGCAGGACCTCATCCTAAATCGTTACATTTCAACGAGTACGAGTTTTTGGGATGGACATTTATCATGATCCCTTCGTTCTGCTTCTTATTCTGATCATGATTACTCTAGAGATTCGCCGCCATCGGCTACGTTGGCCTTGGTGAAGATACGCGACGGTAGCGTAATACATTTTTCGAAGGCTTCGTTGTTCAATATTTTCAGTGCTACGCCAATGGCCTCTGCGCTGCCCGTGGGGTATTGGAAGGTCGCATCAAGAATGTCCTGATTTACGTAGGCGATTCCTTCGCGCGGCAATGCGTCGATACCTACAAATCGAATGGCATCAGGACGACCCGCACTTTTGCCGCGAGATACGCGCCGTGTGCTCCGGGGTCGTTGTGCGCACAGACAAGGTCGATATTGTCATGCCGCAGGCCAGAATTCCAAAAACGGAAGCCTGCCGTAGCGCATCACGATGTGTGCCGAGTTTAAAGAATGCACCGTCTGCGTTAAAAATARYTYSGAKWWSRRGGACAAGCATGAACGCGAGCACGGCACGCCCGTTCGGGCTATTTGAAATGGTCTTCGTGTTCAAGGTACCTTTCCGTTCGATTCGATACTCAGATTCTCGGTGCCAAGATGAAATTCATTCTATCGTCGCTGTCCTCAATGATTGCTATTAATCTCGTGTAGATGATTCAGGTTGATGAAGCGATAAATTCGACAGTCTGTCAAGTTCTTCGAGCTGGATCTTGAGGACTTCAACGGATTGTTTTTCACCGGAGAATGCAATAAATAATGCCCCTTCATGTTCCATCACATGTGGATAGTCCACTTGGCGCCCTCCGGCCAGATAGCCCATCTTGTTGAACGTCATGCCGTCATCGCTGATTGAAAGAACGAGGGGGTCACGCTTTTTCGGGTTCGCATTTGATACCAACACATAACGCCCGTCATGTAGTCGTAGTCCGTGTATCTTCGATGTTGCGTCCGGGAAATTAGTTTTGATCGGTGTACTCCAGTTCCCGCCATCGCCGATTGAAAACGAACGGTAGAGATACCCGCTGCGGTTGTTATCGCGGAAGAGTGCCATTAGGTTGTTATCCGGTAACAACCACCAGAGGGGTTCTTCGGCGGCAAGCTCACTATTGGAACCAAGAACCGGGAACGATTTCCACTGATCGATTCCACTTCGTCCACCAACCAGAAAATGAACGCCGGTTTTTTTGTAGTCGAACGTTCTACGGGACATCATCCATTGCCCAGTAGGCAACTTTTGCGGTGGAAAGTTGTTAATGGTATTCTCAGAGATCACTCCAGCATCTTCCCAAGTTTCGTTCTCGGATATAAGTCGAAAGGCATGTAGATTCAAACTTGACCCGAAGAATCCGGCGGCTTCATCAAGAGAAGCCAATGCATACAATTCCTCGCCGCGCTGCCAGAAACCGCGGGAGATCCAACGAAATCCTTTTTTGGTTCGTGTTCCATAGTATTTTGAATCCGGGCCGGACGCCGGTGGTACAGGTGTCAAAAACTTGGGCTCGCTCCAACTGAGACCATCGGGACTCGTCGAAAACTTGAYCCGCTGACCTACCTGGTCTTCGAATCCAGGTCCATCGCTCCACATCGCCCAGAATTCCCCTTCGTGATGTATGAGATAGTTATGCTGATTGACGCCATTCGATGCACGGACATCACTCACCACGACGTGCTGACTCTTGATACGCGGCAATTGATCGAAGTCGATTTTGTGGGTATCATCTGGAACCCACGTACCTGCAAGCATCGGCGATGACTGCGAGTTGTCCGCTGTACGTGGTGATGTAACCTTTGCATGTCGCCACACATGGCCCTGCTCCGACAGGCGGTTTTGCAGATCTTCTATTGGGATGGCCCGGGGTTGTACATCTTCCTCAACCGCAATAGATGCCGCAACGCCTGCTGCCTGACCAAGCGCCATCCAGGTTGGTTCCATTCGAATCGAAGAGAATCCAACGTGTGTTGTTGAGGCGGCRACMGGCACRATKARKCCRTCGATYCGTTTCGGAATCATGATTCTATAAGGAATTTCATAAGGCTTCGTGATGTGGTCCAGCATCCCCAGATAGCCTTCAAGAACAATCGTGTCTCCGGGCTGCTTCTTCCGACACGGAAAACTGTCGATCGGAAACTCGCCAATTGCGATGCTGTCGATGTGGTGACGCGGAACCGTATCGTTACCATCTCCCGTGATATCGTGCTCGGTCAAGATGTACTCGCCCACAAGGCGCCGGGCTTCGCGAATATAGAGTTGAAACGGGAAGTGATTATTATCGATAAACTCGTCTTTCGGAAAATGCCATTCGTTGGCTAGTTTTCTGTGGGCTTCAGGCACTTCGGAATCATTCTGCAGAAACCAAATCAGTCCTAATGTAAGATTTCTGTGTCGATCACGTATACGCTGACGTGTATCCTCATCACCCTCAACAAAGCCCCTGTTTTCTTCAGGAAAAGGAAATCCCAGTGGGCGCGGATTGATGTTCACATCCGCCTTGTTGTTTGGAATGGTGGTAACCGAAAGGGCACGGACGAGAGTATTAAAGTGAGCGGGATTATATCCACGCCCCGGTTTGAATACCTTCGGTCCTGCCAAACGTCCTGCTTCGAGGTCTTCGAAATAGCCCAAATAGTCCCGCCGGTCATATTCCGGCGGGGGTTCTGTCAGTCGATGTGCGTTGTCGGGGTCGTTCGTCAAGCAGAGGCGGTATGTGTACGCCGGCAAGTGWTYGTYAKCYGMMMYKKKTGKYMSTKCAAKAWWKTCYKTGGYCTSMYMNAYCAKASKWGNTKMMAMYYKYMTGASGNNTNTMWTCRNANTSAWNGSKWGMTTCMCGKCCMAKCSTSYNACTKANCKCCWGCMGCRGCSWWGAGRTCWCCYTCRTAGGTGGCATCAATGAAAACCTGAGCATTAAGTAGTTGAGACTCGCCGGAGTGTCGATTTACTATTTCGACTTCTACAAGACGGTCGCCTGTCACTTGGGCCGACTCCAGCCGCCAACCTTTCAGTACCGTTATCGTAGAAACTTCATCCAGCAGAACTTCAAAGATCGACTCCGCCACAGAGGGTTCAGAGAAGTAGCCGTCGCGACACAACGCTACGTTCTCGTGGTCTTTTCCATACTTATTCACGTAGTAATCATAGACGCGATCGACATACTCCTTGAACAAACCGCCAATCATCGCTCTATTCTCGATGTCGCTTTTGCCCAGTCCACTCGTCATCATGCCACCGATGTGGTCGTGATACTCGACAAGCGTCACGGTTTTTCCCGCCCTACCAGCGGATATTGCTGCGGCGATGCCTCCCGGAGTCCCGCCGATAACTACGACATCGAACTGCTCAGCGCGAGTCTCTGCACCCAATAGCAAACAAGAGATAATTGTGAGAACATAGGTAATGTTTCGTTTCATGTTAGATGACTTCCTTTGTAAACGTTGTCGATGAGCGTTAATAATGCGTTCTTCTGTACCAGTGTTCGATGCAATGATTTAATATTAGACATGCAGCTTCTCTTCTTGAATAAACTATACTAAGGTTTCCAAATAGTGGCGGCAATATAGCGTTCACCGTGCAGGGTTTCGTGAAAATAGTAGATTGTGACAACTTTCCCATCACTTCGTTGCATGGATTGGGTATAGCCGAGATCCCACCCGCCACCGTCGCCCCGGAGCACACGTTTTTTGCCCCAGGTCACCCCGTCATCTTCACTGAACACTGCAAATATGTGCGATGGAGCACTACGATTGGCCGTAGTGATACAGAGACGCCCGTCTTCTAATCGTAGAAGGTATGGTGAATTTCCGTTTCGAACACCGAGATCCTTCGTGGGCACAGCGAGTAACTCCCAAGTCAACCCGTTATCGTCAGATGCGAAAAGCTCGATGAAGTTGTTGTTGTGAAAGGGTACATCTTCACGGCGACGGATGGCGGCGAGGAGACGCCCACTCTCCAGCCGGATACTGGATGGCATTATGGAAAAGCGGGTTTCAGGCTGTTTTCCAATCCAGGTGAACTGGTTCCAGGTTTTTCCACCATCCAGAGTGCGAGCGGAAAACGGTCGCCCTTCATTGCCATTGGACTTGGCGGCAACTAACATCAAGAGCAGATCTTTCTTGCCGAGTACGTGATAATCCGTTCGAGCCTCAAGTGTCATGGACTCGGAAAATGGGAGTTTCCATGGGCCTTCCCACGTATGCCCCTTGTCATTCGAGGTGTACATGCTTTTACCGCGCGCCGTCAATATAAATTTTGGATCAGTCAGAGGCAGATCGGTGGGCATCGCCTTAGGAGGCCCGGCGGGGAAATTCTGGCGTGTGACTTCCCAGGTCTCACCACCGTCCATGCTACGCCCAAAAGCGCCATTCGTGGGCTTGTCTCTGGCAAACAAATGACCCCTCTCCACCTTCGGATCTCCAAGGTATCCCTGCGTAAATCCTACAAGTATCTCGTCGCCCCACGTCCACATACCGTTGTTAGCAGGCCATCCCGCGAAGCGTCCTTCCTCGAAGTACACCTTGACATGACGAGGTTCTTCGGCCGCCGACGATGCTGATACAAGACAGAGTACTACGAGGAATAATCTAGAATAGTTCATAAGTATTTACCCTTTCCGTATTCGAGCATAGAGACATTTTCCATGTTATCACCATTCAAACAACCCTTTACTCACTGGCCCATAAGGTATTCACAGTCGCCACCGTCTTATCCACCAACACTTGGCCTCCTTCAGGGCCTACTTCGTTGCTTTGCACGATGGCACTGTAACCGCCGCCCGAAGCGGCGAACGGTGTGGGAATGTAAGTACCTGGTCCTGCGAGCTGGACGATAAATGTATGTAGCGCTTTGCTTTTCGCTTTGATTTGAATGCCGAACTGGGTATAGAGTTCGAAGTCGTTGGTGGCGATGGCCACATCACCCAGGCGAAGCACATGAAGTTCCATTATGTAGGGCTGAACCCCTTCGACTTGTTGGCGTTCATAGCGTTCTAGGACATCCTGATACCAGACGATGCGGCGGTGCGCCCATGGGGAATTGGAACTAGCGTTCGCCGCAAGCTTCGCTTTAATAAATTCGAATTCTTCCTCCGTAACTTTACGACCGGGCAGTTCGATATATTTCACGACATGCACGAGTGCTACGTCGTCGAATTTCTCCTGCCGGGCACCTTCGTAGGCTTCTTCCCATGCGCGAATAATTCGCCGGGCTATTTCGTCGAGCCGGCTAATACCCCGAAGACGACGCATTCGATCTTCAGCGGCCTTCCGGTAGCGGATGTGAGGCGACTGATCGCCCGCGGCACCGATCCATCCGATGACGACGAGGTCTTTGCCATAGCGCGCTTTAAGTCCTTCGCGGACAGGATGCCAAAAGTCGGCGTTGACGACGCTAAGATTCTCTACCTCTTGCGCCGGGCTGGCCACGTTGATCGCAGTTGCCAAAAGGGTATCATCCTCACCCCAGAAAAAGAGAACTTCTACGCCATGATCCTCGGGGCCTTCGATACCACGAAAAGAATCGACGCTAATATCGCCATACATCTGGGCATGGCCATCTTCGAAATAAGATCTACGGTTGTAGCCTACGACCGCATTACCCATTCCCCAACCCACCGTTGAGGGTACGCGTGCTTTCCAGGCGAGTGCCGCCACATCAGCTATCCGAAGAGCGAGAAATTCAATATACTCAAGGGGTCTCAAAACATCTTTATCGGGAATTTCGTAAATTCCGTCTATCGGGACCGGCGCGGTGTGGCTATGGGTGGCACTGATGATGAGCTTACCCGAATCGAAATCCAATAGACGTTCGCCTAGCATTTCGCGTGCGCGTGTTCTGACGTTTTCCGGGATATACGCAAGCCCGCAGGCGACGAAAATCGCWYKKWSCAMMASCWCTKMMSSMTCTCTCGATTCCATTGCCAGCGCATTGGCTTRMAYYKSGSTCWCCWYCKCATGCGCGATACGCGTGTGCATCTGCCCCGCCAATGCGACTGCTTTTTCAGGCGTAATACTAACGCTCTTTGCTCCTATGTGTAAGGTAGCAGCTGATGCCGAAGCGGAACCGACTACCATCGACAAGCCCAAAATCCAATACATCGGCGTTTTGCGATAATTCCTTATCACCTTTATCTCCTTCATTTCCAATCGGCCCTCTTCTTGATAAGAAGATCTGCTTGAAACGAATGGAATCCGATTTAGCTCTTTTTCGGATACCACATGGACACGGGATCGGGACCGTCGCCGGTATCAATAATTCCTTCCACTTCAAGCGTTTCGGTATTCACCACATGGAGGCCGTCGGTATATTCACAGCCGACAAAGGCACGTTTTTCATTCGGACTTAGCTCAACGCCAATGGCGTACCCGCCGACCTTGATGCGTTTGATTTCCTTGCGACTTTCCACGTCAATCACGATAAGCTCGCCTTCGGGTGTCCAGCTTGGGACATAGGCGCGACTTCCGTCTTTAGTAAACTTTATGCGAACTGGCATGCCGGGCACATCGAAACGTTCGACGACTTCGTGCGTTTCGAGGTCGATTATGGATATGGATTCGCCGGACTGATTGGCCACCCAGAGGTGTTTCCCATCGGGAGTGAAGGCCATTCCTTCGGCACCCTCCTCGCAGGGTATCTGGGTAATGAGATCACCGCTTTCCCTGTCGATGACGGACACGTTCTCGGAAGAGATATTTGCGGTGTAGAGACGCTGATTGTCGTTGGAAACGAGGATCATGTGAGATATCTTGCCGTGCGTGGGAATGGCCCGCGTGACCTCGTGGGTCGCGGTGTCGACTTCGACAATCCATCCCGTCTGTCCGGCAGTGAAATAGGCGTTTTTCCCATCGGGCGCCATGGTCGCACCATGGATACGTGTGTATTTTCCGGTGTCAATTTGTTTGATGTGTTTGCGCGCTGCAAGGTCGACTACGGAGATGGTGTTGCCCGGCGCAGCATAGTTGGAGAGATACATGAATCGCTGGTCGGGCGTGATGGTCAGTTCGTGGGGATTGTGCCCGACCGTGATGGTTTGTTCGACTTCCAATGTGTTGTGGTTGACGTAGCTTAGGGTATCGCTGTGCTTGTTCGCGACGATGAGCATGGGCTTAGCGAAACGAGTTGCGGGACCACCCAATTCGGGCAGTACTGAAAAATCCGGTTCTACACCRCGCTCACGAGARGTAAARAAATTGAACATCATGATGCCGTCGACGCCRTCATCCCATAGTTGCTTCGCGATCCTGCGATAACTGTCTGAATCCTTCTCAACTTCAATCGATGCGTATATCGGCAGGGTGTCTGGGAGAAGTTCGCGGTACTCCTGCACGGGTAAAGCGAAGTTATTATGGAGATAATGAGAAATAATGACGCTATCAAGCACGCCTTCCTTTGCCCAGGCAACAGGGTCGAGGCCAATGCTCATATTTTGTTCGGGTGTAGCCATAACGCGTGCGGTGAGGAGTATGGGCTTGTCTCGTTTCGCGCCCACGTCCTCGATCATGGAACGTACCTCATGCATCCATGCAGTCATAACAGAGATGTTCTCTTGCTCTTTGCCAAAGGGGAAATAAACAGGAAATCGCTGAAAGTCCAACTCGATACCATCAATGGGATAGCGCTCACAAATTTCGCGGAGCTGTGCCAGCTTGMGYGMYSSCWMTWYSKRTWCRRCMWMGYYYRRYCYRYYKRRYMGSSAWGATGSSACSWMSGSMSWSKTTSWMRRWYYRMGMAWRWMRASMWARYWTTGCGGTACCTCGTCGCCAATGGTCGCCACGCGCCATTCGGGGTGATCCAGCCAAAACTGGGAGAGAAGCATATTGGCGGGCTTCTCGACCCAATGTACTTCGTTGAGTCGAAAGCTGACAAACGTTTCCAGCCCTTTGGATTGTGCACGATCAATGATGACACCAAGCGGATCGTGTCCCGCCTCGTACAGACCAAGGATATTAGCCGCGCCACGCCCCAGGGTGGACCCGGCTTTGCTGGCAGCACGGTCTTTCAACGTTTCGCTCTCTTCAGGGGTGAGGTGACTGGCAAAAATGTCAGCCGTCTCACCCTGGAAATTCATGTCCATGCCGATGTGACTCGAAATACTGAACGTGGTTATACCTGCATCGGCGACTTCGTCCACGTAACTGAATATGTCCTCCGGGGACATCGGATAGGGTTTCTCGATAAATATATTGCCGCCATCGCTATTGTAGATGAAGCGTTTCTGACGCCCGGTATCTGTTGCAGTAATTTCAGTTCGATCAAGTGGCGTGAGATCGATCTTCCGAAAGAATATCTCTGCGCTCTCTGATTGAATCTGAATGCGTCCCTTCTTCGGTGTGCAGTCCACGGCACGGTTCACAACGATTCCATTGAGCAACACCGTAATCTTGCTGCCGTCAGCGATCACTTCGAGACGGTTCCATTCTCCGACAGGTTTTTCCACGTCCTGCGCCCCCCGGAAATCCTTCACATCCGCCCAATCGGGATCGCGGCCAAACCAATTGATCCGGCCACCCGTCGCCGTGGCAAGTTCTCCATCGGGACTGAACACATTGGAACTCCCCTGTTTTTCTGGAGCAACAGGGCTGGTGATTGAGTATGCATCCGTACCGTTGCCTACCACGATGAAGTCTCCCGTGCCGCCTTCGATAAGCTGCACCTCCAGCGAGTTCATCCAGGTACCGTTGTAGTCCCCATCGCTGCCCACAGAGTGGATCAGCACACCGGAGTCCCGCGCGCGATCTTTGCGTGGCTCGTAGGTAATCTCTCCCCATTTAAATTCCAAAAGAAGATGGTAATTTTCGTATTCCTCAAGGGATGTGATACAACCCCATTCCTCGCCGGAGATACGTAAGATGCTGTCGGTTAACGTGAAGACCTTCTTCGGATCGGTATCACTACCTCGGTCTTTGATCCACGTATACCAATGGTCCAGGCTGTCTCCTTCGATCAGGTTGATAGTGCCGTCAGACGCACGGGAACTAGCGGCACCCATAAGCAGGATGGACGCAAACAATACCGACACGGCAACTCTCATCATTTGCATATTTTCAAAACCTTTCTTACTATTGAATTTAGTCCAATCGTTCTACTCGCTCGTAGCATTCTTTGGATCGTCGCTTAAAAATTCATCAAAAAAGGCCTCTATGACAGTTTTTACACGTTCCGAAATGGGCCGGGCCAAGTCCATGGTATGTGGCCATCCGTCCAGTCGATCGTACCAATAGGGCACACCGAGGGACTCCAGTTTTGCAGCCAATCGGTCTGATTGCTCAACAGGCACCAAATCATCGAGCGTACCTTGAAATATCAATGTCGGAGGATCGGTTGCATCCACATGAAACAGGGGGGAGCATTGTTCATACAATTCCGGAGCTTCTTCATAGGATTTAACCAGGTAAGAAGTGGTCGTTTTGTGAGTGCGCCCGTAGGGCGTCGTAAAATCGGTCGGGCCATAGAGATCCACCACAGCTTGCACAGCACTGCTCGTTTCTGACCAGCCGCCCGTGCCTTCCAGTTCGAGAACATCAGAGCTATACGCGACCATCATGGATAGATGCCCACCTGCCGAACCACCTACGACCGCAATGCGATCCGGATCAACGCGAAGTTCTTCGGCGTGTGCGCGCATCCAGCGTACCGCGCATTTTACATCTTCGATTGCGGCGGGGTACGTCGCTTCCTTCTTCAGGCGATAGCCGACGCTGCCCACCACGTAGCCCAGTTKGGCGAAGTGTGTCGCATARATACGATARTCAGATTTGTCCCCGGAGCTCCAGCCTCCGCCGTGAATAAACAGAATGCCGGGGGTGGTGCCAACGATGTCYCTTGGGGAATACAAATCCAGAAGTAAGGCGCGATCGCCCACGCGTCCATATTCTCGGTCCAGCTCCTCCGTGACGCCCGAAGGGAGCGGAAATGGAGATTCAATGTCAACGAGATCGAGCCGTCCCAGTGCATAATTTACCATGAGGGCGTTTAGGCTGGGGTACCCTTTGGGCGGTGCAGGTATGGAGCTTGGTAATCGAACCAAGTCGGGTCGTGATTGGGGGGCGCGTGAATCGAAATAGTACCACCAAATACCGCCACTCACAAGAATTGCGAACGCGACTGTTAGAATTCTCAGAAAAAACTTCATGCTCAACTTCATCACCTACCTTTCTTTTCATTGTACAACTGATGATACCCGTCCATATCTTCCAGTCGCAACACGATCAGATATTCAATCGTAAAATCTCTAAAATCTGGCAGAATGGAGCGGCTGAGAGGTGACAGATCATCCATTTTCTCGAATCGAAGCGTCTGCTTTCCTGATTTCAGATCGTGTAAATCCAAGCTGTGGTATACAAACCCTCCAGCAACGGCAATCATGTCAATCGGAACCCCTATTTTTTGCCCATTTAGATAGGGTTGAATCATACTCCCGATCAGGGAATCCTGAAAGATACCGCTAATCTGATAGCGACCAGGCTTATCGACATTGAAATCAAATTCGATGTAGCCCTCCGGTTTCTTCGTGACGTAACGAACGCCCAGGTGAGACGGGATGACCTGCTCGGGCGGATCGGCCCGGTACTCAAGCGATTGAACAGGAATGATCTTATAGGGTGCAATACGCTTATTGGTCGGGGGGAGTTTATCGGAAATCGTCGCAGGAGGATATTGGTACCAAAATCCAACCGAGCTTATCCAGTCTGGACGTTCACTGGATGAGGCGATTTCAAAGTCCTCCGGGTTTTCAGCTAACTCATCCCACACTCTGCCCCGATGCTCTATGGTCACGCGAATGGATTTCTTGAATGGAATAGGATCGGCGATGTGCCAGCGATAAGCCGATACCCGATCACCCGGATGCCCGCCTTCATATAGACTCACACCGTGATAGGGTGTATTGAATTCACGAAAGCCCCATGCRTCGTTAAAATAATCTTCCGTCCCGGTTCCTTTCAGCTGAGGTGTTTTCGAYCCGTCAATATAGATGAAATCATCCCCTTCGCCGAACCATCCCATTTCTACTTGCTGGACGGATAATACTGTCCCCACATAGTGGCCCACGCCTTCGGTTTCGAGAATGGTGTAGTGTCCTTTTTTCGCAGGCATCTCCTGTCGATAATTCGCATGAAAGTACATGGTATTTTCTGGAAGGCTCTCGTGCTTCTGCCAGTTGAGATAGTAGTAAAAATCTGCCACCGGATAGATAGGCGACTCATTGGTTACGGTAACTTTGATGTGTTTCTTGAAAGGCATTTTCCAATAACAGGTACGCGAAAGGCCGTTTGCTGAAACAGAAACAGGCAGAGAGGTAAAGGATTTCAGCGCTCCGTGCCCCACCCCGAAAAAATCACCTAGGGGCACTTGCACACTCGGCTCGGCATTTCCGTCGTAGTAAATACGTAGTACTACCGACCGTCCCGAAAAGGGATCGAATGCGGCAAGCGTATTCCAAAAGTGGGTAATGACGCCCGGCCCTTCTGCGTCAAGTAATGTTATTGACTTGCCCGGCGGAATGGGTATCGAATCGCCATTACCCTTGAGATCMGGCTCGGTACTACTTGCGCGTCGTGCCTCATAATCCTGGCGTTGAGTAAGAAAGTCGAGTGCACCTTGAGGATATTCTGCGAGTGCAGAAATGCACGTAGCCAAAACCACTATTGAAAGAATCGTTGTGCGCATGATGATAGGTTTCCTTTTCCAATTTACATATAGTTGTTTTAGAATCTGTAGTTGTCCAATTGTCTATTCGATTTAGTCCTCAAGCTCTCCAGGGTTAAGCATAACGTGTTTGATTCGTTCTCGTTTCCATGTGTAGGTTATGTGTATGAGCCCGTCAGCGGATTGAATCACGGCTGGGTAAGAGAATTCACTGTCAGCTTCGTTTTCAAGGGTGAGTACTCGACGCCAGGTATTCCCGTCATCGCTGATTGCGACGTTGAGCATCTCTCGATTTTTCGGAGAACCCTCGTGGCGTAGCGTATGGTTGTAAACAACCAGATGACGTCCATCAGAAAGTGTCACGGCATCGATTCCGGAGTTCGGGTTGGGGAGATCTGTAGCCGTCATCGGCCCCCATGTTTCGCCGCCGTCATGAGACCAACAGGATGTGATTCTGTCTTCGCGACTGCGGGACAGGGCTTGAAGGCGTCCGTCAGTATGAACCAAGATCGCGGGCTGGATCGCATCAAACTGTTCCGCACCGCCGACTGGAGCAGTTCGTTCCCAGCTAATGCCCCAATCACGAGTTATTTCAAAGTGTACGCGCCAACCATCATCTTCGGTACTGCTCGGGCATACAAGCGCGCCGTCGGGCAGAAGCACTGGCTTGTTATTGATAGGGCCGAAAATGCCTTCTGGAAGACGACGTGACTGTGTCCAGACGCGACCACCGTCGTAGGACATCGTCAGTTCGCCCCACCAATTTCTTGGGTGTTCCCCAACCTTGTAAAACAACATGAGCGGACCGTTCGGAACCTGAAAGAGTACCGGGTTCCAACAAGGGTATCGCTTACCCTTGTACTGAATACCATTGGCGACCTCGATCGGGTCAGTCCACTTTCCCTCGTGACGACTCACCCAAATCCCAACGTCATCGGCACCTTCTTTCGTACCGCCGAACCAAGCTGCAACGACTCCCGCAGGCGTATCGACAATCGTCGAGGCATGGCACTGATCGAATGGAGCGTCGATAAACACGAATCCATGATTGCTATCACCTGGTTTGGACGATATTTTCTCACGTTCTCTATCTTGAGGTAGTTTTGCTTGCAGTAATTCCATCGGGATTTGCCAACTTCGGATGCTCGTTCGATTCCAGGTATAACTTATCGCTACACCTTCTTCCGTTTTTACGATGGCTGGATAGGAATACTCGCTGTCAGGGTCGGGATCGTCTTCCAGGTGAGCAATAGTTCTCCACGTATGACCATTGTCTTCAGACACCGCTAAATCGAGCGGCGTCCGAGCCCCCCAATTCTTCCCTATCGGATTATATACAAGCAATACTCTCCCGTCCTCGAGACGAAGGGCATCAAATCCACTGTTGTTGTTGGGGAGATCGGTTGCACTATATGGTGACCAGGTGCGCCCCCCGTCCATCGAGTCGGTGCGCCAAATCAAACCGGATCCTGTCCGCAACAGGGCATGTACTTTACCCGGTTTGGATTCCCAGAAGGTCGGTTGAATCGCGCCCACACCCCGAAATCTTCGGTCTCGCGATTCTTTGGCGCCTGCTGGAACCTTGAAGTTTTCGGAACGCGTCCACGTCTTTCCTTTGTCCGTCGACCAATCGGAGAAAGCATCCCAGACTTCGCGCTTTCCCCGCTTGTATTCCAGCGACGCAGGAGCCAGCCATGTGCCATCGCGAAGCTGAATCATTTTATTCTTTACAGGTCCACGACCACCAACATCTCCAGGGACCAGTTCAACAGCAGCAGACCAGTTTCGTCCGTTGTCGACAGACGAAGACCAAAAAGTACTCCATTGAATTTCATCAACGCCTACTTTGAAGAAATGATAAAGCGTGTCGGTTTCGTCACGGAACAATACCGGATTCCAATGCGCTCGGTTGTCCACCTTCGCCGCGCGCACGGGCTTCGACCAAGTATTTTCTCTAAAGGTGGACATCCAGACGCCTACATCCGGATTCTTCTCCTCCGTTCCGCCAAACCATGCACATAGTAACGACCCATCGGCGGCCTGAACGATAGTGGATGCGTGACTTTGTGCGAACTCTCTGTCATCTCCGAAAACGAAGTCAACACGCCCGCCCGCTTCAATGACCTGTTGAGAAAACCTATCGGAAGACGTTATATCCACCTCCTGCGAATGTGTGGCGAAACAGGTGATTGTGCAAACTGCTAATAACAATCGAGTACCTAGCTTTGGAATTCGTATCTTATGTTTCATGTGTTTTGTATCCTTTGTTTATTGAGGGCTTCCAATATTCTCGCACGATTAATTGGGCGGACATCGTTGACAATCGACTCCCGCATCGATTCTCCCGAATCCGTTTGTTGCGGATACGACATGAATTCCAGATCCAGTTTAAGGCGGTCGGCAATGCGTGTCGCCATGAGTGGCCAGATGACCCCGATGTCCCCAATTATCGGAACACTCCCTTCATGCCGTGCGAAACCGGACATTTCCATGCGGAACGGTACCTCGAACAACTTGGTCTTCGGCTGTCCATCCGCGATGGCCTGCTGTACTGCACCGTTCCCCTGCTCAGCCTGGTAGGCCTGCTCAAGTGCCGGATCGAGATCGATGCGAATGAGGCTCTTGTCCTTGAGAGAATAGCTGTACCCGTTTCCCCATGCAGTCCACATTCCGTGCCCCGTGTAGCACTCGAAGGGCCCGTCGTGAATCTCCTGCGTGAGTGCCACAGCCGATTCGATAWTSRYGWYTRYGRWRTSRAKSRTWYKKSSSMWRCGSSKGKYWYGSTSCSTGRKKYKSRTMSTKTYGSYWWKGRSSAGGYMYSKTWYSCSYYSMCSAATCNWSTTGAGGANNRTWRTKRSWWKAACCGGACGATTCTTGAGAGCGCCAATACCCAGCATCGTGCGTTTATCCGCACCCAGCCCCGCGACTTCCTCAAAGGACATACTGTGACGCCGTGCGAGCTGTCCAATTTCCTCCGACAAATGCTCAATCCACAAGCCCATAGGATAGCCAAGATTGCCCGCTGCCTTGATGATCGTCTTTCCCTCGGCCTCTTCTAGCTTGCGGATCAACTCCTCGTCGATCTCCAAGGTGGCGCGAAGTTCTTCCGACACGTCGCCGTCCATGAGCGTTAATTCGAAGTCATCACCCCGAGGCAACAAACCGGACTCCAATCCCAGCTTTACCCCGTTACACCGTTTCACCCTGTCGAGCGTGCCTCCCATCTCATGCGAAACTACCGCGGAACTCGTCGATACCCCGTCAATTACATCGAGACGCATCAACTCCGCGATAAGGGTCGTAACGCCTTCGTGAATGTTCGGGCCGCTTCCGGTTACCACCACTACTTTCTTGTCGTTTTCCTTCGCACAGACGACACGATTCACCGCTTCATCCAGACGGCTTTTCGTTGTATCGTCCAATTGTTCATGCAAGCTATTCAGCAATGCCGTGTCCATTTTCGTATTATCCTTGACTACGTTCACGAAGCATCTCTTCTCCGCGCTTCAAATCTTCAGGTGTATCAATACTAAATCCACTGAATGCCTGATCGGCACAGGCAGTTTCCACGACACGAATCGGGATGCCATGCTCCAACCAACGCAACTGCTCTAGCGATTCGACTTCCTCGAGCAGAGTCACGGGAAGTTTCGCAAGTTTTAGAAGTGTTTCCTTTCGGTAGGCATAGAGACCAACGTGCTCGTACACTCTATGTCTGACATCTTTGTGCGGATAGGGAACCAGCGACCGGGAAAAGTACATCGCATCCCCTGCAAGGTTCACGACCACCTTGACCACACCGATGTCCTGCAGGTATTCTTCTCTGTCGATAGGAAACATAAGCGTACACAACTCAACGGCAGAGTCGCTCAGCAACGGCTCTACCCCTTCCTCAATCATGACCGGATCGAAARAAGGCTGATCTCCCTGAATATTGACGACGATATCGCAATCGATTGACCCCACCGCCTCGGCCAGCCGGTCGGTACCGCTCTCGTGATCGGCGCGGGTCATAATGACTTTTCCGCCAAAACCTTCCACTACTTCACGAATTCGTTCGTCGTCCGTCGCCACGTACAAGCACTCCATGAAATCAGAAGCCACGCACCGCTCATAAACGTGTTGAATCATCGGTTTCCCATGTATTAGTTTCAAGGGCTTACCAGGAAGGCGCGTCGATCCGTACCGGGCGGGGATGATTCCAGCGACACGATTCTCTGACATTACAGTAGATTCCTTTGATGAGTAAGAGCCTAGAATCCAAAATAGTTATACTAATCGAAGATACGGTATCAAAATAGTTCATATTATTGCAATCATGATCTAAATAGTGTTACTTTTTTTACATGAAGCCTATTCCCAATACCCAAACCCTCGCCAACACACTAGCCTCTCGAATTTATGACGATATCCTGGCCTCGGATCTGACTGAGGGTGACGTATTTATGACCGGCGATCAGGTTGAGGTACAGTATGGAATTTCCAGAGGTATTGCGAGAGAGGCCTTGAGTCAGTTGCGTTCRCTGGGGATCCTCCAGAGTCGTCAACGAAAAGGGTTGATTGTTAGTCGACCAGACCCGGTCCAGCTCATGTCGCGCTGGGTTCCTTTGTACTGCCGAGGTGGAACGGAAGGAGAATTCGAACAACTGGCACAACTTCGTTACGTTCTTGAACTCGGAGCGATTGAACTTGCGGTATCCAATGCAATTGATGAACAGCGGTCAGTTCTTTCGGAATTGGTCTTCGAGTTTGAAGGAGTCGCGTCCAAGCACGGACACGATGAGAACGCCGATAGAATCGATCTCGCTTTTCACAGCCTGATCCTTGAAATGACGGGCAATCCTCTCATATCGGGAATGCACAGAGTTATATCGAACTACTTTGCAATTTCGAGAGAGATGGACCCTATGCCAGGTGAAGACGCGACAACAGCCATACGTGAACATCACATCATCGCCGATGCTATCGCCCAGGGGGATCGCGAACTCGCCAGGACCGTGCTACGCACACATCTCGATAAAACAATCGAACAGAAATCGGTCACTTTCGAAAGCCTTCATTCGGTTGAAGGAGTGTGAGCGATGATCCCAATACAGGTGGAGATACATCGATCAGACACGTTCCAGCCCGGTTCCAAGGTAGTGATTTGCCACCCATGAGCGGCTTAGAAGAAGTACAAAACCTGAGCGCCTTTGAGTGGTTTAGTGAACCCAAGGAGTTTTCGCTAATTACGGGAACGCTATCCATGCGCACCGAGGCGGAAACCGATTTCTGGCAACGAACCCACTACAGTATTCAACGTGACAATGGACATTGCTTTCTAAAAACCATCTCCGGGGACTTCACAATTTCGACACACACCTCGTTTTCTCCCGAGGCGCAGTACGACCAGTGCGGTCTATTTGCACGGGTGGATTCGGAAAATTGGATCAAGTGTTCCAGCGAATTCGAGCATTCCTCGCTCAGCCGATTGGGTACCGTTGTCACCAATCTCGGTTACTCGGATTGGTCAAGCCAAGACATCACCACTCCGCTCTCCTCCATCTGGTTTCGATTGAGCCGAGAGGGAAACGATTTTCTAATCGAGCAGTCCAGCGACGGAGAATCATGGGAGCAGATGCGCGTGACACACCTCCATCAAGTGAAAGACGCCCTTAAAGTGGGTGTTTACGCCTGCAGCCCAGTAGGTAACGGGTTCCGCTGCTCATTCAATCACATTGAGCTCAATTCGAACGCTCGTTCGAAAAAAGAGATGTAGCCGATGCACCAATTGCATATCATCGACCTTACGGTATTGGTTCTCTACATAGGTGGAGTAGTGGGTTTCGGAGCCTTCTACGCAAGACGCAGCAAAACAGTCGCTCAGTTTACCTCCGCCGCCGGGCGCATCCCCGGATGGGCAGTGGGCTTATCCCTTTTCGGAACATTTCTTTCCAGCCTTACCTTTCTCGGTGTTCCGGGGAAAGCATACGGTGGTAACTGGAACGCCTTCGTATTCAGTATCACCTTACCAATTGCTGCACTTGTCGCGGTTAAATATTTTGTGCCCTTCTACCGTAGCAGCAATGCAATCTCTGCATACACCCATCTCGAAGAACGATTCGGACCTTGGGCGCGTACCTATGCCATGCTATGCTATTTGCTCAACCAGATTGCCCGCATCGGTGCGATTCTCTTCGGCGTCGCTTTGGTGCTAAAGACCTTGCTCGGATGGGATATGTCCACCGTCATCATCGTCACCGGCGCATTGGTTATTTTCTACACTCTACTCGGCGGAATCGAGGCCGTAATCTGGACCGATGTAGTCCAAAGTATCGTCCTTGTAACCGGTGCTGCCCTCTCGCTCGGCATCATGGTGTTTACCATGCCCGAAGGCCCTGGACAGATTATCGCAATAGCACATGAACACCAAAAATTTAGCCTAGGAGATTTCAGTTTTTCACTGACCGAGTCAACGGTGTTGGTCGTCTTCATGTTCGGTATTTTTATCAACCTCACCAACTTTGGAATCGATCAAGACCAAGTGCAACGGTACCACGTTGCCAAGTCCGATAAAGACGCATCCCGCGCCGTATGGATTATGGCATTGCTGTATGTCCCCATGTCGCTTCTGTTCTTCCTGATCGGAACCAGTCTCTTCGCCTACTACCAAGTTCATCCCGATCTACTAGACGAGATTAGTCGGCAAGTGGCGGCAGAACAGCTGAATATTGATCTAGGCAGGGACCTTTCTGTAACTCAGGCCGAGAATATTCAGAAAGTCGCTGCTACCTTGAGTCCTGCCGATATAGGCGACCGAGTATTCCCACACTTTATCGTGAACCAACTACCCAGAGGAATTGTGGGGTTACTTATTGCGGCTCTGTTGGCTGCAGCAATGAGCAGTATCGACACCAGTTTGAATTGTTCGGCGACCATCATATTGAAGGACTTCTACGGACGACATATCCAACGGAACCCTTCAGAACGCACTGCCATGCGTGTACTTCATGGGGCTACCATCGTGTGGGGGATACTCGGAACCAGCGTTGCAATTATGCTAATCGGCGTGCGAAGTCTTCTTGATGCCTGGTGGATCATTTCCGGCATATTCTCAGGAGGCATGCTTGGATTGTTTTTGTTGGGATTCATTTCCAAACGCGCAGGCAGCTTCAGCGCTGCAACAGGTGTCGTCATCGGTCTACTCGTAATCGTATGGATGACCCTATCTCCGAGTGAGCTCTGGCCCGAACAGCTTGCCTTCATGCGAAGCCCATTTCACGCCAGCATGGTCACCGTGATAGGCACTATGAGTATTTTCCTCGTGGGCACTTTCGTGTCTCGCGTAACAGAAACTATGGCCCACCCCAGAAACTGATCCGCGTTTGTTCTAGCATTCAGGCCGCTTCGCGTTCATAATGATCGTGTAATACTCCGAGGTGAGAAATGGTGGCAATATTACATTCACCTGTATTCTGAATCTTCCTGCCCGCTGGCACGGCCAACTCCAAGAACTGGCTATAAAAGTCTCTTGTAATTTGGATTCTCGCAGCTGTTCCACTGGCGCAACTCCTCTTGCCCCGCCCCTTCGCGCACTTTACGTATGAGCACATCAGGATCAATGTCGATTTCAACGGGGTTGGCATAAAACTCTCCGTTTTTCATCCATTCTTTGTGGGCGCGTTCGGTCAGACCCGGAAAGGTTTCGAAAGCGAGGGCCTTGGCACGTTCCGGGCTCATGTACAGAAACGCGCCGCCAGTATCCACATGGGCAATCACATCTTGACCATTGATGTTGACCGAGAACGCTGGAAAGTAGTCGGTCAGTTCATGATCGGCGAAGGGCACTACCGAAAGTGTTTCGAGACTGGTACTGAAGGGCTTCGCTGCGTGTCGTTCGAGGGCTTTTATCATCCAGTCCGGCGTGTTCTCGCGTGAACGGACAAAGACCAGGGCATCTGAAATTCGGTGCAGGTGGAGGTAGGCTTCGACGATCGCTTCATCGAGTTCGCGGAGGCTGGCGTAAGTATCGGTAATTGCGTCGTAGTTGGCGAGCGCACCTTCATAGTCGCCCACTACGAATGAGGTGAGAAACAGCAGGTGCCTGGCCTCGTTCGGCTCGTCGTTGTCCGCTAGATACCCCTCCGCACGCGTGTGAGCCGTCGTGATGTCTCCCGATTCCCAGGCAGCCCATGCATCTTTGTGGGTTTTCGCCGCGGAAGCGTGTCCGATTCACCATACCACAGGACAATCGGAACGGTCATGGAGGTAAAGTCGATGCCCCAGGGCTTGGAGAGCAACATGGTGTCCGAATATATGCCTTCTGATCCTTGCCGGAACGCTTCGAAGATATGGGATATAAACAACTCCCTCTTCTCAGAATTGAAACTTTGCACTATGTTCGAATCCGAGGTCCACAGCTCAGATTCCATCCCCTCCAATAATTTTCAGGGTGCTTACGCAATTCTCTGGCCGAGTACCAACAGAGCGGCTTCAACAAGAACGGCATGTATTTCGAAATTCGAAGTAGCAATTTGTTGCCAGCCGACATACCCTTAAAAAAGTCTTTCATCTCTATAGGCGCGGCACTCGCAATGAGGGTGGCTGACATCACTCGTTCAGGCAGACAATATGCACACGCCAATACGAATGGTCCGCCGCCCGATACCCCTGCCACATGAAATCTATCAATGCCCAATTGCTCTGCCAACTGTTCGATGTCACTTGCGAAATCCGTTATCGTCCTATGCTTTCACGGATCAGATAATCCATAGCCGGACCTTTCCGGTGTTACAATTCTTAACCCTTCTTCATGGACAAACGGTTCGTTTTCGAATCCGAAAATCCTCGATCCCGGAGTCCCATGAAGCATAATGATGGGTAAGCCATCGGATTCACCACAGTCAACAAACCCTAGTTTCCTGCCATCCTTCAATCTCATGAACGAATCATTCATTTCGTTCTCCCGAGGCAAAAATGTACTCCCTCCTGTCGAAATCAATGGTTCAGGATGCGTATTGGCGCAAGAAGCCGTGTGAGATCAGCCCGTCTTGAATGAAGCCCATTTCCCAATACGAACTGGTTTGCCTCGAACCGTACTCTCCCTGGTGGTCCTTCTGGAGGATACTCCCTAGTCCGAGAGTATCGATAGGAAACAACGCCGATGCCCACGCCCCACCGCCGCCGCCGACGGAGGTCGGATCAATCTTCTTTTCGGGTTCGGGGATCCCAAGGTACTCGAGTGTCTGCGGGGGTACTGCGATTCGAGCCGGGCTAGCCAACCCGGAGTCGACAAAGAAAGTCAGGTCCTCACGACCATTCATCGATCCCCTCGCCATCATCATATGCGTCGCACTCAGAACGAAGGGGACTTCGCCGACGATATGACCATGCAGTTGTTCCCGGAGGGCATCGCCGGATTGTTGAGACCGTTCGCGGAGCACCATCTTCTCGTTCGCGTAGTCAATGGTCGCCAGAAACTGTCGGATGAGACCTGTGTCGAATGATATATCAAGGAATGCGCTTGCCAGGATGCTGGGGTATCGAAATGTCTCCAAGGGGTTGAGGGTTGTTGACAGGTATCTTGATACGCTCAATGAGAACGGTGATATGGGGGTTAGGCTTCAGCGTGTGTTGAATATTCCGGAGGCTGAACTGTCGGTGGCCATAGAGCAGGTACGCGCTGCATTTGAGGAAGAAGGTACGGCATACCTCTGGACTGTGGGAAAAGGGTTCCGATATTTCAGGAGTTACAACGAATGCCTGATATTCGATAGAGAATGCAATCTGGTTGAACATATAATCGGACAAGCGGATATGCCACCGCGTGATCGAATCTCGTTATCTCTACATATCTTTTCGTAAACCTGAGACAAACCTTTTCCTCTCCGCTTCTTGTTGAAAAGGATTTCACACTTAGGGTTTCATCGGCGCGAGATGTCGCGCCCCCTTGATTCGTGGTCGCAGGGGTGACGAGATTGCCGCGTCGGTCTTTATAACCTTCTCGCAATGACACGGAAATGAAGTACAAACCATTTTTTACATGTCATTGCGAGCGTAGCGAAGCGAAGTGCGGCAATCTCATCTGTAATTTACCCATCATGGAGGGAGTAGAATGTCGCATATCTACATTTCAATCCTCTAATCCCCCTTGCACCCTTTCTGCAGACCCGATACACTGCACGTATGAACAAGGCACTCCTCACCATAGCACTCATCGTGGCGTTTGCCGTGTTGGCGATACTGACATTGCCTGGGAGATAAAAACGGTCAACCATCGCTATCTCGAAATTAGTCCGCGATTGCCGCGAGACTGGAGCAGCCTTGAGCCGCTTGTACGAGAACGTGTGGCAGCCAAATTGAGCCGGGGTAAGGCCGATTGCAACCTGAAGCTTGAATCTGCTGCGGGCCTTAGCTCATTGCACGTGGATAAGGCTGTGCTGGCACAACTTGCTGCGGCGATGGACGCGGTGCAACAAGAGATTCATGGTTTGGCGCAGGCTAACACACTGGATGTGTTGAACTGGAGCGGTGTGCTGACGAGCCAGGCTGAGGATGCCGATGCGTTAAAAAAGGCCACTTTGACCGCGCTTTCAGAGGCACTGGATGAGCTTTTGGATTGTCGCTTGCGCGAAGGCGCGAGTTTGAAAGCGGTGATATTGT
>NVWG01000028.1 GCA_002746185.1 Candidatus Hydrogenedentota bacterium
TCATGCCCGGCGCGAAGCCTTTTTTTCTTATCGAGGTTGACCGGCCGATCTGCGCAAATGTTTATGGCCTGTCGCCGTGTACTGCTGTAGGGCCGGCGGGGTCATGCCCGAGGGTGCGGACAAAATATTCATGCGTCATTTCAGTCTGGAGAGTATCCCCATCATGCAGGTGGGTCTGGGCCGCAAGGGGAACTATGATGAATTTGCGGATCTGGTGGATAAGGAAGTGATTCCCAAGCTGCTTCGTCTTGATGGGGTGGCGGATGTGGAAGTATATGGTTATAACCAGAAAAACATTATGGTGGATCTGGACCAGCAGGCTTTGCTAAGTCATAATGTGTCGCTATATGAACTGATCATGACGCTGGATACGGCCAATGTAGATGTAGGCGTGGGGCAGTTCACGGAAGGCAATACGAAATATCACATACGTGCCGAAAGCATGCTGGCCAGTATCGAAGATTATGACGGTCTCCTTCTGAGTAACGGTACGAGATTGGGCGATGTGGCCAAGGGGGGCTTTCGATCTCGGGAATCCGATTTTCATTTTGCTATAGATGGTAAACGCGAGATGTTTCTCATCATCACGAAAGAATCGGAAGCGAATACCGCTGCTACTTGCAAAGCCGTTGTGGAAGAATTGAATGCCATCATGGCTGATCCCATGATGATAGGTACCCAGCAGTTTATCTTTTTTAATCAAGGGGATATCATTTCCGGCGCGCTGAACGGGCTGCGAAAATCCTCACTCTACGGCGGGGCCATGGCCCTGGTTGTATTGTTCTTGTTTCTTCGACGGGTGCGTCCCACTATCATTGTCGCCTTGGCCATACCCGGATCGCTGGTGGGTGCATTGGTTGCTATGTACTCCATGGGAATGACGCTGAATCTTATTACCATGATGTCCATGATTATTGCGGTGGGTATGGTGGTGGACAACGCCATTGTGGTTATCGAAAATATCTATCGCTATCAAGACATGGGGTACGATAAATACGAAAGCGCACGGCGTGGCGCTGGGGAAGTGTCTATGGCGATTATTGCCGCTACTACGACAACGGTAGTGGTGTTCATACCGGTATTTTATGTGGATAGCGGACAATTGTCTGTGTTTATGCGGCAGTTCGCCATCCCTGTATCCGTAGCGCTCATTTCCAGCCTGGTATTGGCACTTACCGTGATTCCATTGGCAGTAAGCCGTTTTTCTCAATACGAGAATTCCCCCATGGAGCGCATGAGGAAAACATTTGGCAGCCCGGATGAAGGGCGGCGGGCATCCGGTATGCAGCGTGTTATGGGTGTGGTTGGATTTTTTAATCCTGTGCGTCAACTTCGCAAGGTGTACATGTATTTCCTTAGGGAAGGAATGAAGCATCGTCTCGCTTCATTTTTATTGCTGGCAGGAATCATTGCTCTCACGATACAAGTTCCTTTGAAGAAAATGGGTTTCCAGCAAATGCCTTCGTCGGATAGACGCGTAGTGGATATCGATATACAACTGGATCCCAATTACAGTATGGAAATGGCTGACGGGTTATTTCAGAGTATCGAATCAGCCATTGATAACCGACGTGAAGAACTGGGCGTAAAGCATCTGTTCAAGAATTATTCTGCTCGGGGCGGGGAGATTTCCATCTATCTGCTTCAGGACAAGGACATGCCCAGTGATTTTGCAGCCTTTCCGTATTCTTCCGAAGAAGTGGTGAATATACTCTGGCATCTATTGCCGGAGAGATCACCGGGAGCGGAATTCACCATATCTACCGGGGGTGGAAATCSGGGCGGCGGATCGGCTCAGTCCCGTGTCTCGGTACGGCTGGAAGGCGACGATACCGTGACATTGGATGGGTACACGAACCGATTTATCGATATCATTGGGGAGATAGCCGGGGTGACTGATGTGCGTAAAAGCACCCAGCGTGCGAATCAGGAGATCCAACTGAAGATTGACGGAGAATTGGCGAACTACGCCGGGTTGGAGCCTATGCAGATAGCCCAGACAGTGACCTTTGCGCTGCAGGGCACTCAGTTATCCAAAATGAAAAGCGGCGGTCGTGAATTGGAAGTATGGGCGCAGTTTCAAGAATCGGATCGGGAGAATATCGGTAATCTGAATAATATTATGCTTCAAGGGTCAAGTGGAGCGATGCTGCCGTTGAACCAATTGGTGACCCAGAAAAAAGCGTTGACCCCGCAAATTATTCAACGGCGTAATGGGAAAAATTTCGTTTACATTACTGGTTCCATAGCCGGAAAAAATATGACGGAAGTGAGTGAGCAGTTGCAGAGTGCATCGGCTGTGTTCGAAATGCCTACTGGCTATAGTATTTCCATGGGAGATGAAATTCGCACTATCGAAGAAGACCAGAGTAATTTTCTGTCCATTCTGCTCATGTCCGTTATACTTATCTTTATTGTCATGAGCGCGTTATTCGAATCCTGCCTGCTTCCCTTATCCATCCTCACATCTGTGCCGTTGGCATTTCTCGGAGTCATCTGGATTATGTATGTCACGGGAACCCCTATGGACACTGTCGCGTTCATAGGGTGCATTCTTATGGTGGGGGTGGTGGTGAACAACGGTATTGTCATTGTCGATCACATCAACAACCTCCGAAAGCAAGGACTGAATCGATACGATGCCATTATTCAGGGAGGCAGTGACAGGCTGCGCCCTGTCTTGATGACGGCTATCACCACCATTCTGGGGGCCATCCCGTTGGCTATCGGAGGTCGTATAGGTGAACCGGCAGCTGTAAGCCTGGGGATGTCCATGATAGGTGGATTAACGGCAGGAACTTTTCTGACCCTGTTCGTAGTACCACTGTTTTATTCCATTATTGACGATGTCCAGCAATGGCTGCTGCGGTATATGGGGGAGATAGCCGGATTAGCAGGGATCCGGGCAGATTCGCAGTAAAGTATTGCAGGAAGGCAACTTGCGACGCTAAGAGGTTATATGCTAACATTTCGCGCTTGTATCTTTGGAATATCACCTGAGTAATTGGAGTTGAAATCGCCTTGCGTACGCCCATTATCGCCGGAAATTGGAAGATGAATCTGTCTACTGCCCATGCGGTGGCATTGGCAACAGCATTGAAGTCTGAGCTGTCCGGTATTGAGGGCGTTGAAGTGGTGGTTTGTCCTGTATTTACTGTGCTGAGTGCCGTGAGCGGTGCGTTGGACGGCACCATAGAATTAGGCGGTCAGAATTGCTATACCGCTGAAGACGGCGCGTACACAGGGGAGATTWCTCCTCAGCTTTTACAAGATGTGGGATGTTCCTGGGTGATTGTGGGGCATAGTGAACGACGGCAGTATTTTCAGGAATCAGATAGTTTTCTGAATGAAAAATTGAAGTTTGCCCTGGATTCCGGGTTGAAAGTGATGTTTTGTATTGGCGAAACGCTGGAAGAACGGGAAAGCGGCGCGATGAACGACGTGCTGACACGGCAGATATCACAAGGGCTTGCTGGTCTTTCGGAAGTGCAGTTCGAGAARGTGGTTTTAGCCTATGAACCCGTTTGGGCCATCGGTACGGGTGTTACCGCTACACCGGAACAGGCCGAGGAAGCCCATGCGTTTGTACGGCAGCAGGTGACGGAACATTTCGGTGGAACCGTGGCTGATAAATTACGTATACAATACGGTGGAAGTGTGAAGCCGGATAACGTGGCTGAGATTATGGCCAAACCCAATGTGGACGGCGCCTTGGTTGGCGGGGCGTCCTTGAAGGCAGACAGTTTTAGTGCCATTGTGAAAGCATCCCGATAGCGGGATTACGATACGGAGATAGAGACTCGATATGCTTGATGCGATTTTAAGTTGGGACACCATGTGGTGGGTTATGATGGTCATGTATATACCCGCATGTTTGGGCCTCATTATTATTGTGCTGCTTCAGCAGGGCAAAGGCAGTGGATTTGCCGGCGCCTTCGGTACGGCACCAGGTGGCGATACGGTATTCGGTGCTAAATCCGGCCAATCCGCCACCGTTAAATTAACCTATGCCGCTGCTGTTGTCTTCATGGTTATTGCCGTGGTGATGTCAGTAGTGTCAGGTAAAGTTGGACGCGGTATTGCTCCAGAATTGGTGAATGATGTTTCTATGAGCCAGTCGGCTGATGGTACAACTACTGGGGCGGCTACGGGCGGTTTGAGTAGTCGCGGTCTCGGTACGGGTGTCGTAAACGAAGGAATCGATTCAGGCGCTCCTGCTCCGTTGGAAACACCCGCCGTGATTCCAGAGGAAATTCCGGAAGTGGATGCCCCGGCAGCGACGGAAGAAGAAACCAATCCTGATATCGTGCAATAGGTACGCTTAAATAAATTTTTGAGCGGCCCAGGGCGATGAACGCCTTTGGGCCGTTTTTTTCTAGTAACGATTGAGGGACACATCTTAGGCCCATGGATCAGATTCGAGTTAAAGGCGGTCGGCCTCTTAGCGGGCAGGTTAAAATACGCGGCGCAAAAAACGCAGCACTGCCCCTGATGGCGGCTGCTATCCTGGCTGAGGAGCCTTGCACCCTTCACAACGTCCCTTGTCTCCACGATATTTTTTCCATGGATAAGGTCATCTCTTCCATGGGTATGTCCGTGGATTTCACGGGACAGTCCATGACACTGGACGCGGCGAATCTCACGTCATCGGTAGCGGACTACGATCTGGTGCGGAAACTCCGTGCATCCTTCTTTGTATTGGGGCCATTATGGGCGCGATTCGGTCAAGCGAAGGTGTCACTGCCTGGCGGTTGCGCCATCGGTTCTCGGCCTGTAGACATACATTTGAAAGGGCTGGAAGGCCTGGGCGCAAAAATACGCATAGACGAGGGGTATGTAGTAATCGAAGGGAAGCCTGTGGGCGGAAATGTAGCCTTGGACTTTCCCAGTGTAGGCGCTACGGAAAATCTGATTATGGCGGCGTCACGGGCGGAGGGTCATACGCGCATATCCAATGCCGCTCGGGAGCCGGAAATTACTGATTTGGCTGAATTATTAAATGCTATGGGCGCGAAAATCTCCGGTGCCGGGACGGATGTAGTTGAAATTGATGGCGTATCTGAATTGCACGGCGCCCAGCATGACGTGGTACCGGATCGCATTGAAGCAGGAACGTTTCTCATCGCCGGGATAGCTACGGGAGGTGATGTGACTGCATCGAATGTGTCGCCTGCATTGCTGCCCAATTTTTTGGAAAAACTTATAGAGATGGGCGCAGATATAGAAACAACCGACACCAGTATTCGGGCAAAGGCAAATGGCCGTTTGAAAGCGGCGGATTTTTCTACCCAGCCGTTCCCTGGATTTCCCACGGACTTGCAGGCTCAGATGATGGCGTTGATGTGTGTAGCAGAAGGCACCAGTGTAATTCGAGAGCTGGTATTTGAAAATCGATTCATGCAGGCAGCGGAATTGAGCCGCATGGGTGCGGATATTGATATTGACGGTAACACGGCGGTGATTCGCGGTGTGGAGAAATTGAGYGGCGCCCCCATCATGGCCTCGGATCTTCGTGCCAGCGCTGCATTGATAATAGCAGGACTCATGGCAGATCATGGTGAGACGGTGATATCCCGGGTATATCATATCGACCGGGGATACGAGCGTATTGAAGAGCGGCTGGCGGCGTTGGGTGCGCAGATTGAGCGTACACGGGAAGTGTAGACGGATACATCACGATGAAAAAATTTATTATACAATCTGATACCGATTATGACGCGTTGACAGAAGAAATATGTCACCCAACGGATACGTCTATCGCGGAACGTATTCTGGCGGAAAAAGCGGAGGCCACAAAAGCTATCGTCGCAGCGGTGAAGAGTCGTGGCGACGAGGCGTTATCCGAGTTCACGGCGAAATTTGACGGYGCAGAATTAATTCCTGCGCAGTTTGAAGTGAGTCGAGAAGAAATCGATGCGGCTATGGAAGAAGTGGATGATGCTCTTATCGAGTCTATTCGCCGGGCGCACGAAAACATACACAGCTTTCACTCCCGAAATTTGCGCGAATCCTGGGAAGAAACCCTGCCGGATGGAACAATATTGGGTCAGCGTGTATCGGCTATTGAAAGCGTCGGGGTGTACGTACCGGGCGGTAAGGCGTATTATCCGTCGTCTGTATTGATGAATATCATTCCGGCTAAGGTGGCCGGGGTGAAGGAAATCATCATGGTTTCGCCCCCATCATACAACGGAACAATCCACCCTGTGGTGCTGGCAGCAGCAAAGATTGCAGGTGCGGATCGGGTATTCCGAATCGGCGGTGCCCAGGCGATTGCGGCGTTGGCTTATGGGACGGACACGATTCCGCAGGTGTTGAAGATTACCGGGCCTGGGAATACATTTGTGACTGTAGCCAAGAGTCTGGTGCGCAGCATTTGCGACATTGATACGGAAGCCGGGCCATCGGATGTGACGGTTATTGCAGATGGGGACGCGACACCCAGGCTCATTGCTGGAGAATTGTTGGCTCAGGCGGAACACGACGAGGAAGCCGCCAGTGTATTGATAACCACGTCGGAAGCGTTATTGGATCCGGTGCTGCAGGCCATGGAAAASRMWAWRRAARMTSWWRAKYRTGCRRAKMKYWWMMSTSYWKCYWWGGWWRMTMACRKKCYCWKSGWRKTSRYSMKWKWYTKSRAGSAARMASYYCKYMKRYMWAAMWTKWKMRSKYYGRMRSACTTNKSGGTGTATACCCAAAATCCCCGGGAGGTTTATGCCGATATTACGGCGGCAGGGTCTATTATGCTGGGTGAACACACTACGGTGGTGCTGGGCGATTATTTCGCCGGGCCGAACCACATTTTACCTACTGGACGGCGTGCGCGATTTGCGTCGCCGTTAACCTGTGAAGATTTTAGAAAAATATCCAGCGTGATTGAATTCAGCGAAGAACGGGTGAAGGCCGTNGCCGATGATGTGATTCGTCTGGCTCGTTCAGAAAAATTAACAGCCCACTCCCGCGCCATGGAAATGAGGCAGTAGGGTGAGCCGGTTCTTACGGAAAATGCTGCGCGATGTTGATGCGTATGTGCCTGGGGAGCAACGTAATCAGGCCGATATCGTCAAGCTGAACACCAACGAGAATCCGTATCCGCCTTCACCAAAGGTATTGGAGGCGATTCGGAACCTGGATTCGGATGCCATGGTGCGATACCCCAATGCGGTATCACTGCCGCTGCGTCAGGCCGTTGCAGAACGCTACGAGTTACCTGGGCCGGAGTGGGTGTTTGCGGGAAATGGCATGGACGAGATCCTGGCCATGACTATCCGTACGTTTGTGGACCCCGGTGAGACCGTAATTTCAGTCACCCCCACGTATTCATTGTACGACGTGCTGGTACGCCTCCACGGCGCGAAGTACAAAGAACATGCACTAACGGAAGATAGTCAGCTYCCAGAGGAGCTGTATACGGCTCAAGGGAAGCTGTGTTTTGTACCTCGGCCTCATGCCCCTACCGGAATATTATTTCCACGGGAAGACCTGGAGCGGTTATGTTCTTCCTTTGACGGCATCGTTTTTATTGATGAGGCGTATGTTGATTTCGCAGAGGATTCCTGTATCGATTTYCCYCAGCGTTTTGATAATGTGATCGTGGGACGAACTTTCTCGAAATCTTTCAGCCTGGCGGGCCTGCGTGTTGGTCTGGCTATGGCAAATCCGGATTTGATCGCGGGCTTCATGAAAACGAAGGATTCGTATAACCTGAATGCGGTAAGTCAGGTAGCAGCCCTGGCGGCTATGAACGACTACGAAACGATGCTGACCCACGCGGAGAAAATTAAGACTACCCGTGGAAGAATGACTGACGGATTGCGTGAACTTGGGTTCGATGTACCGGATTCGCATTGTAATTTTGTGCTGGCCACACGTCATGGAATTCCAACGGCAAAGAACATTATGGAGATGCTGCGCGAGAACAATATTCTGGTTCGACACTTCGAGCTACCAGGGTTGGAAAATTCACTGCGGATTTCCGTGGGTACCGATGAGGAAATTGATAGACTATTTACGGCATTACAGGATATCCTTGCCGGGTGAACTGGTGTTTTCCCGCATTGCTCAGGTACCATTATCACTTAGTGTACTCAACGAAAAAGGATATGGAATGCGCCTTTTATGGATGATTCCTTTAATGGCTTTGGCCGCCTGCTCCTCCCGTGAAGTGGTGGTGGTTTATAGCCCTCATGGCCCTGATGTGGGCAAGGATTATGAGAAACTTTTTGAAGAAGYMWWTNYTYACATMKWCYTNKCMAYSRCTCGATATGGGDTCTCARGATGTDTTTAACCGGATCAGTGCGGAGCGAAATCGTCCGGCGTGTGATGTTTGGTGGGGCGCGCCTTCCACTATGTTTATGCAAGCGGTGGAATATGATCTGTTAGGTGCGTATACGCCTACTTGGGCCGAGATGGTGCCGGAAGGATACAAAGATACGGAAGGCCGCTGGTTCGGTACCTACAATACGCCGCTGGCCATCCTGTTCAACAATCGAAAATATACCAAGGATACCGTTCCGCAAACGTGGGATGAGCTGCTGGATGAAAAATGGTCAGGAAAAATTACCATTCGTAATCCATTACCGTCGGGAACCATGCGGACTTTTCTTGGGGCGACTATGCTGCGCGAAGGCGGGGAAGAGGCAGGTCTGGCATGGTTGACGCGACTCCATGCTTCCACCAAAAGTTATATGGAAAGTCCACAACTGCTATTTGACCATATCAAGCGCAATGAGGAACTGATCACCGTGTGGATTATGCCGGATGCGGTTCTTCAACGGGAACGCAATGGGTATCCTTTCGATGCATACGTGCCGCCCAATGCGCCGGTACTCACGGAAGGTATTGCCATTACAAAAAATGCTCCCCATCGGGCTAATGCGGAGTTGTTCTACGAATTTGTAACTACGAAGCAGGCTTTGGCGCATCAGGCTGCGGCGTACGCGAAAATCCCCACACGAAAAGACATTGATCCGGACACGCTGCCAACCTGGATGGTAGAGCAAAAGGTAGACGCTATGGAGATCGACTGGAAAGAATTCGCCGAGCATGAACAAAGATGGTGTGACCGCTGGAAAACTGAGGTATACGACGCCAAATGAGTTCCGTACGTCTGGAACATATCACCAAGGTTTATCCCCAAGGGGGCGGTGTGAAAGATTTTTCCGTGGACATCCCGGAAGGGGAGTTTTTTGCATTCCTGGGACACAGCGGCTGTGGAAAGACAACGACGCTRCGGGTCATYGCTGGGCTGGAAACACCGGACAAGGGTCGTGTATTTATTGATAACATTGATGTAACCAGAGAACCTCCTGAAAAGCGGAATGCCGCCATGGTGTTTCAGAATTACGCTCTCTTCCCTCACATGAGTGTTTTCAATAATGTAGCTTTCGGATTACGAGCTCAGAAACTGAACAAAGGGGAAATTCCTGTGCGGGTGGAAGAAGCCCTGAACCTGGTGCAGTTGGAGGGGATGGATAAGCGCAAGGTGACGGAGCTGAGTGGGGGACAACAGCAGCGGGTTGCGCTGGCGCGATCGATTGCGGTGCATCCCAAAATTTTATTGCTGGATGAACCCTTGAGTAATCTGGATGCGGAGCTGCGGTATTCCACGCGAAACCAGTTAGCAGAACTCCAGAAACGCCTGGGCATCACGGCAATTTATGTGACTCACGATCAAGAAGAAGCGCTGGAACTGGCACACCGCATTGCCATCATGAAAGACGGGGAATGCCACCAAATCGGTACGCCGGACGAGATATTGAATCGTCCTGCCACCGAATTTGTGGAGAAATTCATGGAACGGCAAAAGAAGCTATTAAGTAAGTAAATCAGGTTGATCTGCGTATTGCTTTTGACGGATTTGCGTTTCGGTGGTAATCTTACTATGTAGCAATGGGTAACGGGGGAAAGAACCATGGCGATTGCCGCCGCAGTAATGCCGCAACGAACCACCAGTGATGGTCTGGGTTATATGCCGATCCAAGTGACATCGTTACGTCTGGATACGGTAACTCATTTCGACCTGTATCTTCGTGCTCGCCCTGATGAACCAGCTGTATTATATGCAGACCGAAATATTCCCTTCTCCGAAGAGAGTCGGCGGCGACTGGAAAACAACAATGTTCAATACTTGTATGTTGACCAGAGTCAACAGGATGCCTATCGTCGATATCTGGAAGCGAACCTGCAGGATATCCTTTCCGACGCTGCTATTTCCTTAAAAGATAAATCCTCTATCGTTCACGATTCGGCACAAGGAATTGTAAAAGATATTGTTGATCACGACCGGATTGATGATGGGCTSAAGCGTACAGATTTTATGATGCAAAGTACGGTGGATTTTCTGTTCGGACAACGCTCWGCATTACGAAGCCTTATWGAAACGGCATCGGTTGATTACAATACATACACGCACAGTGTGAATGTGAGYGTGATGGGGATTGCATTGGCTCATCGCCTGGGTTTTGGCGAGAAAGAAATGATTGAGTTTGGCACCGGGGCTATGCTGCGCGATATCGGTATGTCTCGTGTTGATAACGCCATTTGTGAAAACCCTGGCAAACTCACCGTATCCGAATTTGAGCAGATGAAACTGCATACCCAGAACAGTGAAGACATACTCCAGGAAACAGGGGGATTGTCCGAGGTTACCCGTTCCATTATTCGGCATCACCATGAAAAGCTGGATGGATCAGGGTATCCCGATGGTCTCAAGGGGCAAGAGATTCCTTCTATGGTTCGGCTTTGCACGATTGTCGATATTTTTGACGCTCTCACCACGCAACGTATATATCAGCGCGCATTGGGCAGTTATGAAGCGTTGCAGCTCATGAATCGTGAGATGCGTGACGAGATTGATACGGATATTTTCAGAGCATTTATTTCTATGATGGGGACGAATACCTGAACAGCTACTTTGGTAATCCAGAAAGAATTTTCAACGCCCYGCTAGTACCCAGACGTGTAGCACCCGCTTGGAGCATGGCAGTTGCTTCCGCCAAATTCCGAATACCTCCCGCAGCTTTCACTCCCACATCATTCCCGACGCATTGTCTCAGTAAGGCTACATCATCCAGCGTGGCTCCCTTGGAACCGAAACCGGTTGACGTTTTGACGAAGGCCGCCCCAGCTTTTACTACCAATTCGCACCCTAAAATCTTCTCTTCGTTGGATAGATAGCAGGTCTCCAGAATTACCTTGACTGGATGTGACTTTGCCGCTTCCACCACAGCGGAAATTTCTTGTTCCACAAAGTCGGGGTATCCCGATTTCAACGCGCCGATGTTGATGACCATGTCCACCTCGGTAGCCCCATTTCGGATGGCTTCACGGGTCTCCTCCACTTTTATGTGGGCCGTAGTAGCGCCGAGAGGAAACCCAATGGTGGGGTTAATGTGGATGGATGTGCCTTGGAGACGTTTCGCACAGAAGGAGGTCCAGGCAGGGTTGATGGTGACGGAAGCCAAATGATGATCCAGGGCTTCATCGCAAAGTTCTTCAATATCCAACTGGGTAGCGTAGGCATGAACCTGGGTGTGGTCAATGCACTTCGCCAGCTCTTCTCGTGTCATACCCGCTCTCCGTTCATTGCGGGTAGCATTGTAGCGGAAGTTGTGGGCCGTTTACAGTCAGTATGAATCAATAGTGCCAGCTATTCGGTGTTGGCCTCAACGTAGAACACCATGAGAACTTTATCACGGATAAGATCATCGGCCAACCCGTTATAATTCACATCGAAATCTTTGCGGTTAAACGAAAATTCTGCCTCTACAATCAATTTAGAATCGTTTAGCTCAAGCAATACGGGAAAGGTTAGGTTTTTCGTAATGCCATGAAGCGTCAGGTTTCCTGACACATCGAATTCTTCCCCTTCGCCTTTAATGGAAGTAGATATGAAGGTCGACGTGGGGTATTTATCCACTTCAAAAAAATCCTCGCTTACGAGTTTTTTCGTCAAATCCGCGTCGTCGCTGTACGTGGAGGTCATGTCGATATTGATGGTGACATTTGCCTTGGTGAAATCGCCGTCCGGGATAATGATGGTGCCGTCGTATTTTGACCAGCCCCCGGAATGGGTTCCGGATACCTTGGACCCGGCAAACGTAATGTTGGAAACACTGGTATCAATGGTGTAGTTGATACCCTCTGGTATAGGGGTGCTTTCACCAGAAGATTCATCCGATACCGCAGGTGTTTTAATTTCCACCGCTTCATTGACTTCGGCGACAAATTTGTCTTTTGTAGGATCTTTGGCACACCCCGTAAGTACAACTGCCGCGATCACTAATGACACCACGCCGAAAACTCGATTGGTTAGTACATTCATTATATGCTCCTTACAAACCTCGCCGTGACAAGGTTAAGCTTTCTTTTCTTTTTCCTCTTTTTCTTTCTTCTCTTTTTCTTCCTGCTGTTTCTTCAACGCTTCAACCATATTGGGACCGTCGACAAAGTCAAAGCGATGAGGATCGGGAGTATCAAACGCGAATTTAACCAGAGCAGGATCAATTTCGACTGTGGAACCGGAGCGGATGGCTTCATTACCCTTATGTCCGCAAATAGCAGAGTAGAGACCAGCCATCTGATTGGCTTTGGGAGTGCTGCCCGTCTTGATGTCGCTAGCAAAGGCAGCCCACTGATTATGATTGGCCATCCATACATTGTATTTCGTGCTCTTCTTGTCGTCCATGTACACGTCCACAGGGAGACCTGCATTTAATGCTTCACCCGGGATGTACGATTTGGATGTTTTCGCGTTGTTCGCGCCAGCTTTACCTGCAGCACGAGCGGCCTTGGCTTTCTGGAAATCCAAGTACCACGGTTCCGGGTAGAACTGGCAGCGCTGTTCGCCGATCAATTCGAAGGCGCCCCGATCTCCTTGAATTAATTCCGAGTAATGGAGTTTCTGGTTTGTGCAGATGCTGGAGTATGTCATACGTACTTTGTAGGGCGAGTTGATACGGGTCTTGCGCTGCTTGGAGCTACGCCGTTCAATGGTGCGGTATCCTTTGTCGCCCGGCTTTACGTCCCATTCGTAAATTAGCACGACGTTATCTTCTGCATCACGACCATCTTTCCAGTAATCCAGGCCGCCGAAACCGGAAACCCGTGCGGGAATTGATCCGAGGAACCAAGAGGCCACATCCAGCTGGTGCGTTCCCAATTCCGTCATGAGACCAGCCGACATATCATTATAAAGACGCCAGTTCACATGTTTATCCAGATCCTTAATATATTTCTGTTCCTCCGCATCCAGTACATAGCCCTTGGGAGGAATGCGACGCCAGGATTCGTTGCGATGCCATTGCGCGGTGATGTGGGTGATACGACCGATGAGGTTTTTATCGTTGGCGAGCCACATGGCTTTGTTATAGTAGGGATTGTAACGACGCTGGTGACCTACCTGAATAAATTTTCCTGTCTCGTTACACTTCTTCACAAGATCGCGACTCTCTTCGATGGTCATGGTGAGTGTTTTTTCGCAAAAAACATAGAGACCTGCATCCAGACAATCCATGGCGATATGGTAATGCGAGTTTAAGGGGGTGGCAATAAGAACCGCATCCAGGTCTTCCTTCTCGAGCATTTCCTTATATTCGGTATAGGCGGGCATCTTAGGATCGCCGATAGCCTTCAACGCTTCCTGAATACTGTATTTCCACACRTCGCAAATGGCGACRATCTGAATCTGGTCCTTGTTGACCTTCAGACCTTCGCCGATATGAGCGATACGACCTTGAAGACCCGTACCGATGATGCCCAATCGAATTTTTTCGTTTTGCGCATAAGATTTAGGATTGAAACCAGCGGCCACTGCCACCCCGGCTACCGTACCTGCTGATTTCATGAAAGTTCTACGAGAAAAATCGTTCGTCATGATACCTGTCCTCTACTATGGTTTAGTCTTTATGTTGCCCAGTATGACCGGGTGAGGCTGCCTGTTTTTCGGCAAAGCCACCAGGATCGCACCAATTTCGGGATGCGCTTTACAATATTCCCGCACCCGTTTTTCTCCCATCACATAGAATGCCGTGCTTAATGCATCCGTAGCCATGCCTGTACTTGCGACCACCGTCGTACTCAGCATGCCGTTTACCGTCAACCCTGTATTCGGGTTGAAAATCCCACACGATTCCTCCTCTAAGACACTGGGAATCTCGTGGAAACATGCCGAAGTGGATAGGGCCTGATCACGTAATAGCACCGTTTCCATGTCCGAAGTCGCATTATACGGATTATGGAGACCAATTTGCCAAAATTCCCTGCCCGGAGGAGATCCTACGACCAGAATTGAACTATCCCCCCCACTCAACAAAGCCGATTCCACCCCATACAAAGCGAATACTTCCGCTGCCCGGTCAAGGGCAAGACCCTTCCCAATACCGCCAAAACTAATACGCATATCTGGAACAGAGAAGGAAATCCTTCGCGAATCGGTATGCAACACAACTTTTTCCATACCCACTCGCGCCAAGGCAGATGGCAGATGGGAGGGGAGGGGATTCGGATCGCGCCAGTAATCAATGAGAGGKCCGACGGTAATATCAAAAGCCCCGTCAGTCTTCTCCCATGTTTCCTTGGCAAAAGTAAGAAGATGCCAAACCTTGGGGCGCACATCRACTGGACCAAGAGCCGCTTCCCGATTTATATTGGAGGTATTGCTACTGGCTATCCAACTGCTGATTTCCTGTTCCAGCGTGTCGATAGACTGGAAGGCTTCCCGTGCAATGGGTGCCAGGTCTTCCGGTCCGATATCATCCGGGCGTGGAAAAATGGTGAACGTGAATTCCGTACCCATGGCCCGATGAGTGAAAATAAAAGGAGTTTCGCCGTTGATGCCTGACGGAACTTCAGTGCGCAACAATACCGTGGAATTTTGGGCGGAGATATTTATGCAGAACGAGATCGCGGTTAGCAATAAAAAGGTCACAGTCTTACGTCTAAAAGAATTGTTCATGAATGGATAAACGAACTGCATGCTGCCACTCTTTTCGCAACTACTCCGGTTCACTCGACGACCAGAAACTACCAGTATACCACGCACGGGAGAACGTATCGCGTTGACTTCCTCCAAACCCCTTTGCTATCCTTAAATACTTCCCTTTAGGGCGATTAGCTCAGGTGGTTAGAGTGCTTGCTTGACATGCAAGAGGTCGGCGGTTCGAGTCCGCCATCGCCCACCATTTGTAAGTTTTACTGAACTCGGAAGTTAGCGAGTACCCGCCCTTCGGCGGTGCAGTCAGAGCCTGAGACGGGAAAGAGGTATACATACCTTTTCTCGGAGAAGGAGACTGCACCATGAGCCAAACGAAAGTCCCGAAGTATTGTCATCACAAACGGTCCAACAAAGACACCGTAAATCTAAGCGGTCATCGTATCTATATGGGTGGGTACGATGAACCGGGTACAACATAAATACGAAAAACCCTAATGATATCAATGCGAAAGCCCTTCGACATACTCGTCGAAGGGCCGAATTTTGAAAATGGTCGGGGCGGCAGGATTCGAACCTGCGGCCCCCTGCTCCCAAAGCAGGTGCGCTAACCGGACTGCGCCACGCCCCGAACATGAAAGAGAATCGTATCACATGCCGCATAGCTAGAGCACATTAACTAATTATACCCACGCATCTAATTGTTGCGGCATCGGCTGGCCGCGTCACAAAATCTCGCCATAGCCTGCTATGCCTGCGCTTTTGTTCCTTGCCAGCCTTGTCCTCACGGGCGCATCTGCATAGCCATAATTAGTTAAAGTGCTCTACGCCAAGTCTGTGGTAATATTTACATAGTAAATTGATATTTAAATAAGGGAGTTTGATGGAAAATATTACTGTGGAATTAGGAGATCGTTCTTATCCAATTTATTTTGGGGACGATACTCTGGAGTCGCTTCCCGATATCATAGAACATATTGGTGTGAAAGGGGTGATTGCGATTATATCCGATACGCATGTTGCCCCTCTTTATGCTGATACCGTGGAAAATGAGTTGGCAAAGACTGGACTGAAGACGGTCCGGTGTATCATGCCCGCCGGGGAGCAGCACAAGCGGCTGGATCGCATCGAGGAGTTTACGGGACAATTTCTCGAAGCAGGTATGGATCGCTCCAGTCTCGTTGTCGCTCTGGGTGGCGGAGTGGTGGGGGATACGGCAGGATTTGCTGCCGCGACCTTCATGCGAGGTATACCCTTTATTCAAATTCCTACTACCATCGTGGCTCAGGTTGACTCCAGTGTAGGAGGGAAGACGGCTGTCAATCATCCCCTGGGTAAAAATATCATGGGTGCTTTTCATCAGCCCAGCGCTGTGTTGATAGATATGACCATGTTGTCTTCGCTTCCCGATAGGGAACTGCGGGCGGGCCTGGCAGAAGTTATTAAGCATGGTGTCATTGCGGACGAGGAATTGTTCGCCCACATGGAATCTCATGTAGAGGCTATTCTTAATAAAGATTTATCGGCGTTGGTACTGCCTGTTCGACGGTCATGCGAAATCAAGGCTGCTATCGTGGCAGAGGATGAATTGGAGAACGGCGTTCGAGCCAATCTCAATTATGGTCATACTTTTGGCCATGGTATTGAGGCGGCGACCAACTATAAAACCTTTCTTCATGGTGAAGCCATTGCGCTTGGTATGTGTGCGGCTGGTGCTTTATCATTAAGTTTGGGATTGGTGGATGAAGCATTCGTCACCCGGCAGCGCCAATGCTTCGACGCGTATGGTCTTCCGGTCTCGTGGGCGGATATGCCTGTCGAAGATGTAATGCAGGCCATGAAACGTGACAAGAAGGTGCGGGCTGGCACTATGAAATTCGTGGTGGCAGATCGCATGGGTCATGTCATTCATCGTACCGATATTTCTGAGGATCAGGCTCGACAAGCTTTGGAATCATTGTTATAAGGATACGTACATGAGTGCATTCGGCGGAAATAATGCGGACAGTTTTTATGATGAAGGCTTAACCGCCAGCATGAAAGGTGATATGAAATCCGCCATATCCTTTTTTCAAAAGGCAGCACGGGCKGAYTCCAGCATGGCCACGGCMTATCATCAACTYGGGAAATGTTACGCMCGWATGGGAGACGCKCAGAAAGCCTGTGATTTYCTTAAAGAAGTCGTAAAGAAAAGGCCTAAACTAAATACAGCTCGTCTCGATTTAGCCGGGGTGCTGTTGCAGCTGAATCAATTGGATCTTGCTCGACAGCACTACCAGTCCATCTTGCAGGTTGATCCCACCAATGGAAAGGCTCACCTTGGACTCGCTCGAGCTGATTTTCAAGAAAGCAATTGGCAGGGAGCGTTAACCTATGCTCAGTCTGCGCAGGCCCATGGGGGCGCTAATTTCGCGAGTACGTTTATGCTGGGTAAAGCGGCAAAACTGGCTGGTGACGCGCTTCTGTCTCAGCGTAGTTTGGAGAACGCCGATAAGCTCATTGAGAAATATCAGGAACTGAATACCGATAAACCCGAGGGGCATTATTTGCGGGGTGAAGTAGCATTTATTCGTGAGGACTTTACTGGAGCGCTTACACATTACCGTGCAGCGGAAGATTCTGCCGAGCCGGATCGGATATATCAGGTGTATAGCGAAACCTTTTCCATGACGGATATACTTGCCAAACATGGACTATGTCTCCAGCGACTGGGTGAACATGTTCGTGCCCGTGAATTGGGAGATCGTATTGCGAGCATTGATCCCGATCACCCGTTGGGCCGGGCACTCCGGGAAAGCCAGAAAGAAGACGTGTCATGAGCGATATAGATCTGCAGCTTGCGAAAGAATTTTTTGAATTAAACCAATTCCGCGTCACGACCCATTGGCACCAGCATGATTCCGATGCGGTGCGGAACGATGGGGGCATGCAGGTCTATGTAGAAAATACCGATCCGGTGRCAAACGATGAAACMGGAGTKCTRYTGCAGGTTAATGACGTGCCYGCTATTCACCGGGCAGTGGTYGAGGTGCGYCCGTGGCAYACTGACCGTCTYTATGCWTCSGTRCTGGARTCGAACCCGGTGTTGACYCAATTCGCTGARCCGTGGGCTCTGGGYCATGCKCGGGAYTATTTCGGYACGGACGAATTCGTRACTATWTTRATTCTMAGCGAACTGCCGCGCAATCCTGAGCAGCGCTTTAACGCTATCGAAGCGTTAAAAAGACTCCCCGTAGATCATGCAATAGAGTTTCGTACTATACTGGAAGGGCTCAGCCAGAAAGTGGCTCCCACAGGAACCTACGCCGGATCCCATACACTTCAGCTGCTGCAGATTCTGAAACGGTACCAACTTATACGCAATCAGCAGATGGAGTTTGCTTTTCCCATGGATCCGGTTATGCCAAAACATGCTATGCCGCCTTTGGTGGATGTAGCTGAACCGGATGACGAAAAGTATGCTGAAGAAGAGTGGGAGGCCAATTAGGCCAGGTAGGTATGTTCCTTCGCGCGAATGAGTCGTGTCAATAGATCGTTCACTGGTGTGGGTACACCCAGTTCTTCACCGAAGCGGCATATAGCCCCGTTCAGTGCGTCAATTTCGGTTCGTTTACCGTTCCGAATATCCTCGCGTGTACTGGCATAATGTCCCCCCGTAGAAGGCACAAGCTGGTTCATGAATACATCGATGTACCGTTCCGCATCAGGGGGGTCCAGTGTGATGTCTTTGGCATGTCCCACGGCATACAACTCACGAATTACATCCACCATGATCTGCCGGGTATTATCGGTATCCAGCAGTGCGCCGTAGGTCACATCCAGCAGTGCCGATAGCGGATTCAGAGCGCAGTTGTACGCCAGTTTGTACCACAGCACAGTGCCGATGTTGTTGGAAAACTCTGTAGGTACCCCGGCTTCATCCATGGCTATTGCGATTTCTTTAATACGCTCCAGATGCGGGGTGTCACGGTAAACTCCCAATGCGGTCTTGTGGGCCATCACGGTTACATCGACCGTGCCCGGTTCAGGAATCCAGGCYCCGAAAATMACCCGRGCCTCCACACATCGATCCCAACCGAAGGCCTCCGCAATAATTTCCGCATTTCCGAGGCCGTTTTGATAAGAACAGATGAGTGTATTTTCATCAACGAGTGGCGCGATGGATTCTATGGTATCCTGCGTGTCGTAGGACTTCACGGAAAGCACTACGAGATCGAATGACTTCTCGTTCAGTCCGTCCAAATCCGTATTCACATCCAGATCGGTGGTGTGATGATCGCCCCAGATTCCGGTAATGGTTAGACCTTTTTCCCGAATGGCATTCATGTGAACGGGCCGCCCTGCCAAGGTAACACGGTGCCCCGCCTGGGCCATGAATCCACCTACCACACTGCCGAGCGATCCTGCGCCCATAATTAGAATTCGTAATGGACTGGCGGTGTTCATGAGGCCTTGCTGCGGATCTCAATTTGTTCCATCAAGGACTGATGATCTCGAGAATGAAAAAGAACTTGTATTTCTCCGTCAGGGGTTGCCGCCTTGATGTGCAGCCATTCTCTGCCGGCATATTCTTCCAATGACATAGAAAGAATATCTTTGTAGAAAATAGTCTTTCGCTGGGACTTCAAGCATGCTGCCAGGAACGTGTCATATAAAGTAATGCGAGCGAAGGGCTTTCGGACGGGGCTAGCATTATTCATGGCACCCTTACCAATGGACTCGAAAATCGGCGTTTCCCCCTCTTCTTCGGGGAGTTGGGTTTCCCGTTCTGCTATCTGCAGACGAACGAACATGATATAGATGAACACCCCGAGAGACATCCATGCTCCGACGGAAATATATACCATGACAATGCTATTCATAAGATCGTTTTGCTTTCTGATAGCATGTTCATACTATCGCCTTATTCGTTTTTAAATACTAAGTCCACTAAGCCGATGCGTAGGATTCTCGTGCAGATCCTACGGCAACGCCTGATTGTATAGGAGCATTCATGCCTGTCAATATTGCGTCCATGGCACCCAGGCAGAGCAGCACGTTCTTTGGATTGGATGCATATCCCATCAATCCTACACGCCATATCTTACCCGCCATGGCACCTAGCCCGGCACCAATCTCCAGACTGTACTCGTTCAGTAATGCGCCTCGCACCGCTGCTTCATCCACACCCTCTGGAATAGACACCGCGTTCAACTGCGGCAGGCGATAGGCTTCATCCACCACGAAGTTCAGTCCCATGGCTTCAAATCCAGCCTTGAGAGCATTGTGATTTCGTGCATGGCGTTCCCACGCACGTTCCAACCCTTCATTCTTTAATAGTACGAGGGACTCGTGCAAGGCGTACATGGCGTTCACAGGCGCGGTATGGTGGTATGTCCGTTTGGTTTCTCCGCCCCAGTAATTCATGAGCAGGCTGATGTCCAGAAACCAGCTTTGCACTTTTGTCTTGCGTTTCTGAACGACTTCCAGTGCGCGACTACTGAACGATACAGGGGAGATGCCCGGTACGCACGACAGACATTTTTGTGTGCCGCTATAAATCGCATCAATGCCCCAGTCATCCACCTTCAACGGCGATCCGCCCAGAGAGGTGACAGCATCTACAATCGTCAGGCAATCGTTATCACGCGCCAGCTTACACAAGGTTTCTGCATCGGAGATGGCCCCAGTAGAGGTCTCGGCATGTACAAAGGCGAGGATCTTGGCATCCGGATTGGCTTTCAACGCCTCCTCCACTTTATTCGGATCGACCGGAGAACCCCAATCATCAGTCACCATCACGGCTACTCCGCCGCAACGCTCTACGTTTTCTTTCATACGACCGCCGAATACACCATTTTGCGCTACCACTACCTTATCGCCGGGCTCCACCAGATTTACAAAAGTACATTCCATACCAGCCGATCCCGGTGCGGACACGGGGAAGGTCATGTTGTTTTCAGTCTGAAAAGCATAGTGTAAAAGCTGTTTTATCTGATCCATTAGTTCAATGAATTTTGGATCGAGATGTCCAACAGTGTCCCGGGAAAGCGCAGCCAAAACACGGGGATCTATATCGGAAGGGCCTGGCCCCATGAGGGTGCGTCGAGGCGGGTGAAACGATTGCATAGCGAATACCTTTGTATGGTTATAGTTGGGGTTGGAAAGAAGATACGGTACTTAAAATCGACTCTATAATACAACTTTTCACTAACGATAACACCTAAAATAAGATGCCCGGCTTACCTGCACATCGTGGTGGTAGGCAGGTAAGCCGGACTGAATCGCTAAGCAATTCTAGCGTGAATGTTTAATGAAACTGTTCTTCTTCGGTGGAGCCAGCCATAGCACTCAGATCGGATCCGCCTTCGGTTACCGTGTTGATGATACGGTCGAAGTAACCCGCGCCTACGAAGCTCTGATGGCTTGTAGCCATGTAGCCGTCTTCCTGCTCGTACTTGAACTCCTCTTCCTGGAATTCTGAGTACGCCGCCATACCGTGATCGCGGTACTGACGAGCCAGGTTGAACATGCCCAGATTCAATGCGTGGAAACCAGCCAGAGTAACAAACTGGAATTTGTAACCCATAGCACCCAATTCCACCTGGAACTTTTTGATCTGGCTGTCGCTCAGATTACGTTTCCAGTTGAAGGAAGGAGAGCAGTTATAGCTGAGAAGTTGACCCGGGTACTCGGCATGGATGGCTTCGGCAAACTTCTTGGCCTGATCCAAATCCGGTACCGATGTTTCGCACCAGATCATATCGGTGTACGGTGCATAAGACAGTCCGCGTGCGATRGCTGATTCAATGCCGCCCTTGATTCGGTAGAAACCTTCYGAGGTGCGATCTTGTGATTCGACGAAGGGTTTATCCCGGTCATCAATATCCGATGTGATCAATGTAGCTGCGTCCGCATCGGTACGTGCGATAAGAAGCGTAGGTACACCGCAGACATCAGCAGATAAACGTGCTGCCGTCAGCTTGGTGATGAATTCCTGGGTAGGTACTAACACTTTACCGCCCATGTGTCCGCATTTCTTGGCGGAAGAAAGTTGATCTTCGAAGTGTACCCCGGCTGCACCGGCTTCGATCATTTGCTTCATCAGTTCAAAGGCGTTCAACGGACCACCAAAACCGGCTTCTGCATCGGCAATGATGGGTGCAAACCAGTAAGGGCCGTTTTTACGACCGTCCAGTACCTGAATCTGATCGGCACGACGTAGTGCGTTGTTAATACGTTTTACTACGGCCGGTACACTGTTAGCTGGATACAAACTCTGGTCAGGGTACATTTCCCCGGACAAGTTTGCATCGGCGGCTACCTGCCAACCGGACAGATAGATGGCCTTCAAGCCTGCTTCTACCTGCTGAATGGCCTGGTTGCCTGTGAGAGCGCCCAGAGCGTGGATATAATCTTCGGTTTGAAGTAATTTCCAGAGACGTGCTGCACCAGCCTGCGCAAATGAATGCTCAATACGCAATGTACCCCGTGCCTTCAACACATCTTCCGGCGTGTAAGGRCGTTTTACCCCTTTCCAYCGAGGATCSGTGTCCCAGAGATTCTGGAYGTGTTTWACTCTTTCYGGATCGATTTCGTGACTCATAACCTGAGCCTCGTATTCGTTCGCACGATCTTCGATTGTACTCATGGTGCTGTTACCTCCAAGCAGATTTATCGTTGCGGATGCTGCCCCATGGCATCACCCAAGTTAATTCTTTCTCAATCTAATAGTTCATACGCTCGCAGCGTCAAAAACTCTTCCAGTACGGGATTCGATATGATGGCATCAAACTGTTCTGAAGCCAGTGCATACTTACCGTTGGCATACCGTTCTTCGCCCACTTCCCCTTTAATTTTATCCATCTCTTCTTTTAAGAACTCGTGAAACATATCCAACGTCACTTTACGACCGTCATCCAGCTTGCCGTTAGGATTTTGTATCCACTGCCAAATCTGGGTGCGCGAAATTTCCGCCGTAGCCGCGTCTTCCATCAGGTTGTACAGCGGTACACAGCCCACACCGCGCATCCACGCTTCCATATACTGGATACCCACGCTGATATTGGTACGTAATCCCGCTTCGGTAATCGTGCCTTCCGGTACTTGCAGCAGGTCTTCCTGCGTTATATTCACATCTTCCCGCAGCTTCGACAGCTGATTCGGCTCGGGCATTGCCGCGTCGAATTCTTCCAGGGCAATAGAAACCAGTCCGGGATGGGCTACCCACGTACCGTCATGACCGTCCTGAGCTTCACGACGCTTATCCGCCCGAACTTTGGCCATAGCCGCTTCGTTGGCTTCCGGGTCGTTTTTGATGGGGATCTGCGCTGCCATACCGCCGATGGCATGGGCACCCCGTTTATGGCACGTCTGGATAGCCAGCAGGGAATAGGAGTGCATGAAATGGCATGTCATGGTTACTTGTGCTCTATCCGGCAGAATGAATTTGTCGTTGGCGTGGAGACGCTTGATGTAACTGAAGATGTAATCCCAGCGACCGCWGTTCAGTCCCGCCATGTGTTCCCGCAGTTCATAGATAATTTCGTCCATCTGGAAGGAAGCCAGAATCGTCTCGATAAGCACCGTCGCTTTGATTGTGCCCTGCGGAACGTCGAGCAGATCCTGCGCCTTAACGAAAATATCGTTCCACAAACGCGCTTCCAGATAACTCTCCAGCTTGGGCAGGTAAAAGTAGGGACCCGTTCCTCGTTTCTTCATTTCGGCGTGGTTATGAAAGAAGTAGAGAGCGAAATCGAAAATGCCGCCGGAGATCGGTTCTCCGTCCAGCGTAATATGTTTCTCCATAAGATGCCAGCCGCGAGGGCGTACCAGCAACACGGCCAAATTTTCGCCTAGCGAATATTCCTTGCCATTGGGATTCTTGAATTCAATCGTCCGGTTGATGGCATCGCGCATATTGATCTGACCTTCAATGAGGCCGTCCCATGTCGGGCAATTAGAATCTTCAAAATCAGCCATGAAAGCTTTGGCACCGGAATTCAACGCATTGATAACCATTTTCCGATCAATGGGTCCGGTAATCTCAACCCGGCGATCCTGCAAGTCAGCCGGAACCGGAGCGATCTTCCAATCGCCGTCCCGCACTTCCTTGGTCTCAGGTAAAAAGTCTGGAAGCTTACCAGCATCCAAACCCTGCTGTACTTTTTCTCGATTGGCCAGGAGTTCTTTTCGACGAGGTCCAAATTCACGACATAGCGCCGCCACGAATTCCATCGCTTCYGGAGTAAGGATTTGCTTGAATTCATCCGTGATGGGAGCATGGATTTCCAGTCCCGCCATTTCGGTGATACCAGTTTCCGCCATATCATCAATCCTCGTAATAAAAGCCAAGTTCATGGAGAGGGAAAGATCCGTCTCACTGTAAAAAGCGAATTCTACAAAGAAATCAAATATAATACAACTCAATTCTTTCAATACTTATTATTAACAATATATAAATAAATTATGTTAATATACCAGTATATTATTCGTTAATACTCACTGGAGATCGCAGTATGGGCAAGTCCACTTCTCGTTATAAACAGAATAGGTTACAGCAGTTACGAGGATTCTGTCTCGCTGCTCACACGGGTAGTATGTCTAAAGCTGCGGAGAAAATGTTTTTGAGCCAACCCTCGGTTACCCTTCAAATTCAGGCCCTGGAACGGGAATTGGACACCAAACTATTCGATAGAAAAGGTCCTAAGATTGAACTTACCCACGATGGAGAGATTCTTTATGAGCTGGCGCAGCCGCTGGTTAACGGCTTTGCCAGTCTGGATGAAACCTTCAATGCAAGGCGTAATTCTATAGATACAGGACGGATTTCCATTGCAGCAGGCGGGTCGACTATTCAATATGTACTGCCCAAGTTCGTAGACAAGTTTGTGCATGAATATCCCAAAGTAGATATGCGGCTAATGAGTGTAACCGGAAAAGACGGTCTGGAAATGCTGTATGCGGGAGAAGTGGACTTTTGTGTGGGCCCCATGCTGGATATCCCGGAGGACATCGAGTTTCATCCTATCGTGGCCTACGATTCAGTTCTCATAACCCCCAAGGGCCACCCTCTGTCGAAACGTCGCCGGGTACTGCCGCGTCATATCAGTAAATATCCTCTTATTCTTCCGCCACGACATTTGAGTACCTGGCGGCAGGTGGAATATGTTTTTGCCCAGGAAGGCCTTCCCTACGAAGTGCGATTAGAAGTGGGGGGCTGGGAAGTTATAAAACGCTATGTGGAAATTGGTCTGGGTGTTTCCATTGTCATGAGTATATGCATTACCGGAAACGAAAATCTGGAAGTTATACCCGTACAGGATTACTTTCCGCGCCGCACTTACGGTGTCGTCATGCGAAAAGGACGTCAGCTCTCGCCTCAAGCACGGGGATTCATCGAGACGCTGGACCCGAAACTTCGCGACTTATGGGCGGATTCGAGTCAATAAGGTATACTTGCCGCATCGTTAGGGGTTGTTGATGCTTGCTGCCATGAAAAACATGATATGGGTGTTGCTTGCCGTATTCGCCCTGTCCCTCGCCTTCCTGTTCAGCAGTCCCTACGCCGCATTCTCCATCTACGCCTTTCTATTCCTGGTGGGTATGGCCAACGTATCGTCCCGAGCCTGGCTAGCCGGACTGGACTGCACCCGAACCATCAGTCGCACCTCTATCCGCCAAGGTGATTCCGTAGATATCTCTGTCACTATTCACAACAAACGGGGTTGGCCTATCCCGTGGATTTTCATGGAAGACCTGTATCCCGGTCATTGCGTGAAAGTGGGGGACAACTCCCGTCTGGCTGTGCTCATGCCGGGCCGATCCATTTCTTTCGATTACACCCTCATCTTTCCCAAGCGTGGATACCACCGCATCGGTCCGCTGATTATGGAAACGGGAGACCTGTTTGGATTGCAGAAGCGTTTTCGTACGGGACAACAGCAGGAATACGTTTCGGTCATGCCCACCATCGCGTATATCGACACCTTTAATGTAGCCTCCAAGCGTCCCCAAGGGCCGGTGAAGGCTTCGAACAAAATATACGAGGATCCGACCCGCCTGGCTGGTATCAGGGAGTACGAGTTAGGGGATCCCATGAATCGCATCGACTGGAAGGCCTCGGCGCGAACGGGTGAACTTTTCACTAAAATTTACGAACCCTCTTCGGTGCAAGGCGGCACGCTCATACTTGATCTGCATGCCGATAGTTATGTCTCGGAAGAGGCAGCGCGCCGTCAGGAATTGGCCATCACCACCGCCGCATCAATGGCCTACCTGCTTCAAATATCGGGAGAACAGCTTGGTCTTCTTACTAACGGAATGGATGCTGCGGAACTAGCTCAATATGAAGTGGAGGCTCATCGGGAGTTGAGCCGGGAAGATATCGAGCAAAAGGCATCGCTTGAAAAAGAATCCACGCGCATCAGTCCGCTCCAGGTTCCCACGCTAAAAAGTCCAATCCAGGCTCAGAAAATAATCGATAATTTGGCGCGCATTATCCCCGGCTACGGTCTGGATGCAAGTCGGCTTTTGATGGAAGAATTCCGTGGATTACCACGGGATGCCACGCTCATTCCCATTGTGCCCTACGTGAGTGAGCAGTTCGCCCTGACATTGGCGGAGATGAAATTATCCGGTTTTTCCGTGACGGTATTTCTCATTCGAGATAAAAAAGGCTACGACGAAGCAGCGGCCTTACTAGCCCAGCATCAGATCAATGTGTTTCACATCATGGAAGAAAGCGATCTCCATGAAATCGCACCTCAGAAAATTGGGCATTACTAGGAATCGCCATGTCGGAAAATTTCGATAATAAAGGAAGTGACTTCCATAGTCTGCTCAGCTCCCCGGAGTACGATCCGAAAAAAGCCGGGAAAAAAGAGAAGGATGCAAAGAAGGTTTCTACCGACTTTCAAGTATTAAAAGAAGAATTGGGAGACCGGAAGCGTCCCTTTCAAAGGAGGACGCTCACCGATCTTCTTATAGACGGGACTACCCCGTTTCTCATCTTCGTCATGGTTCTTTCCATTATGTGGTTTCTCCTGGATATTCGATTCGTTTATACCGAGTCCGAAAACACACCATTGAGAATATTCGTCTTCAGCCTGGTCGTAGGAATTGTGGCTTTGAACCGGGTTGTGGCACGTAACAGTGCAGACGGATCTATTTTGTATATTCTGGGGCTGGGAGGGGTGACTTTTGTTTTTTCATTCGTAATTACCGGTACCACCGGGTCTGTGGCACGGAATTTTCTCGATCAGAGATACGTCTCCGCTGCATTCAACATGACCATCATTTCCCTCATCTGGTGGATCACGAATCGACTCACCCATGAATGCTGCGTAGATGAAAATCAGACTGCCGGGGATGTGGGTATTCTTACGGGAACGGTCCGCAGCTTTCAACAGGCGGTGAAGGTACGCAACACGCCGCGCAAAAAGGCGCCGCCGTCAAAACGTCCCAAGGATCATATACTGGAGACCACGGAACTGGAAGCTGTYGATCCTYTGGACTGGATCGATCCGGAGACTAAGACMAYGGAAGCCGTGGAGACYGCTCCGCCCAGCAAGCGGTTGGCCAAGCGTCATCCTGGCATCTCCATCTTTTATTTCACTGTGCCTGTCATGGTCATATTCGCTTTGGGACTACCCGTACTTATGCAAGGCGGTCCCAGATTCGTCAACGCCGGCCATGCCTACGTAGGGTTATTCACAACCTCCGCCCTGGCTCTTCTTATGCTGACCAGCTTGGGTGGGCTGCGACAGTATTTCCGATCCCGAAAAGTCCATTTCCCTGCCCAAATCGGAGCATTCTGGTTGACCCTGGGCACCATCATGCTGGTGTCGGTTCTCCTGTTCGCCATTTCCATGCCCATGCCATCCCTGCCGCGTATGGCCTCTATCGACGAACACGAAACCGATTTCTGGACCAGGGATTCYACTTTTGAACTYCAGTCCCCGGCAAGTAGCCTCACCGARTCTGTTCAGCAATCCCAAATTCTGTATCGCCTGCGCATCATCGTATTCGTTTTCTTCGCCTTTTTCGGGGTGTTTAGCCTTATTCGCGCCTTGGGATTTTTGGCAGTCTTCATCGGTCACAATCGCGACGTGTTCCCCGGCTGGGTATCGGATATTTTTAATTCACTGGATGCCCTGCTTCAGAAATATGTGCGCCTTCCCACACTGCCAAAATTCAAACGGCGTATTCGCATTCATCCCGCTGCGTCGCTAAGCGCCAAGTTTCAAAATCCCATGAAAGGAGAGGGGGCCGTGGAGCGCGACAGGGTCGAACAATACGTTGCGCAAGSCTACGATGCGCTATGTGCATTGGCTCATGATATGGGTGTTCCCCGTAAACCGGATCAGACCCCCTATGAATTTCTGGAGGCGTTCCCCAAGGAACTGAATAACCTGCAGGAAGTGGCTCATGAATTGACGGAACTGTATGTGCAAACAGCGTATTCCAAGTTACCACCGGATGATCGTGTGTTGGATCGGCTTCGGAAATTTTGGACGACCTACGAAAAAGTCCGGATTCGCTATATTCGTTAACCCCAGCCGCCGTGAATTTTCTGTGCGCGTAGTCCAAGCCATTGCGTTTGAAGATCAAGTTTGGTCAACCATTCTGCTGCCGTATGACCTGCCACGGTACCGTCCATCTGCACTGACTGGTAGCACACCGTCGCTACGTGCTTGATGCCCACCGCATAATACAACGCCCGTTCTTCAGCAGGAGATAACGTACGGTAGCGTTGGTAATACGCGAGGAGGATTTCTGTTCGCTGCTCCAGCTTCTCTTCTTCCGTGGCGGTTCGCACACACAAGTTACTGATGGCGTAAGATAAATCCTCCAGGTAACACCCGTCTCCGGCAAATTCCAGATCGATAATGGCAGCCAGCTTCTCCCCTTGAAATATCAAGTTTCCACTGTGCCAATCGCCATGGATCAATCCAGTCTCAAAAATATCACAGGCATCCTCACTTAACTCATTAGAAGCCTCACGTAGAAATAGCGCGATGTTATTACAGTTCTCATCAACTCTCGGAGACGAGTCCTCTTGTTTCGCCAGTTGATATAACTTGTTGAACATATCGCGCGGGACTTCGCGGAAACGCCATCTCCGCGCATCCCGGTCTGGGCATGGGAAATCCCGACATTCCACATGAAGCATGCCGAGTGCTTTAGCGGAGATAGCCAAGGAGTGCGCTGAAATCTTCATGGCCTCTCCTGGAATGAATCGCTGCAGTTCCAAGGCCCAGTTATCGATCTCTACAATTTTTTTACCGTCCCGGGCTGTTTGGATTTGAGCTACGGGTAGTCCATGGGATTCCAGATAAGCCGATAACTTGTGTTGAAACCGTAAATTGTCCAGAATCAACGGTTCACGCTTGTAGGTCTTTACCAGAAAGCGTCCCTTATCCGTTTCCACCACCAGCTTCCGATGACGCCGTTGATGAACCTCCTGCAGCGTCTCGGGTATCTGAATATCTCCCAGATCAAAATGGTCGTGAATGATACTGCTCATGACCAGGGTTGATGATAGTTTGCTGTCCAAGAAAAACTCCGAGATGACGGTTCGTATACGTAGCGCGAATAGTATAAACAAAGTATAACCCTATCTTCAGAATCTGGATACATAATATAGTCCAGGTTAAGTCACGCGGCATGGAAGAAGATAGATAGATAACGTGTTTTGTAAGAAGCAGATAGAAAATTATYGCCCAATTTGCTATGATATCTTCAAGTTTTTAAGTATTTTGCCAAGAGTGGATCGTATTACATGATTGAATTGAAAGATTGCCGTCGAAAACTGGGGCCAGGGGTCGAATTTTATTGTAAAGACTTTCACGCCCAGCCCGGTGCCCAAATAGCACTTTGGGGACCCAGCGGGTGTGGAAAAAGCACCATGCTGAATCTCATATCCGGACTGCTTACTCCAGACGAGGGTATGGTCCGTATCGACAATCAGGAAATTCAGGACTTCGGCGACGGCAAGATGGATCAGTTTCGCGGTCAGAATTTCGGATTTATCTTCCAGACATTCAATCTTCTCAAACCATTTACCGCACTGCAGAATGTCATGCTCGGCATGCAGTTCAGCGATACGCGCCCTCAAAAAGAATGGAAGCCTCGTTCTATTGAGCTTTTGGATCGTGTGGGACTAAGTCATCGTATTCACAGCAAACCCACCACCATGAGCGTGGGGGAACAGCAGCGCGTGGCCATTGCTCGTGCCTTGGCGAACAAACAGAAAATCGTCGTGGCTGATGAACCAACAGGAAGTCTTGATCCCAAAACAGCCGCTTCGGTTATGGACTTGCTTCTGGAGATGTGCCGGGAAGAAGCCGTCACCATGCTCATGGTCACCCACGATAAAAGCATCGCCGATTCTCTTGAGACGCATTTCGATTGCTCCGAGCTGGTGCAGGAGGTGTCCTCATGAGCCTGTGGCATATCGCCTGGAATTATCTGTGGAACCGTTGGCTCACTACCAGCCTGACCATACTTTCGGTAGCGTTGGCTGTAGCCCTGATAACGGCTATTCTCACTCTCCGCGATGAGACCAAAGCGCGTTTCGAAGAAGAGCAGAACGCCTTCGATATCGTAGTTGGTCCCGGCAGCCCACTCCAGCTCACCTTGAATGCTGTTTATTATCTTGATCGTCCAACTGGGAGTATGGCTTACAGTGACTACCTGAAACTCAAGGCTCATGAAGACGTAATCCACGCGTTTCCTGTGGGATTGGGAGACACCGTCGCCGGGTATCGTATCGTTGGTACTGAAAAAGAAATGTTTGAGTATGCCTGGGAGAACGACGTGACTCGGGAATTGCGCTATCCTTTTCAACTCGCGGATGGCAAGTTTTTCGACGGTCCCATGCAGGCGGTAGTAGGGTATCAAGTTGCCAAAGCCATCGGGTTCAAAGTGGGGGATGAGTTTGAAAGTATTCATGGCAATATCGATATGGGCGAGCTGGGTGAATTTGACCATAGCGACAGCTTGTATACCGTAGTCGGTGTACTGAAAGCATCCGGTACGTCTAACGACCGTGCCGTATTTGTCGATCTAACCTCCATCTGGGCTGGTCACGAAATGCATGGGGAAGCTCCTGAAGCAGGAGCCGAAGATGAACGTATGGTCTCCGCAGTTCTGGTTGATCTATACAGTGCAGCTCTCCGTTTCTCGTATATGGATTGGGTCATGCACGAAATAAAACTCACCGCCGCCATGCCCATAAACCAGATCATGCGCCTGTACAATCAGATTCTTGGACCAGCCATAATGATAATGATGGCAATAGGTTACATCATTGTACTCATCTCGGCGCTGTCCATTATGATCGGACTGTATCTTTCTATTATCCAGCGAAAACGCGATCTTGCTATAATGAGGGCACTGGGCGCGTCGGCTTATGAAATTTTCGGCGCGGTGATGATTGAAGCCTTTCTTGTAACCATGATGGGCATAGCCGCTGGCGTAGTGCTGGGCAAGGCTACTGCCTACGGTCTTGGACTGTACATGGGAAGCAATTACGGTTTCGCCATCAACAGTTTTTCGGTGAGCGATCAGGAACTTGGCTTTTATGCCATCGTCGCTATTGTAGGTCTGGTAGCTGGAATTATTCCGGCATGGCAGGCATACCGCACCGACGTGGCTTCGGACTTGCAAGCGAACTAAGGAGGTACATGAAATGAAACGCCGTACCAAACGTGACCTATCCGTTTTTCTGGGCGCTATCGCTGTCATCGGCGGTATMGCYTTTGTGAATACCCAACTCAGCCGAGGCAATCTGGCTAAAGAGTTCGAAGAAAAACGCGAAGAGCTGGAAGCGGAAGTTTCGCAGCAGAGCAATAACCTGATCAAATGGACGGAGATGCGCAAGACCAAGGGTACGCTCCGTAAAGGCGGCACCTTTGTTCCTGAGCTGTTGGAAATGGACGGAGACCGTGTACAAATTATTGGTTTCCAGGTCGCTATGGAACAGTTCCGAAATATTTCTGAATTCACATTGCTGCCTATTCCCCTCGAATGTTATTTTTGCGCCATGCCCCCGTCCCGTGATGTACTGCTGGTGACCATGGCGGAAGGGGAAAGTACCTCTATATTCCAGGAGCCGGTGCTGCTCGAAGGGACTCTGACCATCAACCAGGGTCCAGGTCAGAAGTTTTTTTACACACTGGAAGATGCCTACCTGAAATCAGCTTTGGACGGCGGGGAATTGACCAAAAAGCGCCTTCAACTTCAGCACATGCTGGGCGGATCGGAACATTCTGGTGATGAGCCTGATTTGCTTGAACCATCCAAGAGACGTTTCTCGGATACAGACTAACCCATACGGAGAACTTATAACGTGCCATCTTTTGACGTGGTGAACCAGATTGACTTGCAGGAAATTGACAACGCCATCAACAACACCAAGAAGGCCATCGATACGCGCTATGACTTTCGCGGCTCCAAGACCGAGGTCACCTTCGACCGAAAAACCAAGGTGATTCATGTGTCCACCACGGATACCATGAAGTTGCAGGCCGTACAGGAAATGCTGGCGCAGAATCTGTCCAAGCGCGGGGTGAGTCCCAAGGCGCTGGATAAAAAAGATCACGAGCCCACTTCTAAAGGCGGTGTACGACAGGATATGGCCCTGAAAGAAGGTATCGACAAGGAAATGGCGAAGAAGATCGTCAAGATGATCAAAGAGACCAAGATGAAAGTACAGGCGCAGATCCAGGACGAACAAGTTCGCGTTACCGGCAAGAAAATCGATGACCTGCAAGAAATCATCGAACTGCTCAAAGGTAAGAATCTCGATATCCCATTACAATACGTCAATATGAAAAGCTAATTCACGACCTAAACTATCCCCACATAGTATGAAGTTTCTCGCTGAATTGCCAAACCCCTCGTTGTGGCGGGGGCTTCCATGAGAAGGTCAAGTCGATTAACTGTCGTGGTAGTTTTTCCATTGGTCCTAGTTGGGGACGAACACCCCCCTTGATCCCCCCTCGAGGGCAGTAGTGTCCGGTTAAGGAATCTAGGGTGCTTTGTAAGTATTTGAAAAACAGGGTGTTAGGTTATGCTTAATGTGTTTTCGATTTCAACTTTTTATGTAGCATACGTCATACTTTCCACTTTACGC
>NVWG01000029.1 GCA_002746185.1 Candidatus Hydrogenedentota bacterium
AAATATTTAATAGGGATCCAGTTTTGAATTTCGGGCGATCCTGCAGATGTCATGGTGAAAGTCACTGATCCAAAAGCCATAACCCCCGGGATAAACCGGCGCGGCAAATTCGCTTTCCTAAACAGACTGAGCGCCATCGGATAAGCCGAGAATGCCACAACAAAGACACTCACTCCGCCATAGGTTAGAATGGCACAAGCAATCACCACCGCGAATGCAGCGTTATGCATGCCAAGTTTGCCTGTAATCCAGCCTGCGATGCTGTCAGCAGCGCCGCTGTCTTCCATCAGTTTTCCGAAAATTGAACCCAGTAAAAACATGAAGAACCAAGATGCGATGAAACCAGAAAACCCGGCCATATAGCTCGTAATAAAACTATCTCCACCGCTATTTTGCAGGTCAGGCATCAGGGAAATCCCACCTGAGAACGCGATAATAAGCGCAGTAAGAGGCGCTATTACCATCAAGTTCATTCCTTTGATCGTTAAATAAATCAAAAGCCCTAACGCGAGGAGTAACCCTGCAAATTCAATCATGTAAGCCACCAACATATATATTCGCTCTAAAACACTCAGAGCAGTTTCCCATATAGTCGAGACATACGGCGCAATTGGCTATTGTACTTAAGTAGGGCGCACGAAATTCCGCTAGAACCTCCGGCTAGAATCCATGGCAAAAATTGATAGTTTTCGCACCAGCTTCTCCTGTTTTTACCACATTAAACTTCAAATTTTCATCAAAAACGAAAAGCGATTCAGCAGGTTTTAAAACCCAAATACACTATAATGGGCTGCATTAAACTACTTTTATTTCAACCATTACAAAAGTACAGTCGCACTGGATTATTTCGCAGAAAATTTAAACGCATTACTCGGGGGAGCCAAAATATGTTACGTTTTTCACCACTTAAAAAGATAACACACACAGCCTGCATTGCTGGCCTAATTACGGCAGCGCAGATGTCCTTTGCTGTGGAAGCCGGCCCCACGAACATCAGCGCCAAGGGCTCAGCTGTCACGGGCTCTGGCATGACAGCCGTCAGCTCCCTGCGCCTCGCGGATAAACTCTATTTTGATGCAGATATTTGGACCGGCCATTCTGGTAAAAAAGATGCTGATACTATCGCTATACGGGATGGCCGCATCATTGGTGTTGGCACTATGGCATCACTCGCAGAGCTGACCGGGCCAAGCACCAATAAAATTGATCTGGACGGCGCATTTGTTGTACCCGGTTTTATCGATAACCATGTGCATTTCCTGGACGGTGGGGCTTCCCTCAACCGGGTAAGGTTACGCACAGCAAAAAGCCAGCAGCAAGTTGCTGATACTATCAAGGCTTTCGCAACAAACACACCCAAGGGCGAATGGATCCTTGGCGGCGAGTGGGATCATGAAAGCTGGGGTGGCCAATTGCCCACAAAGGAATGGATTGATGCAGTTTCACCTGACCATCCAGTGATGGTATTTAGGCTTGACGGCCACATGGTGCTGGCTAATTCCCTAGCCCTTAAAATCGCAGGCATTGACCGCGACACCAAAGCCCCTAAAGGCGGCATTATTGTGCGAGATACACAAGGTAACCCAGCGGGCGTACTGAAAGATACAGCCATAGCACTTATGATTAAATTCATTCCCAAAGCCACTGCCGAGCAACTTGATAAAATGTTAGAGTGGGCAAGTCTTGAAGCGCTGAAAAATGGAGACATTGCCGGGGCGGGACTGGATGTATATACCTCGGAACCTTTCGAAGACAACCCGTTTATGGGGCTGGATAATATTGTAACTACACCGCATCTGGCGGCATCCACGGATGAAGCGCAGACGGTGGTGGCGGTAGATGTAGCGCAGCAGATGATCGATTATCTGGATAACGGCATCATCAATAACGCGGTGAATGTGCCGAGCTTGGATAAAGAGACCCGTGAGAAGCTGGGCCCGTTGATTTCGTTAGCCGGGAAGCTGGGTCGATTCCAGTCGTTGTATATTGAAGGCCGTCCTTCCAGTATTGAAATTGAGTATTCCGGTGATATTGGCATTGCAGATACTTACGCCATTACCACGGCGGTGATCATTGGTTTCCTGGAACCCAAAGTCGAATCGGTGAACCAGGTGAGCGCGCCTAGTCAGTTGGCCGAACGAGGAATTTCGAGTAGCGAGATTCGCGTTCCCGGAGACACCAGTTTCGGATTTCAAATTAAGGTTACGGTTACGACCGATAAAGAAACCAGCCAGATAGCGGGTACCTTGTATGACAATACAGACCCGCGTATATGCAGCATCGGCGGAACGCGTATGGATGCCGTGCCTGATGGGTGGATGGTCGTTAGTATTAACGAGGATAAACCGTTAGTTCTTGGACGGCTTACTTCTGTTATCGGTGAGGCCAAGGTGAATATCGCCAATCTCACACTGGGACGAGATGAAGAAGGGGGCTGCGCACTTACGTTGATCAATCTGGACAGTCCGCTGGACGAAGATGCCCTGAATCAGCTGCGCGGCCTGGAGCATGTGCAGCAAATTCGTCAGGTGCAGCTGTAGAACGACTAACTCGCAAGACAACCTACTTGATATAGCAAACAGTATAACCAACAGGAGGTATTATGAGCGGTCCTTACGAACACATCACGATTCCCGAGGGAGATAAAATATCCACAGCCTCCGATGGTACATTGGAAACGCCCGATACGCCCATCGTCGGCTTTATTGAGGGTGACGGCATTGGTCCGGACATTTGGAAGACATCGCAGCATTTATTCGATAGTGCGGTGAAGCATTGTTATGGCGGCAAACGCACCGTGTCCTGGATGGAAATTTTCGCTGGAGAACGTGCCAATGATGTTACCGGATCGTATCTGCCTGACGAGACTATACAGGCTATAAAAGATTTTGGTGTGGCAATCAAAGGTCCTCTTACTACACCAGTGGGCGGCGGGTTTCGCAGTCTGAATGTAGCGTTGCGCCAGAAACTCGATCTGTATTCTTGTGTGCGTCCTGTTCGCCATTTTCCCGGTGTGCCCAGCCCGGTGAAGCATCCTGATTGGGTGGACATGGTTATCTTTCGTGAGAATGTGGAAGATGTGTATGCAGGCATGGAAGTGGAAGAGGGAACCCCGGAAGCCGCGAAGATCATTGCATTTCTGAAAAAGGAAATGGGATGGGATATCCGTCCTGATTCAGGTCTCGGATTAAAGCCTATTAGTGAGACAGGATCCAAGCGTTTGGTTCGGGCTGCAATTAAATATGCTATAGAAAATAAACGCAAGTCTGTAACATTGGTTCATAAAGGCAATATTCAAAAGTTTACTGAAGGTGCCTTCATGAAGTGGGGCTACGAACTGGTGAAGGAAGAGTTTGCCGATGTAGCCGWTGGATGGGATGACTGCAATGGCGATCCGGGAGATAAAATACTGGTGAAAGATACGATAGCCGATATTTTTCTTCAGCAGATCCTTACGCGTCCCAAGGAATTTGATGTCGTTGCGACTACGAATCTGAACGGCGACTATATGAGCGATGCTCTGGCGGCGCAGGTGGGGGGGATTGGTATTGCTCCGGGCGCGAATATCAACTATGAAACCGGGATCTCCCTGTTCGAAGCTACTCACGGTACGGCGCCGAAGTATGCTGGTCAGGATAAAGTGAATCCCAGCAGTCTGATTCTTTCCGGGGTGATGATGTTTGAACACATGGGCTGGGGTGAAGTGGCTGAAACTATTAAAAATAGTATGGTCAAGACCTTTGCGGCGAAAACGGTGACATACGATTTCCATCGTATGATGAGCGAGGCTACGTTACTGAAATGCAGTGAATTTGGTCAGGCAGTAGTCGATAACTTTTAGAGTAATCTGGTCAGTAATCTCTCATCAGATAAAATACAGACTTGTATCTTTTTTCTACCTGTGCCAGTATAGAATCGTAGTTCGTTTAAGTCTACGTCTAAGTAATGACAGGACGGGTCTATACGTCAGTGGATAAGCAGCATCACATTACACCTGAGCAATATGAGTTATTGGTGACGCATGCACAGATCGGCCGTACTATCAATGGTCTCGCACATGATGTGAACAACTATCTTGGTGTCATCATGGCGTATGCCGAGCTTATTGACGCGGAATCCAATCTGAACCCCGACTGCCAGCGGATGATCAGGGAAATGACAGATGCGGTAGAGCTTTCCAGCCGTATGTTGGATACGCTGACGACCATATCACTAAAAAATTCGGAGCGGATAGCACAATGTGATGTTCCTGAGTTGATTGATGGTGTTGCAGCGTTGTTTTCGTATGAATTAAACCTTAACCGGATAGACGTTACGAAGAACATTGATTTGAAGCACATCACCTTGCGAATAAATGAGCCGAAGCTCCAGCGTATTTTTATGTACCTGGTGGTGGCGGCTATCGAAATAGCTAAAGAATCGAAGTGCTCGAGTCTGTTGTTGTCGGCATACGAACAGGATCAATACGTTACCTTGTCGGTAGGTTTGCCGGGCATAGATTTGGGATTCCAGGTTTCGCAAGGTCTATTTGATTCATTTTATACGTTTCCAGATTCCAATCGAATGATTGTGGGTTTGGAAAGTGCATGTGAGTTGGCAGCGTCGCTGGGCGGGGAGCTGACCGTAGACAAGCAGCATGGCTTACAGGTTGTATTAGATACGTCGAATTTACCAGGCGAGCTGAGTCAGGATTAACTATCGGCCTCTCTGCTTGGGCAGGAAGGGGAACAGCGCTTGCAGATCCTGCCTGGAAGGCTGATGTCCGTATTCTGAAACTTCGAACATTTCAGCGAATCTAATTTTTGCGGCTTTCTCTTTTCCATACCATTTTGAAAGTCCCTTTCGGGCATCACGGGTATAGGCGTTGAAATGAGGAGACCATGCTTTTTTCAACCATGCTAGACGTTTTTCCGGATCCTCTGGTACGTCATCAAGCAGTCCTGCATGCCAGGCCAGCCACTCGTATACTTGTGAATCCATGGTGTGAAGCATATTCCATTTGGTGGCCATTACTCGGCTCACATCTACCGCTATGTCAGGGGAGAAGGGGTAGGGCTTTTTGAATCGATCCATCATATACATGAAAACGGGATTGGTACGCAGGGCGGGTACGCTGGGGGCGAAATGGGGAACCGTAACCATGTACGCAGCATCTTGAACCACTTGAGAGGTGTAGCGATGGTCGGGGTGGTAATCGTTAGGGCGATGAGTCAGCACCAAATCAGCTTTGGTCTTGCGAATGAGGGACACTACTTTTTTYCGGACAGCCAGTGTGGGTTGAAGTTCTCCATCGTGGTTATCCATCACAATCGACTTGGCACCAATGATAGCGGCAGATCGCTTTGATTCGCGTTTACGCCGTGCCGCCAGCGGTTTCCCTTTCATCGTCTGGTGCCCTGCATCGCCGTTGGTCATGGATACGATATGGACCGTATACCCAGCTTTGCGCCACAAGGCCATGGTGCCGCCTGCGTTAATCTCGCAGTCGTCGGGGTGAGCACCTATTAAAACAATTTTAATGAGAAGGGTCCCTGTTACTTGAAATAGACGCGTACTGTATTGCTGAGTTTTTTCGTGGTATAGACGTTGGGACCATCCAGTGGGGTGTTCAACGTAATGGTAGTTTCATCTACATCTTTGAACATGGTTAATCGTGCTTCGCCCCGAACCAGAACGGATTCCTCCGTGCCATCCACGAAGCTCATTATATCGACTTCATTCACATGCCATTCTGCCATGGATAAGGCACCGGTAATATAGGAGTACGAGAGGATGCTCTCTTCGTTCAGMAGAATATCYAAATCAACGCGGATGGCATGACCWGGGAAWGCMCGTCGRTGGCGGGAAGACGATTGAAGAAAWATGGATTCAGGGTAAGGTTTCGTGACGGTTATTTCCGCTTTGGAAATGGTTTCACGTTTGGTTTCGTATTCATCATACGCGATAGAAGGGGAGAGTGATTTCTCATGGATCTGAATGGCCCACCAAAATTGGGCTTCCACATCACCGATACCCWCCTGAACGCCGAGAGTTTCCGRTCTGGGAGATATATCYCGAGGTTGAGCGGCTGAATCGGTCAAGGAATTTTCCGTGGAAGATTCCTTTGAGCATCCAGTCAAGAGGCTGGCTATAATACATATTGCGGTGAATCCATAAAATAATTTCATGCTTTTACTTCCCTATATACTGCCCCGTTGATTAAGAGCAAAGAAAAACCAGAAAAGAGATTTTATCAGATCCAAGAGAGCAAACCAAATAACGGAAGCGCAGAAGGTTCGCTAATCAGTCGTGGGCGGTGTTGGTTTTTTGGGCGTATCCTTAATGGATAGTGCATCATCCATTGCTTCTCTAATCATGTTACGTTTTTCAATGGCAAATTTCAGCCGAATGTAACGCATGTCCAGCATGGCCATATACACTGCGCCTGCAACACACACAGCGAAGAGGCACCAAAATAAGATGTATCCCCAAGGCGAGAATGATTCAGCTTGCTCAGCAGCATTCTCGTTGCTAAATGACAGCAGCCATATAAGCGAATTCTTCAGTATGGGTGTGATGACGCTGGCAACGGCCATCACCGCTGCGCCCACAAGAAAAACCACACCCATAATACGCCAGTGAACTTGTTTTATCATCGTCCCATCCTATCAAATACGGCGGAACGAAGTACGTGGTTATCGGTACTGCACCCAGATGCGTTCTTCGTATAGTTCGCCGTGTGGGCCGTGGACAATACGGGTTTCGTAATGCCCACGGGGCGGTGGCGGGACATGCACTTTTTGTACCCGATAGTATCGTGGTTGGTTCTGCCGCTCATCTGCTAACAATGCTCCTGTGATGGCTCCAATACCGGCTCCAATGAGCGCACCCTCACCCTGACGCCCAGATTGGTGTCCGATGATGGCACCCAATCCAGCACCCAAAGCACCGCCAGTTAAAACGCCGTGTTCTACTGGAGTTGTAGCACACCCGCTCGCCAGGACACTAATGGAAACCAAAAAGCCTACTAAAATTGTCGATTTCATTACCCGCCTCCTTAATCATACTTTGACAGTATCTTTCCTGTTTAAGTAGACGTAAGGGGCGGGAGATTATTCATTTATCCCAGCCGTGGAAACAGGGGGTCTCCCCGTTCAATAACCTGGCCGGGAGTAAATAGCGTGGTTAGTTTTTCTGATGTGTCGGGCAAAAACGGCTCGAGCCAATATCCTATTTGGCGCAGMCCCARAATCATCTCATCGAGAAAMRTTTCCAACTCGCTGGTTTTATCCTGCTTGGCCAGTACCCAGGGCTTCACTTCTTCGATRCGYTGATTCAAGTGGGAAGCAATACCCCATAGCGTCGCCAATGCATCGTTGAATCGATAGTTGTCCATGGCTTTGTGATAGCCGTCTGGAGCGTCACCCACGGATTCGTCTTTCGTGACATGCCCCGCCTTGGCCCCAATGGTTTCCACGCGACGAGCCAGATTGCCCAGATTGTTAGCCAGGTCGGCGTTGTACACTTCCTKGAATCGRKMTTCGSMRTAGTCGCCRTCYTCRRWGGGWGAMAYRGCRCGSAGSAGGTAATAGCGMAYYGSGTCRRTGCCGAAYTKCTCSAYCWSKTCSARSGGGTCRAYGMCRTTGCCCWKCGACTTGGAYATYKTCTGCCCGTTGATGGTGAGGTAACCATGGACGAATACTTCGGTAGGCAGGGGCAGACCTGCGCTCAAGAGCATAGCGGGCCAATATACCGTGTGAAAACGATTGATGCCTTTTCCGATCATGTGGATGCGCTTGGGACACTCCGTCCAGTATTTACGTAAGTTCTCGCTATCGTCGCTGAGATCCAGCGCGGTGATGTAGTTGGCCAATGCGTCGTACCAGACATACATGACCTGATCGTCGTCACCCGGTACAGATATTCCCCAGTCACCCGCCCGTTTACGACTACGGGAAATACTGAAATCGCGCAACCCGCCTTTAATGAAGGAAAGTATTTCGTTACGTTTGGTGTTGGGCACAATGAGGAGGGTATTTGATTCGATCAATTCCAGGAGTGCATCCTGATAATTGGTGAGTTTGAAGAAATAATTTTCCTCTTCCACCAGCTCCAACGGGGTGCCGTGATCGGGGCAAATCTTATCGGGAAAATCTTTCTCGGTATAGAAATCCTCACACCCCACGCAGTACCAGCCGCTATAGTGCTTCTTATAAACATCCTCCGGCTTGCACCGCTTCCAAAGTTCTTGCGCACCGCGAATATGCAGGTCGCTGCTGGTGCGGATGAAGTCGTTATTGGATAGATCGAGACTTTTCAGCAGATCAACAAAGATTTGGGTATATCGGTCGCACAGTTCCTGAGTGGAAACTCCTTCTTCTTCCGCAGCACGGACATTTTTCAGGGAATTTTCATCGGAACCCGTCAGGAAATAACAGTCGTTTCCCGTGAGGCGCAGGTACCGCGCCATAGCATCGGTCTGCACGTATTCCAGGGCATGACCGATATGGGGGCGGGCGTTCACGTAGGGTATGGCAGTGGATATAAAAGCGGTTTTGGGCATGCCGCGGGGATCTCCTGAGTCGGGAAGGGGTTGACTAATCTATAGTTATGCACATTTATAAGGGTATTGTAGCAAACGTCCGACAGGGAACGAAAACCCCGGCTGTCATGAGCGGGTCAGATGATATAGGAAGAGGAGAGGCTTGTGCCGTATAATGACACTATGAATCACGACGAGACCATTCGCGAAGCCATGGACATGGCGGAGGCTGGCGAAGCGAAGAAGGCTGCCCAGCTGCTTTGGCCGTTGATGGCTGATGCCACTTCGCGAGTTGAGGCTATATATCCCTTGGCGTATTGCTTTGAACAGGCCGACAGTGTTGTGACGGCTGCCTATCTATATGAGGTCTTACTGGAACTCCAACCTGACCACACTGAAGGCACGAAGCACCTGGCYCGRTGYGAAGCGTTGTCCAAGGCTCGCGGCCTTCTGGAAGATTTCCATGATATGGGGCATAGGGCTTGCGATGTRTGTGAACTGCGCTTCAGGGCGGAATTTGGGCGTTGTCCKTATTGCGGAACRCATATCGATGAATCTGTGCGTTATTCGGARCAGRCWGCGAAAAAGGACCTGCCCGRCTGGGAAGACCCTACATTGGYGGARCATATACASGAAATAGGGCTGGAYGCGGTGGAGAAGGTCCAMGGGTTCATCGAAAGCGAAGAAGTACAGCAAATTTCGGACAAAATACAGGAATCCGGCCAAAAAGTCGTGTCCAAAGCCAAGGAAATCTCACAACGGCAAGCCGTTAAGGACGCTGGAACGAAGACCGAGGAGAAGGTTGACGCTTTGGTACATAACCGAACTGTCCAGGATGCCGCACAGAAGATAGAGGATTTGAGCTGGAAGGCTTCCGAGAAGATACGYGGGATAACAGGCCAATCCAGCATGCGGGAGACCAACGAAAAAGCGCGCAAGCTGGGTCGGGACGCTGGGGTGAAGATGAAGGATTTTCTTAAGAGGGAGGATGTGCAGGATGCCTCCAAGCGGGTGAAACGTGCCGGGAAAATGTTCTCCAAAAAACTACGCGATGCCCTGGACCCGGAATCAGGCAAGAATTCCAAGGACTAGATAGCTTTTCAGAAACCTGAGACAGCAAGAACAGTCTTCGGGGTGAAGAGATTGCCGCACTTCGCTACGCTTCGTTCGCAATGCCATCTTTTCCGTGTCATTGCGAGATGGCCGGAGGCCGACGCGGCAATCTACTCGCCTCGCGACCATGAATCAAGGGGCGTGACATTTCCCACCGATGAATAAATCCTTTTCTTCAGGGTGGGCTAGGGGCTTACTATTCGGAAAGATCCAACAGGTCACCCAAGGCTTCATCCTGCATCTTGAGGGCATTTACATTGGCTTCGAAGGCGCGCTGGTTGATGAGCAAGTTGGTCATTTCAGTTGCGAGATTAACTTGGGGTGGAACAGCAATACTGCTTGGTAAAGCATCTAAACTATTCACTGAGGACCCATTTGTTTCATCTGGAACAGTCTGATTTCGGACTTGATTGCCATTCGAATCCGTTCGGATAGGCTGGAATCCGGGCGTATTGATGTTGGCAATATTTTGGGCTGTCGCCTCCGTCTTTCGCGTGGCGCTGAGCATGCCGGATATGGAATGGAGTATGCCTTGAATCATGGTAATAGTCCCTGATGAAACTCTACCATATAGAAGAAATAGTTGTTGTTATAAAATTGGTTGTTTAAACAATTAGCATATTTTGGATAGTATGGTGAGTCGGCAGAGTGGTGTGCGAGACTGTGGGGCGAAGTCAGGCCTGAATAATGTCCAGTCCACCCATATAGGGTTTTAGGACTTCTGGAATTTTGATAGAACCGTCGGATTGCTGGTAGTTTTCCAGCACGGCAATGAGGGTACGGCCTACAGCCAGGCCGGAACCGTTGAGCGTGTGGACGAACTGGGGCTTTCCTTTTTCTCCTCGGAACCGAATATTGGCACGGCGCGCCTGGAAATCGGTGCAGTTGGAGCAGGAGCTGATTTCCCGGTATGCGTTTTGTCCAGGGAGCCATACTTCCAGGTCATAAGTCTTGGCGGCGGAGAACCCTACGTCGCCACTGCACAGGGTAACGACTTTGTATGGGAGTTCCAGCTTCTGCAGGATGGCTTCCGCATGCCCCGTCATAGTTTCCAATTCATCCATGGAGGTCTCGGGGTGAACAAATTTAACCATCTCCACTTTGTTGAATTGGTGCTGACGAATCATGCCCCGGGTATCTTTACCGTAGGATCCCGCTTCGCTGCGGAAGCAGGGGGTGTAGGCGGTGAGATTCTGGGGAAGCTGCTCCTCGCTGAGAATTTCTCCGGCGTAGATATTGGTGAGGGGAACTTCGGCTGTGGGGATGAGCCATAGATCCTGATCGCCTTTTATTCTAAACAAGTCATCGGCGAATTTCGGGAGGTTTCCGGTTCCTTGCAAGGTCGTACTATTGACCAGGTAGGGGACCTGCATCTCGGTGTAGCCGTGTTCACCTGTCTGCACATCGAGCATGAATTGAGCGAGGGCACGTTCGAGACGCGCACCCGCACCTTTAAGAACAACAAACCGCGACCGGGCGAGTTTGGCGCCACTCTCAAAATCAATGATGTCTAGTTTCTCACCCAGATCCACATGATCCTTGGGGTCGAAATCGAATTCCGGCAGTGTACCCCACTTGCGCATTTCTACATTGGATTCTTCATCCGAGCCTTCGGGTACGGAGTCATCCAGAACATTAGGGATCACGAGGAGTTGCTCAAACAGTGCATCCCCAGCGACTTTCGCTTCTTCTCCCAGTTCTTTCACCTTCTTGCTCAGGTCTTGCATGGCGGCAATGGCATCCGAAGCATCTTCGCCGGATTTCTTGAGCGTGGCTATGTCGTTAGAGGCCTTATTCTGCTCGGCACGCAGCACTTCCGTTTCGTGTTGTATTTTACGACGCGCCTCGTCCTGGGCCAGGATTTCATCAACGGAGACATCTGTATTGCGCGATGCGAGCATGCGTTGCACCGCATCGGGGTTTTCTCTCAGGAACTTAATATCAAACATGGGTGTGCTTTCTTTGCCGGGTTGAAAAAGGGGATTATACCAGCATAAATTGCATGACGCACACATCGAGCCAACGGTCGAATTTTTGGCCCACTTCTTTCATGTGGCCGGCCTGGATGAAACCGGCTTTTTCGTGGAGGCGTATGCTGGCATCGTTGTCTGCCGTGACCCGTGCGATGAGGGTGTGGAGGCCTGCTTCACGTCCAGCTTCGATAGCGGCCAGAGTGAGCTGGAGGCCCAGGCCTTTACCCTGAGCGGCTTCGTCCACGTATACGGAGAATTCAGCCGTGGTATTGAAAGCACTACGGGGATCGTATACGCCCAGGGATGCCCAGCCCATTACGTCGCCGTCCAGTTCTGCTACGAGTACGGGGTGATGGGGCAGCCGACTGGCGAGCCAGTGCCACATGTAGTCGTTGTTCTTGGCTTCCTTGTGAAAATTGGCGGTAGAGGTTTCGATGGCGTGGTTAAAAATACGCAGAATAGCATCTACGTCTTCCAGTGTGGCTTTTCGGATGATGGTACTCAATTAGTTAGTTCCTGTAGATGGATTGTACGTTGAGTGTGCGATGTACAGCGACGTTGGCTTATCGTTGGSKSRKCAWAWYMRSAWKKYKMKMCMRAKYRWMYMGMYYRKWGAAATCGATCTCGATTTTACCACGGTGATTCTTGTCCGCCCTTACGCGCACTTTGGTGCCCAGGGTTTTGCGTAATTCATCTTCCAGGGCCTCGGTGTGGGGATCGCGGGGAGTCGTTGTTGTGGTCGTTTCAGGCTTGGGCAGTGGGGGACGGGCAGCCTTTTCCACTTCCCGTACAGACAGGCCGTCTTCGAGTATTCTCCGGCACAAGGATCGTTGTTTTGATTCTGAGCCGAGAGCCAGCAGGGCGCGTGCATGGCCCATGGATAAGGATCCCGTGAGAACGTGTTCCTGGATATCTTGGGGCAAATGGAGGAGACGCATGGTGTTGCTCACCGTAGCGCGCTTCTTGCCCACCTGTTTCGCGATTTCGTCCTGAGTCCAGTCAAATTTATCGCCCAATAATTTATATGCCTGGGCCAGTTCAATGGGATTCAGGTCTTCCCGCTGAATATTTTCGATAAGCCCCAGCTTCAACAGATCGTCGTCATGAACATCTTTGATGATGGCGGGAATGGTGTCCTGTTCGGCCAGGATGCTGGCACGGACACGTCGTTCCCCGCTGATTAGTTCGTAGGCGCCGTTGACTTGTCGAACAACAATGGGTTCGATGAGCCCGTCTTGTTTGATGGATACCGCCAGCTCTTCTATTAGTTCTTCCTTGAAATGGAGGCGGGGCTGTTGCGGGTTTGGTTTTACGTCTTGCGGGTTAAGTTCAACCAGGCGCGATCCATCTGACAGGGTTACGGGTTCGGGTGCTGGAGCAGGAGCTGTGGGAGTGTGATCGGGTGCGGCGACAGCGGCGGCTTGATCGGTGCCGCCCAGAAGAGCACCCAAACCTTTGCCCAGTCCTTTTTTCTTTGCTGCTGCCACTGTATAGAATCTCCGTTATCGTTTCTTGTTACGCTTTATCATCTCTTTAGCGAGTTGGCGGTATGCTTTGGAACCCAGACAACGGTCATCATAGTGTATGACCGGCTGCCCAAAACTGGGGGCCTCGCTAATCGTCACGTTTCGGGGGATGATGGTGTCGTAGACTTTATCACCCAAATGCGCTCGCACGTCATCCATAACTTGCTTGGATAAATTTGTGCGTTGATACATAGTGAGCAATACGCCTTCCAATTTCAAGGAACTATTCAAATTATCCCGCACGAGGATAATGGTTTGCAGGAGTTCGCTCAGCCCTTCCAGTGCATAATACTCGCATTGCAGGGGGATGAGGACCGAATCCGCGCTGGCCAGGCCGTTAATAGTCAGGAGGCTCAGTGACGGCGGGGAATCGATGAGAATATRATCGTAGGCGTCGCGGATGGTTTTCAAGGCTTCCCGAAGGCGGTACTCCCGATTTTCCATATTGACCAGCTCAACCTCTGCACCTGCCAGATTATTATCGGATGGTACGATGGACAAGTTTTTGATATCGGTGTCGTGAGCCGCATCCGGCATATCCAGATCGTTAATTAAGGTGTCGTAGAGCGTGTTTTCCAGTTCGGATTTATCCACACCCAATCCGCTGGTGGCATTGCCCTGAGGATCCAGGTCTACGATGAGAACAGACTTTCGCAACTCGGCCAGACAGGCGGCAAGATTGACGGTGGTGGTGGTTTTACCGACCCCGCCCTTCTGATTTGCTATGACAATAACGTGTCCCATGTATATAAAGCGTCGTGACGCGAAATTCCCCTGATTGTGAATGGTAGTAAAACGCGTATGATACGGCTCGAATCAGTTCAAGTCAATGCACTATTCGAAATCTCAGTGATCTGTCAGGAGTTAACCGGGTTATCACATTGGCGGCGGGCATAATTGACCTGACCGATGTGGGTGGAGATATCCAGCAGGGGACGGAGCATACGCATGAGAGCAGGCCATTCTTCCCAATGAGGGGGATACACATCGGGACGGGTTTCCATAAACTCTTCAGGTGCCATGGCATCAAAGACCTGCATGAACCGTTTTGCCAAGTCGTTGCGGTGAGCGTTGATGGCATCCAGATTCCAACTGCCCTCCTGACCAATATGAGGTGTTGGCAAATCTTCGGTAGAGCCCGGTTTCAGGTTGTTGCATATTAAGTTAAGCAGATCCAACTGATGTTTTAGGAGAGCGCCAATGCTCCATGCGCCGTGGCCAGGGTCGTGATTCACCTGTTCATCAGTGAGTCCAGCCACCGATTCAGCGGCGCGACGCTCATTTTCATTATGGAAATAGTGAATTACTTCTGTAAAAGAGGCYTCTAAAGGCGTRGGGGCTTGGTTYGYGAAATYTTTCATTCKGTCATTCCTCCGTGGTATTGGTTTTKATTATTACCTATTGCACCCTGCTGTACAAGGGATGCGATACACACCCATACCGTAGCCCATAATAAATTTGATGTTTAGCCATGACCTATCTACTATTAAGTTTCAAAATCAGGCAGAGGACATATTTTCCGGAKTAGCATTCCGAGGGGATGATATGGCAGCGGTACTAGGGGAGGGAATGTAGTGGAAGACATTAARGGATTGAAAGGTGTTGGAGCGTGGCCGAAAATGCGCCAATCTATCGAGACGTCCATCCAGTCTGTCATCGGTAAACCCAAGAAAGATTCGATAGACTTGCAAGTGAAAGTCATGGATGAGTTGGATTGTCCGGGGTATGCTCGTCGGCGCGTGAATTATTTTGTAGATGAATGGGGACGGGTAGCCGCATGGATGTTTGTGCCGGAGGGTGGATATGAGAAACCAGCGATAGTTTGCTGTCACCCCCGATCCGCCATGGGAAAAGATGAGCTGGCGGGTTTTGAAGGAGGCGATCCGAATCTTGCGTTGGCAAAATATTTCGCCGAGCGTGGGTATGTGACCATAGCGCCGGATTGCATTACGTCCGGTGATCGAATCTACTCCAGACAAGAAGCGTTCAACACGAAAACATTTAGCAAGGAACATCCAAAATCTACCCTCATGGGAAAGATGCTGGCAGATCATATCAAGTGTGTTGATTTGTTAAGCGAAAGCGAGGATGTGGATCCGGCTCGTATCGGTGTTTTGGGTCATGGCCTGGGCGGAGCAAACGCGCTTATGCTCGGGGCATTCGACGACCGAGTTTGTACGGTGGTGTCCAGTTGCGGGTTTACGCGTTTTTCAGATGATCCCAATCCGGAGCGGTGGGTGGAAGACGAGGGGTGCGAACTGATGCCCCAATTGGGTGCGGCATTAAAGAAAAAGAAATTACCGTTTGATTGGGAACACGTTATAGCTCTAATTGCTCCCAGCCCCACATTGCTGATTACGGCATTAAATGACGAAAAATTACCCAAAACGTCCAGTTGTGAGGCAGCGGTGAAGGAAGCTCGRASGATATATAAACTACTGGGYGCCAAGGATGCGATAGGGAATTTTACACATAAAGAGGGTCATTCAATGCCTTTAGAAGCTCTGGATGCCTCTTTGGAATGGATGGATCGCTGGTTGTGAGGATGATAACCGTGAATAGAATCAGGTAGTAAAGCTGTTAGTAGAAATCAGAACAATGTGGTTTAGGTGTTTTAGCGGGTGAAATGAGGAGATGTGCATTGTCGGAGCAGACAATGGAGTCGAATGCGATTCCTATAAATGATACCAGTACCCAGATAAATTCCCTGGTGGATAATATTGAGAAGATTATTTTTGGTAAGCGTGAGGCGGTCAGCTTGTGTGTTGTGGGGCTGTTGGCGCGCGGACACATCCTTATAGAGGATGTGCCCGGGATAGGAAAGACCACATTGGCCCAGGGCTTGGCCCGATCTATTGATTGTAATTTTAATCGGATTCAGTTTACTAACGATATGCTGCCCACAGATATTTTAGGTGTATCAATACTGAATCCCCATACCCAGGATTTCGATTATCGGGAAGGGCCTATTTTTGCCAATGTGGTTTTGGCGGATGAAATAAACCGGACCCCTCCGAAAACCCAGAGCGCGTTACTGGAAGCCATGAGTGAGTTCCATGTGACGGTTGAAGGGAAGACTCGATTATTACCAGAACCGTTCATGGTATTGGCAACACAGAATCCCATTGAATATGAAGGTACCTATATCCTGCCGGAAGCCCAATTGGATCGATTTCTTTTGCGTGTGGAGATTGGGTATCCCCTGGAAGACGATGAGCTACGCGTGATGCGTCGGCACAGTCCCCAAAAAGCATTGGCTGATTTAGTGCCTGTGCTTACGGATACCGATGTGATAGCACTGCAAGAACATTCTCGAAATGTGAAAGTGGAGGAGAGTGTGGCGCGGTACATATTGGGTATTGTTCACGGTACACGGAAATCGCCGCTGGTACGGTTAGGCGTGAGTCCGAGGGGTTCCATGGCGTTGTACGAGACGTGTCAGGCGAATGCGTTAATACAAGGTCGGGATTATGTGACGCCGGGAGACGTGAAGGCCATGGCGTTGCCGGTATTGGCTCACCGAATGCTGATTAAATCGCAAAGTGGACCGCTTTCAGGGACTTCGCGAGATAGAGAAATAGTGCTTACGGAAATTATTGAATCGGTTCCGGTACCCATGTAGTCAGGCACGTCATTCCTATATGAAACTTACTACGAAAAAAGACATGAGCATTCGGCCTTCTGGTAAGGCGTTTCTCCTNACGTTTRTTCTCATTCAACTGGCTGCTTTGAATTCGGGGGAAAATCTTTTTTATCTTATTGGCGGCGCTCTTTTTAGTTTTGTGGCGGTGGGATATTTTCTGGCCAGATGGTCTTTGCATCATGTGGAAATTCAGCGWGAYGCACCGTATTCTGCCCATCGTTTAGATGGGTTTGCCGTRCTTCTGAATTTAAAAAATAACAAGTCATTTTTTCCAGCGGTATCGCTGCGTATTCAATCCGGAAATACCGGATCAATTTTATATGCTAATAAACTGCCGCCCGGAGAATCCATCACCCTGCGAATTACCGAAACGATTTCCAAACGCGGGCTGCAAACGCTGCCGCCGGTGTATCTGAGTTCAGCATTTCCATTTGGGCTATTCATGCGGCGCGTAATTCTTCAGGATAAACAAACGGTGGTGGTATATCCCCGGGTTCGCCAGATTCATAAAAATATTTACGATCAGCTGGATGATACTGGGCAGACGCCGAAGGTGACGCATTCCTATGGCGATGAATTTTTTGGATTGAGGGAATATGTGCCCGGTGATGATATCCGGCATATCAGCTGGAAAGTCAGTGCGCGGTTGGGCCAGCTCATCATTCGCGAATTGGAGCCCAGCTCTTCCCGCAATGTAGTGCTGGTGTTGGATACACGGGGAATTCCAAATTCACCGCAATGGGAGGAGTCTTTTGAGCAGGCGATGGATCTTACGGCTTCGTTAGCCATGGCCTTGCTGGATCAACAATACCGGGTTGCGTTRGTAACACCGGAAGTCCAATTGCCCCTGGGAAAAGGACATGGTCACGCTCGGGAGATACTGGAAAAACTAGCCCGTGTAAACGCCGTTTCGTACGAGACCAGTAATGACGAATGGTTTAAGGCTTCCGGCGAATATTTTGATGCGGCGAAAGTATTCTTATCCACCGATCCCGAGAAATGGGGCGAACGATTATACGGMGCACGGTCCGTTGTGTTGGATCCCGARGGRGCGCTTTATGGATAARTCCATTCGMCGRCAACTGAAAATAGCRTTGAGYATKATCGTTTTTTTGAGTTATGCCGCCTTGGGAACCACGCCTGATTTTCAAAGTGGATTAACCCTGTTGTGGCCATTGATACTTATTGTGTGTATGCCGCTGGGGGAATGGCTGGATAACCGTTTTAAAGCATTTAGAACGGTGACTACGGTGATTACTGTAGCCATGAGTGCTGTGCTGCTGACCACGATACCGAATAATGGGTTGCTGTATACGTTGACCTTTCTGCTGATTTACATTCAATCGTATTCCATGGTACACGTAAAACGAGAACAGACCTATAATCATATTCTGCTCATGTCATTTTTCATGCTGCTGGCTGCTACCGTGCTGTCCCCCTCCGCCAATATCGGTTTTATCATGATCTTGTTTGTTGTGGCTGCTTCCTGGATATTATTGCTGCTGGAAGTGGGAATAGCCTCGCAAAGTGCCCGGATGATTCGTGTAGAGGATTTAGTGGATACAGGGCGGCGGGGTCCGCGTTTGGTGGCTCGTCTACTCGATTTTCGTATGGCCGGGTGGATCATGTTTTTTTCATTGATGCTGCTTTCTTGTACCGTCATTATTTTTGCGGCAGTACCGCGAACCGATGCGGGGCTGCTGGGCACCATGCTGGATGATACGACTTTTACTACTGGGATGGGTGAGGAATCGGATCTGTCTTTGATTGGAAAAATTGTAGGTGATGCCTCGCCGGTGATGCAGGTATGGTTTCCGGATAACGAAGGGGGAATCTATACGGAGGAAATGTATTGGCGTGTAACGACTCTGGATTCGTATGATGGAAATATATGGAGTCGGCGAGGTCTTATATCACGAGGGTCGAGTCGTGATATTCGGTTCAGACGATTTTATTGCGCACGGAGAGCTTTTGATCGGGGTAAGGGAATAGAGCGAACGCAATTTGCCCAGGGGGAGATAATTCGATACGAAGCATTTATTGATAAATTACCGGAAAGCGGTGTTCCATCACTCCAAATTGTTAGTATGATGCGTGCCGTACAAGGGGACTTTTTCGCGCCATTGACATGGGATTCCGCTGGGGATTTCACGGTGGATATGACGATGAAAGGTGATAAAGGGGTTGAAATTGAGGCATGGGCGGAAGTATATACCCCCTCTGATGAAGAATTACAAGCATCGTCGGAAGATTATATGTCCGTGATGGTACCCAGCGATTACCGATTGTYGACGGACTATCACCTTACCCCGGAARCCCTGGAGCTGGTGGAGCGGTTGACGAAAGATTTGGATACTCCTTATGAAAAGTTGGAAGTTTTAGAGTCATTCTTGATGTCTTCCGATTTCATGTACACCATGTCTATTCCAGATTTACCATCGGAAAACCCCCTCGATGCTTTTATATTGGTCACACGGGCGGGTCATTGCGAGTTGTATGCCAGYGCWCTGGCTATGATGGCGCGAAGYCAGGGGATWCCTACTCGACTGGTAAAGGGATTTCGAGGTGGAATTTGGGATAGCGGGGATCAAGCATATACGGTGGTGAATAATATGGCTCATGTGTGGGTCGAGGTTTATTATCCAGATGTGGGATGGGTTACGTATGATCCCACGCCGCCTGATACGGAGGTAGATTTATTTTCCCTGGAAGGGGTAACACGATCTTACTCGAAATGGTCTATGAAAGCGCGGCTTTTTTGGCTCCGGAGTGTAATTGGCTATACYCCGAACGAACAGTAYYTGATTCTCAAGGAATCCACCTTTGAGATATTTCAAAGTTTTGGAATTGGGGACCCCAGTGATGAAGAGCGAATGGGTGTCTCGTTTACGGGTCGATTTACTACATTGATTGTCTGGAGCAGTATAGTTACCTTGATGATTGGTATTGGGTTTATGGGGTGGCGATTACTAAACCGTTTTTCCAAAGTGTCTGGACCAACATTAAATGCGGATCAGCAGCGCGCTCGAAAGTTGATGGAAAAGGTACAACGGAAATTGTCGCAGCTTGGTGTGGATTGTCATGGTTTGACTGCGGAAGAGCTCGAAATTATGGCAGCACAAAAAGAAATTTCGCTCAGTAGCGATTTGGGCACTATGCTGGACCTTTACAATTCCGTTCGCTTCGGATATGCGGGATTGACGGCAGGAGAATATAGGGAACTCCGCAGTCAGGTCCGCSGCATGACCRTTTCYACTACATCTGCCTGAGGGATCAACGYCCCAAYAGRATRGCGATTTTATTGGGTTCCCATAAYCCGATWAGTARGTCAACCTTRTTGTCATTATTYACGTCTGCTRCCGTCAACACCCGTGGCTTCCCATCCTTATACGTATACGTTTCCTTGGTGAAGCGTAGATTGGTAGGTTGAGATTTGGATGTTTGCAGGAAAACAATGACCTTGCTTGATGCAAAGCAGGCAGCGGCTACATCCATACGTTCATCTCCGTTGAAATCAGCAATGACGATGTCCCGAATTTCGTGTTCAAGCTTATCGCGGGATGTTCCAATCATGACTTCTTGAGAATGATCAAATTTGAATGCGTTTTGGTGGAAATAGATGGCAAAAGAGTCATCGGAATTGACATGGGAAACAACAATATCAAGTTCCTTATCCCCATTCATATCGGCGAGTTCGATGGTATGCGGTAGATACCCTTTGGTTTTAAATCGATTTACTTCAGTAAAATTGCCCTTGCCATCCCCTTCAAAAATCCCGATTTCGTGGTGATTATAAAAAGAGACCACGGCATCGTAATGTCCGTCACCATTGATGTCGCCAAGTTGAATATCTCTGGGTCCCCCTGGTGCAGGGATGAGCTTCGGGGTCGCGAAATACGTTTCGGGGTGACCAGGAARAAGGACCAGTACGTCGCTGCTCCAACCCGTGGCCAATACATCGCGGTAGCCGTCTCGGTCGATATCCCGTACAGCAAATGAAGTTAAGCCGGGAGTGGTAAAGAGCGCTTCTCCGTCGCCGTCTTTTCGCTGCGTGTAATACAATTCTTCGTCGTTTACCGAGAAATGCAGCGGCTCGAATAGGCCATCACCCAGGTTGCGTACCAGGGTGAGATCCCTGTTGCGGGTAGCCATAAAATTGACGGAGACCAAATCGGTGGCGCGTAAGGCATCAATATTTACCGCACGAAGGGCATAAGGGCCGAATCCGGTTTGAATTTGGGGTTGCGTTTTGTATTGCAAAGGCTCCAGGGCAACCAGATAAGAAATGTAGTCTGCAGCGGGTTTCTCGTCTCGGGGATCGGTCAAGCGCCCTCTATCGGTGGTGAGAATCTCCGGGATACCGTCATCATTCAGGTCCACGGCAACGATACTGGTGGGGAAAGGTCCGATGTTAAATTGCTTGGGGTGTTTTTTAAATGTATCGGCATAGGCAGGGAGAGCCGCCACTATTGCTAGAATACAAATAAATAGATACGGAGCCGGATGCACCGTGAGATTAACCAGTCTTGTTTGAGGCCAATTGGGAAGCCAACTGGATGGCTGCCATAAGACTGTGTTCGCGGGCACAATTTTTTCCTGCAATGTCATAAGCTGTTCCATGATCCACCGAAGTACGTATGATGGGAATTCCCAAAGTTACATTCACCCCTTCATCCATCGCCATGAGCTTGAGGGGAATATGCCCCTGGTCATGGTACATGGCGATGATAAGGTCGAATTCACCTTCGAACCCCCGTTTGAAAATTGTATCCGGTGAGTAGGGTCCAGTGCAATCGATTCCCTCAGAGCGACATGCCTCTATGGCAGGAGCGATTATGTCATTTTCTTCCGTCCCAAAGGCGCCGGCTTCGCCCGCATGAGGGTTTAATCCGGCAACGGCAATTTTCTTGCGTGGCAGCTTTAAATTGATAAGGGCATCATGTCCCAACCGAATAGAGGTTTCGATACGCTCACGGCTGACAGCTTCGACGGCATCGCGCAGGGGTAAGTGGTCCGAGATGTGGATGATACGAATACGGTCTGTAAAAAGGCACATACGAAAATCGGGCGCGTTTGTCCGCTCAGCGATATAGTCCGTATGGCCTCGGAAGGCATAACCAGCCTGGTGAATCCCCTCTTTATTGATGGGACAAGTAACAATACCGTCTATAGAGCCTGRGATAGCCAAATCCACACTCTTCTCCAACCACTGCATAGCGCACCGTCCCGCTTCGGGGTCCAGTGTGCCAGGGCGATAANGGGGGGGCGGTTATATTGGATTCAAGAAATGGAAGTTCGTCGCTGATCGTATGGGCGAGATCAGGTTTGGTTACTAATTGGGGTGGACGGTAGGACGCGATGTCTTTCCCTGCCGCCTCATACGCTTTTGGACATCCTATAACCAAGGGGGTGCATGCTTCGTAGAGCGCGGTGTGTAGTGAGGCCTTGGCCAGAATTTCAGGACCGATTCCGTTGATGTCACCCATAGTTATRGCGAGGAGTGGTTTCATAATGTATTCACAATTACTGAGTTGGGTTTGTCGTTCTTTGCCTGTATGATACGCGACCAGTATGAGTTGAACCAAATAGACGAAAATGGATGAGGAATATGAAAGCATCTACAGAGAGTTTGCATGCTGCGAAAGCAATTCAGACGAAGGCTTCGGCTTTAGGATTTGACTGGCCGGATATCTCCGGAGTGATGGAAAAAATTCACGAAGAGATCGCAGAAATTCAAGAAGCGTTGAACGAGGAAGATCACGAACATGCAAAAAAAGAATTAGGCGATCTTCTTTTTGCGGTAGTCAATGCATCGCGATTTTTAGATGCGGATCCCGTGCAGGAATTGGCAGCAGCGAGCGAACGATTTACGCAGCGTTTCGACTTGCTTCAGTTTAAACTGCGCGCGGCTGATAAAGGGATAACCGATTGCACCATTGATGAATTAGATTTGTTATGGGAATCGGTAAAAAAAGAACTGGTAATGTCAAGAAAAAATGGCTTGACATGACGTGAAAAAASGTGCAAGATGGGARGCTCTACRGGTGATAATCACCTTGTTTTAAGGGGTGATTGTTGGTGTGGATAACTTGTGGACGGTTTGTGGCAACTCGCCTTTTCGAGTTTTACAAATGATTGTTTTACTTGTTTCTTGCAGTATTTTTTTCTTGGGTGTATTAAGTAATATTGCATTTGCGCTGGGTGGTGGATCGCGTTAACGTGAAGTGGTGCAGCACTCTACATTAATTTTGGGCAGTTAAACTAAGATTGAGTTTGGTTGAACGTGTCTGGTCTTTCCAGGTATTTAGTGACCAGAAGATGAACTCGATTGTGAATAAGTTGGGAGCGGAATGGCCTCGAATAAAACGAATCCTTGGGTTTTGGCCCAAGGGCAATTGAAAAATATACTAGATGAACATAGCTTTAAGAACTGGTTTTCCCAAACCCGTTTTGAGTCCTACACCGATGGTACGTTAAAAGTCCAGGTTCCCAGCCAATTTTTTGCTAACTGGCTGCGGGATCATTACTTGGAAGTGGTCAGTACCTCGTTGAAAGGGATCTTGGAAGATTTCCGGGAAGTGGAATTTGTCCCCGTGGTTGAGACGCAAGAATCTCTTGCAAGAGAATTGTCCAAACCGTCCGCTACCCAAGGGCTCGCGAAACGCTCTCGAAAGAAAATACGGAAAGTACAGCCGCGCTATAAAGGCTTTAACGAGCGCTATACCTTTGATCGATTTATTATCGGCTCCGGGAATCGGTTTGCCCATGCTGCTGCCAAGGCGGTATTCGACTCGCCGGCTCGGGCTTACAATCCATTGTTCTTATACGGGCAGACGGGTTTGGGTAAGACACACTTGATGCAAGCCATTGGGCAGGCAGTATTGAAACGAGATCCCGATGCGAATGTGGTATTCATTTCGTCCGAACAATTCACCAACCAACTTATCGAAGCCATTGCCAAAAAATCCACACAACGCTTTCGCGCCAAATATCGCCAGGTGGATTTACTCTTGATTGATGACATTCATTTCATTGCGGGAAAAGAAGCAACACAGGAAGAATTCTTTCATACGTTTAATGAGTTGTTTGATCAGCACAAGCAGATAGTTCTTGCCAGCGACCGCGGTCCCAAAGATATTCAGGGACTGGAAGAACGGCTGGTATCCCGCTTTGAATGGGGATTGATCACAGATATTCAGCCACCGGATGTAGAGACGCGTATCGCTATTTTGCAAAACAARGCGGTGGAGGAAAATATCACCGTGGAGCAGGATATCATGCGGTATATCGCTTCCTGCGTGACCAGTAACATTCGCGAATTGGAAGGGGCTTTTATTACTGTAGTGGCCTATAGTCGCATGACGGAACAGCCTATTACCTTGGAACTGGTTGAACAAGTCCTGCACGATCTCATCGGCAGCGCAAAATTCAAGCCTATTACGGTGGAGGGGATCCAAAAGATAGTCGCGGAACATTTTGATGTGAGGCTCTCCGATATGCGTGGTCGCAGTCGGCAGCGTCAGGTGGCGTACCCCCGCCAATTAGCCATGTACCTGTGCAAAGACTTGATCCCAAGTCTAACCCTGGTCGCCATCGGTGAAGCATTCGGCGGGAAAGRTCATACTACCGTTTTGTATGCATGCCAGAAAATTGACGACGAAGCATCAAAAGATGGTCATACTCGCCAATTACTCTCCATCCTGGAAAAGAGTATCCGGGCATAATCGGACGGCATCACCATTTGGGGCAATTTGACGGCCTGTGATAAACTGGGGGAAACAGGGAAATCGCATGGCTGAATTTCAAATTGTATATTATCCAGATGATCCGCTGACCCAAAAAGCGCATTCCGTCGAGTCGTTTGACGCAGCGTTGGGGAAGTTGGTGGAGGACATGCTGGAGACCATGCATGCCTATAAAGGGGTAGGATTGGCAGCCCCTCAGATCGGTAAATCGAAACGTCTTTTTGTGCTCCAGGAACCTGACGGGCCTGAGATATGCCTGGTGAATCCTGAAATCGTTTCTATGGAAGGCAAGGAACTAGGCGAAGAAGGGTGTTTGAGCATGCCGGAAGTGTATGCCCAGGTTCCGCGTGCAACAGAGATAGCCGTGAAGGCGCAGGATGTGTCRGGCAGCGATATGGAATTCGAAGCCGTCGATTTTCTTGCCCGAATTATCCAGCATGAAACCGATCATCTTAATGGAATTTTGTTCCCCCAGCGGCTGGACATTATTACCCGCCAGGAAAAACTGGAAGAGTGGAACGCCGTCCGCGAACGTATGCTGGCGGATCATGAGGGGGCTACCGATGCTTCTTGATTCTCCATCGGTAGAACGGCTAATAGAGGCGTTTCGTAGACTCCCGGGCATCGGCAAGCGTTCGGCGGAGCGCATGGCGCTGCATGTATTAAGTGCGCCTGCAGAAGAAGCCCGCATGTTGAGCGAGTCGGTACGTGAGGCCCATGACGCTATTTCCAAGTGCAGTATATGCCGTAACTTAACGGAGGTGGAGCCGTGTCGAATTTGTACTGATGAGCGACGGGATGCAACCATAATCTGTGTGGTGGAACATCCTTCCGGCGCCATGGCTATCGAACGGGGCGGGGCATATAAAGGAAAATATCATGTGCTGCACGGGGCATTGAGCCCTCTGGACGGGGTAGGCCCGGACGAGCTGGAATTGGAGCGATTGTTTCGTAGACTACCGAATGAAAGCATACAGGAAGTTATCGTAGCCMCCAATGCCACGGCTGAGGGGGAAGCTACCGCACTGTATTTATCCCGGCAGTTGAATAAAACGGGGGTGAAGGCGACGCGTATCGCCCATGGCGTGCCCATGGGGGGCGGTCTGGAATACACGGACGAATTAACACTCACCCACGCCATGGAAGGTCGCCAAGAAATGTAACCGGGGTGATTACATGTCCCCGGCCAACCACAATTCCACATAACTCATTGCATCTTCAATACGATACGTGTATTCGATGATATTTTCTGTTTGCTTCATTTCACCGGTCATAACGATTTCATGTTCTCGGGCCAGATCGGTCTTCATATTCTCGAAGGCATCATCCAGCGCTACTTTCAGATTTATAACGGCGAGCCGCTGCTTGGCTTCTGGCAACACTTCAATGATGAAATAGATTTCAACAGCATTGTCGTTGGTGATATCTATGGCGAGCCGCATGCTGAGTACAAATTGAAACGATGTGAGAGATATTTTCTGTTCCTGATCGTCCAGATCAATATCAAAAGCATAGAGCAGCGACGCCATGGCCAGATAGCCCGCACCGATACGGTTATCGAAAAGTCCTTCAATGAAATGACCTTCCGCCATCGCCAGGGGCGCGGGTTGAATAGACTGATTCCATTGCATCCACACATCGTCCAGGGTGTCTTCTTCCATAGGGACACTACCTTCTAAAAGGATGGTGCCGGACTGCGGTCGCTGAACTTCATGAGGATTCCAATTGACTTCAGGCATATTTTCCAGCAGATTGTTATCGTTCATATAGCGCGTCGCAAGGGGAGCAAAGCGCGGCATGGTTAGCAGTGCGTGGATATCGATGTAATCCCCTTTAGTGTTCTCCGAAAGTAGGATTGTTGCTTCATAGGGCAGGGAACGGTCCAATGCCCACCGTGGGATTTTGACGGGGGATTGTCGATTGACCAAGGCATGGATAAACGGAGCTGCCTTACGGGGTTGAATGAGTATGACGGCTACAGGGGTGGGGGATAAATCGGTGCGGTTGGTAGGGGGGGCGGAGACTAGCGCACCAAAATACGCATGGGCAAAAATAAGCAGACCAATCATTAATATAGCAGCAACAATAATACTATAGCGCGCAATTTTCTTAAAACGGTTCATCATGGAATGTCCTTCGGATAGGAGCGATGGTACGCCACAGGCAGGGCAAATTTAAAACCGGATGAAGGAAGCAGGTGTAAGGTAACATTATAATTATTGTATTCAGCGAAAAAGGCCTTGGATGGCATCTCGATTGGCATTATAGAAAACCATGCTGAAATGAGTAAAAAAGAGAATAAACGTAATGGCAATCCATAGCCAGGTGAGAACACCTGGCATAGTTAAGGGCACTTTTTTTTCCAAATTATCAGACATGATCGTCACCCTCTTCCAGATGACGAACCCGATTCCCCAGCAAAGCCACCTCCTGAGCGAGAACCCGGTTGCGCTCTACCAGCCGCGAGATGATCACACTGAACGCCAGGATAATTCCCAGAGTATAGAGAAAAGACAGGGCATAGAGCGTAGTAAGCAGTTGGAATTTCAGGGTGTGGGTGAGCCAGGTAAGAATACCGGGGAAGATGCCGATGAAAAGCCCGGTGAGGGAGGTGGCTACCCATAGCAGGGCATATTTTTCTTTCAGGTAATCCCGACGAACCAACTCCAGTACCAGTCCCACCAGCAACAGACTGAGGATAGCGATGGCGATCCGATGGCCCGGTTGGATACTGATCTGGAGGAGGGTATCGTCCATGATCTATCGCGACTCCGTTTTTTCCACCAGATCAGAGCCAGCAGTATCAGATTCCCCCCTGTCCGGCGCATGAGTAATGCGCTTGAGCATACGAATGAAAATGGCCATGCTCACTTTGACGATGTAATACGCGGCGCGGCGGGGTCCAATGGAACTCTGTCCGCCTTGACGAGGCTGCATATCCACAGGTACCTCCACCGCCTTGAGTCCGTGGCGGTGCATGATGACCAACGCTTCAGCTTCCGGGTAGTCGTCCGGATAGGTGCGGGCGAAGGTGCCGAACACCGCGCGGTTCATGGCGCGGAATCCGCTGGTCGTATCGGTAATGCCGCCGCCTACAACGGAATCAACGAGACGTGACAGCAGCGATTTTCCTACGCGGCGAAAAATGGATGGGGTATAGGCTGTATCGGATACGTAGCGAGAGCCGATAATCATGTCTGCTTTTTTCGCCACGACCCCGTCTACAATTCGCGACAGTTGTTCCACAGGATGCTGCCCATCCGCGTCACATTGGACCGCAATGTCGTATCCTTGTGCAACAGCATATTTGTAACCCGTCTGCATGGTGCTGCCGATACCCATGTTGAACGGCAGGTCGATGATATCGGCGGAACCCATGCGCTTCACGATAGCACTCGTGTTATCCGTCGAGCCGTCATTCACCACCAGCACGTCATAGTCAGGTGCATGCCGTTTGAGCGCATCCAAAACATCCGCAATAGATTCCGACTCATTATAGGCCGGTATGATGACCAATACCCGTGCCATTATGCTGTTTTCCTGCGCAATATCATAAACGTCCATACCCCCTTGATTAAACCCAAGCCCCGAGCCACGTCTCGCAAGAATAGCATACCTTGGAATTTGAAGCCGCCTAGAAATCCGAGATGAACGGAAATGGCATCAGTAAGGGATTGTTGTGAGTAACCATATACCAGCAAAAGAAATATGGTGATGGGTAATACCCAGTGATTGTTGTAATTAAGAGTAATATTAAGGAATAACAATACCATCAGAATGAGAACTATCAGGGCGAGTGGAGGTCCTGCAAATTCGGCTTTGCCTGCATATTGATCGCCCTTACTACGTTTGGGATGTTTCGCATAAAGCTTCATGCGCCAGAACCCGTGTCGGAACTGGGTGCGCAAGTAGGGAAATAATTTTGTGGGGTGGTAGTGGGCTACTTTGGCATTGGCTGCAAAGTGTAGATGCCCGCCCTTATCATGAAGACGATAGGCCAGGTCGTTATCCTCACCGGACGCAATTCGGAAGGCTTCATCAAAGCCACCTACTGCGTCGAAAGCATTTTTACGATACGCCACGTTGAACGAACCCAGGTAATCCACTTCTTCCTTGAATTGCTTGTGCCGCACCATGATTTCTTCGTGAATCATCTGGGCAAGCAAGCTGGAGTCGTTGGCGATATCGTAACTCCCGCCTACACCTACTACGTCGTCGGATGTAAAACCCGCAAGCAGTTTCTCGATCCAATCCGGCTCTGCAATGCAGTCGGAATCCGTGAAGACAATTATTTCACCTTTCGCAGCTTGCGCGCCTCGATTACGTGCAGCGGCGGGTCCGGCSTTGTCCTGGCGAATATATTCAACGGGATAATTCTTCGCCATGTCCGGAGTCGAGTCTGTCGATCCGTCATCTACCACGATAACGTCAACATCAGAATGCGTTTGGGCGACGCAAGCCGCCAAGCATTCCCCCAATGTTGCCTCCGCATTATATGCCGGAATGATTATGGACACATGCATTGATGTGCATTCCCCCATCAGCCCCCTTTAACGGGCAAACCCATGGCCTCTTTCAGCGTCAGTATTTTGCCGATATGCAGCCCTTCATGAAAACAATGAAAAGCCACGGCCTCTTCCACAGACGTAATATTATCGCCCGGCACGATTTGCAGGGACGTGTAGTCTGTAAATTTTCCAGCCACATAATCCTGCTCGATTTTATCCGGCAGCGAAATAAAATGCCCCATCACCTCGTCCATATCCGGTGCCGCGTCCCACGCCGTCGCCGTAGTGTCTTTGCCAAAGAGACCCAGATAGGCTTTCGGGATAGGTAAATCATAGCCGCTGAATACGTAGGTAAGGCGCGACAAGGAACACAGCAAATGCCCCACGTTCCAGAGAATATTATCGTCCCGACCCTCCGGGATATGCAGCATCTGCTCCGGTGTGAGTCCCTCCACCTCTCGCATAAGGTGAAATCGTGTTATACGGAAGGTCTTGAAAGCCAGCGGCAGTTGGGGTGCAACAGCCACGTTACCCCAATCGCTGTTTCAGTGCTATGGCCAGACCGATATGTACGCTTTCATGAATGATGACAAAACCCAGAGACTCGTCGATGGTGTCCAGAGAAACCTCAGGTGTCAACTCGATTTTGTTGAAGTCCGTGAACTTACCCGCTTGATAGTCCGCCACAATTTCGTTCATCTGGTTTTTAAAACGGTCCTTCACCTCATNCCACARRMRNGAKKNNTTCMRKMCAATCCGAAGGAGACGTACCGCCTTTGAACAGATCTGCCCAAGAATCCGGCACCGATCCGTCCAAACCGCAAGCCTTGTACACCATACTGTTATGACTGTGCGCGATATGCCCCAGATGCCAAATTATGTTGTTGGTAGCCCCTTCAGGTTGCTCCAACATTTGCTCGTCGGAAAGGTCTTTCATCTGACTCTGGAAATACCCTCGAGTGATCACGAGGGTTTTGATAAGTGATTCTGTAGACATGATAATTCTCCCAAGAAAAGATACGCAACCAAGATGTGAGCATAGCAGAACTATCCGCGACGTTGCGAGCCAAGGCGGCAAAACCGCTTTGCTGTCCACAGATGACACAGATGTCCACAGATACTTTAACCGCAGATTGTGGGAATTTTAGAAATTGAAATGTTGCTCTCTCTGTGTCCTCATCTTCCTCTGTGGCTGAAAAAAGACTTTTCCCCGAAACCCCATATTCATTGATAAAATCCTCCTTCCATCCTCGCCGACCCTATTGTTTCGCACTCCGTCTATGGGACTTCACCACGTCTATGGAATCCGATCCTCATCCACACCAAAGAGTGGGCGACTGGTTACAAAGGTGCCCGGTTCGTACCGGGGTGTTCGCCTACCCCGCGCAACGCCCTCGCCCAGTCTATAGGGGACAGACGCAGGCAGCTACCGGGACTCAGCAGCCCGAAGTGTAGCCGCACGTACGGCCTCAAGTAGCGGCTTCTTCGCCGGGACGTAATCGGTATAGGGAGGTGGGGGAGATGCCAAGGCATCCGGGAGGTCGGCTGTGTCGAGTAGAAGTTTACCCCAACCGCGACGTTCCACGGCGCGAGCCAAGTCGAGTTGGTGGTCGTTGTTATGTTCGCCATAGCGTTTGAGTCGGGGGACGACGATCAACGATATACCACATTGCAGCGCATCAATGACGGAGCCGATTCCCGCGTGAGTTACGATGACGCGAGCGTTGCGCTGCAGTTCAAGCACCTCATCCCGGGATCGAAAGTCGAAATGGTCGGCGTGTTCCGGCACGGTGCTGTCCAGTCCCGTCTGGATGACCACTTCTTCGTCGGTCTGTTTCGCAAATTCGTCCAGAGCGCGGATGAATCGAGCGAAATCCTTGTGCATAGTACCCACGGTACCGTAAATCATGATTCCCCCTTGAGCTCATCCACCAAACTGCCCACGCACTGCGCCTTGGGACCGTAGACCTCCAGAAGTTCAGGCCACTGCACATAAAACGTGTCGGCTACATGAATGAGAATACGGCCCGAAAGAGATGGGCGAGTGACTTGAGCACCGCATTCAATATAGAGCGTGGGGATACCTCGGAGTTTCGCAATAAGGAATCCGGGGATGGCAATCTCTGCTCCTGTAGAAATGAGGATATACGGTTTTTCTTTGGAAATGATGCGCCACATTTTAACCAGATTGATGGCGAAACGGATAGGGCTGTAAGGCTTGTTAGGYACGAGRTAYGCRTGGTTCAAACGTCGCGTSGTRTCSSCRTCGTAACARAAATAGAASGRKTCGAARCCMTCRAAMGCGSSYTGGAGTTCCAGCATCTCYGTCAGGTGTCCGCCRTGGGAACAAATCARTCCAATAGTGCGCCGAATTTCAGGCATGTCACCGGGTCCGAGCCTGTTCAGGAATAGGAGCGGTGAGGCCTTTCAGAATGCCCCAACTATACGGCCAGATAAGTATCCACCGGGCGATCCAGCGTGGGAAAGCCTTCGCTGGACTACGGAACTTCCATGCGAAATAGATGTACGAACCCAAGAGCAAAGCCATTACACCAGGTGCAGCCACTCGCGGAGAGAAAGGGAGCAGTATAAGACCCATGATCAGCGCGTCGAGAATCAGGGGAATGGCCAGAGTATACCACCACAGCGAGCCTTTCCAACCTGCGGCACGCATCATGACCACGATATCCTTGCCCATCATTACGCTCTTGCGCCACAGACCCGGAAGTTTCGTCTCGTAATGATGCTGAGCCGCCACACCTTCTTCGAACCAGATGGTATGTCCCGCGAGACGCAACGCTTCCGATATATATACATCCTCCGCAGCGCTGTGACGAGGGAGATTTAGCCAGCCCCCTACTTCCCGAAGCGCGGCAGTACGAAAAAAACTGTTGCCGCCGATAACGCCGTCCGTTTCGCCCGTGCTACGCGTTTCCACCACGTACCACATGTGATGAAGCCACGAGGCGAAGTTACGTACTCCTACAGGCGGGTGACGACCCGTACCGGCAGCCACGTTCTCTCTTGTATCCAAAACATGTTTTGCTTTCTCCACCCATTGAGGAACCAGAATACAGTCCGCATCGGTAAAGGCAAGGTAATCGGTGGTGCAGGCTTCCAGCACCGCGTTGCGCGCTTCATACAACCCGGTAGCGTCGCTGGCGATAACCCGCGCACCGAATTGCTCTGCTACCTGTACAGTGGGATCCGAGAGTTCATCCACGGCTACGATGATTTCATCCGGCGCAACGGTTTGCTGCTGGATACTTTCCAGGCAGTCGCCGATAATGTCCTGTGCGTTTCGCGCGCATATAGCCAGCGTCAATGTTGACATGGAAAATGACAATCCCCTGCAAAGTGTGTAAGCTACCCCCAACGGGCGACTCGGATTATAGCCGACGCGGAAGGCTTAGACAACGGGCGAAGATGAGCGGGGAAACGAAACCATACACGCGAGAATCAACCTGGTGGTATATGGGGCTGTTGCTTGTGGCGGTGGCTGTGTCACAGGGGCTAGGATTCAGTAACTTGAGTGTGCCCAGTCTGTGGCACGATGAACTCATCCACTCCTATGTGGGTAAAAGCATCGCGGAGACGGGGCAGGCTCAATTGCCCAGCGGGATGCCCTACCACAACGGCAGCACCTTCAATTATATCTTGGCACTGATGATCTCTCTATTCGGTATGACCGAGACGGCATTGCGATCACCGTCCGTGCTGTTGGCTGGACTCAACGTAGTGCTCACCTATGTCGTCATTAAGCCGCTGCTGGGTCGCCCCACGGCGTTAGCGGCGGCCTTTGGAATGGCATTGTCACCTTGGACCGTAGCGTGGTCTCGGGAAGCGCGATTCTACACGTTGCAACAGACGCTGTATCTTGCCACTGTGGGCTTGTTCTGGATGGCAGCGTACGCACCGCAACGGAACAAGGCGATAGTCGCCGCTATGGGTGCCATCGTTG